>NZ_VSRL01000028.1 GCF_012184385.1 Lentzea indica
CGCACCCGTCCGCGGCGCAGGCGGCCGAGGGCTTCGCCGCGGAGGAGGCCGCCGGCGTGCCGCGCGACTCCGCGGTGCGCAACTACAAGGACCCGGCAGCCAAGCCGGAACTGATCTGCGCGCTGACCGAGTTCCACGCTCTCGCCGGCTTCCGGTCGCCAGAGCGCACGGTCTCGTTGCTGCGCACCCTGGACGCGCCCGCGCTGGCGCCCTACACCGAGATGCTGGTCGCGCAGCCGGACTCCTCCGGCCTGCGGGCGTTGTTCACCATGCTGATCACGCTGCCGCAGACCTCGTTGAGCACGCTGCTGCCACAGGTTCTCGACGCGTGCGTGCTGCACGTGAAGGAACACGGCGAGTTCGACCTGGAATGCCGCACCATCCTGGAGCTGGGCGAGTCCTACCCCGGCGACGCGGGCGTGCTCGCGGCTCTGCTCCTGAACCGCATCGTGCTGCAGCCCGGCGAGGCCATCCACCTGCCGGCGGGCAACCTGCACGCGTACCTGCGCGGCACGGGCATCGAGATCCTGGCGAATTCGGACAACGTCCTGCGCTGCGGCCTCACGCCGAAGCACGTCGACGTGCCCGAGCTGTTGCGTGTGCTCGACTTCACGTGCGGCGACATGCCGGTGTCGACCGGCGAGGAGGTCTCGCCGGGCGTCCGGGTCTACCGCACGCCCGCGCCGGAGTTCGAACTGTCCCGGTTGGACCTGGCAGGCGAGACGCGGATCAACGACGACGGCCCGCAGATCGTTCTCTGCACCGCGGGCGCCGCTGTTCTGACGAACGCGCGCGGGGACGAGTTGCGGCTGGTCCGCGGACAGTCGGTGTGGCTGCCCGCGTCAGATCCCGCGGTGATCGTTCGACCGGATGGTGTCGAATCCGCCCAACTTTTCCGCGCTACAGCGGGAACCGACTAAGGTTCAGCACCGGACAAACCGGACTGGTTCAGCGAGGAGACAGGCGTGTCAGCAGGGGGCGGAACCAAGGCCATCGTCGCGGCGTTGGTGGCTAACGCCGGTATCGCGGCGGCCAAGTTCGTCGGATTCTTGATCACCGGCTCGTCGTCGATGCTGGCCGAGTCGGTGCACTCGGTGGCCGACACGTCGAACCAGGGCTTGCTGCTGCTCGGCCAGAAGACGGCCCAGCGCAAGGCGACCAGGCTGCATCCGTTCGGCTACGGCCGCGACCGCTACTTCTGGTCGTTCGTGGTGGCACTGCTGCTGTTCAGCCTCGGCTCGGTTTTCGCGCTGTACGAGGGCATCCACAAGCTGCAGCACCCCGAGGGTCTCACCAGCCCGCTCGTCGCCGTCGGCATCCTCGTCGTCGCGATCGGCCTGGAGACCTACAGCTTCATGACCGCGATCAGCGAGTCCAAGAAGATCAAGGGCGACGCCAGCTGGTGGGGCTTCATCCGCAACTCGCGCACGCCGGAGCTGCCGGTCGTGCTGCTGGAGGACCTGGGCGCACTGATCGGTCTGGTGCTCGCCCTGATGGGCGTCGGCCTCACCATGATCACCGGCAACCCGGTCTTCGACGCGCTCGGCACCGTCTGCATCGGTGTGCTGCTGGGCATCATCGCGGTCATCCTGATCATCGAGATGAAGTCGCTCCTGATCGGCGAGGGCGCGTCCGACGCCGACCTCGACGTGATCTGCGACGAGCTGGCCGCCGGCAAGGTGCAGCGCGTCATCCACATCAAGACGCAGTACATCGGCCCGGAGGAGATCCTGGTCGCGGCGAAGATCGCGCTGGAGCCGCAGCTGTCGCTGGACCAGGTGGCTCAGGCGATCAACGATGCCGAGCAGCGGGTGCGGAACAAGGTGCCGCACGCTCGGTTGATCTACCTGGAGCCGGACCTGGACCGGTCGACGGTCAGCAGCTCCTGATCGGAAGCGAGCTGTAGGGATCTCGCATGGTGGATACCTCTAGGGTGGGCCGAATCAGGTTCCATCAAGGAGGTATGCACCGTGCCGGGGAACGGGTTGTGGCGCACCAAGTCGATCGAGCAGTCGATCGCGGACACGGACGAGCCGGACACCAGGCTGCGCAAGGATCTGACGGCTTGGGACCTCACGGTCTTCGGTGTCGCGGTCGTCATCGGTGCCGGCATCTTCACGCTCACCGCGAGCACCGCGGGCAACATCGCGGGCCCGTCGGTGTCGCTCGCGTTCGTGCTGGCGGCGATCGCGTGTGCGCTGGCCGCGTTGTGCTACGCCGAGTTCGCCTCGACGGTGCCGGTCGCGGGTAGCGCGTACACGTTCTCCTACGCCACGTTCGGCGAGTTCGCCGCGTGGATCATCGGCTGGGACCTCGTGCTGGAGTTCGCGGTCGGTTCGGCCGCCGTGGCGAAGGGCTGGTCGGCCTACCTGCAGACCACGCTGGGGCTCTTCGGCCTCGACGTGAAGACCGAGGTGGGCGACGGCGTCAAGTTCGACTGGGGCGCGGTGCTGCTGGTCGGCGTGCTGACCGTTCTGCTGGTCATCGGCACGAAGCTGTCTTCGCGGGTCAGCGCTGTCATCACGGCCATCAAGGTCGCGGTGGTGCTGCTCGTGATCGTGCTCGGCATCAGCTACATCAACGCCGACAACTACAGCCCGTTCATCCCGCCTGCCGCCGGTGAGGCCGACGCGGGCAGCGGGCTGGAGCAGTCGCTGTTCTCGCTGGCCACCGGCTACTCAGGCAGCACGTACGGCGTGCTCGGCATGCTCGCGGCCGCGTCGATCGTGTTCTTCGCGTTCATCGGTTTCGACGTCGTGGCGACCACGGCCGAGGAGACCAAGAACCCGCAGAAGGCCGTGCCGCGGGGCATTCTCGGCTCGCTCGCGATCGTCACGGTGCTGTACGTCGCCGTCACGCTGGTGATCACCGGCATGGTGCCGTACGAGAAGCTCAAGACGCAGCCGGACGGCACGCGCGCGACGCTCGCCAGTGCGTTCTCCGACAACGGTGTCGACTGGGCGGCCACGGTGATCTCGGTCGGCGCGCTCGCCGGTCTGACCACCGTCGTCATGGTGCTGATGCTCGGCCAGAGCCGTGTGCTGTTCGCGATGTCGCGTGACGGACTGCTCCCGCGCAACCTCGCCAAGACCGGTTCGCACGGGACGCCGACGCGCATCACGATCATCATCGGCGCGCTGGTCGCGGTCGCTGCCGGCTTCTTCCCCGCTGGCAAGCTGGAAGAGATGGTGAACGTCGGCACGCTGTTCGCGTTCAGCCTCGTGTCCGCGGGTGTGCTGGTGCTGCGCAAGACGCGGCCGGATCTGCCACGCGGGTTCCGCGTGCCGCTCGTGCCGCTGGTGCCGATCCTCGCGATCCTCGCCTGCCTGTGGCTGATGCTGAACCTGACCGCGCTCACCTGGGTCCGGTTCCTCGCCTGGATGGCGCTCGGTGTCGTCGTCTACTTCATCTACAGCCGGCGCAACTCGGTGCTCGGCAAGACCGGCTACGCCCCGGTCGAGCCCGAACCCGTCATCAAGCACGGCGAAGAGCCCGGCATCTAGACATCGGACCTCTTCTCCTCCAAGCTCATGGTGCCGCCATGAGCTTGGAGGAGGAGTCCGATGCTCAACGCGCTGGTCGCAGCGCTGCTGGCGGTGCTGCCCTTGGCAGGTCCCGGCACGAATCACGCCACAGACGACCCGTTCACCTCGGAGCGGACGCAATGGTTCCGTGACGCACGGTTCGGCATGTTCATCCACTTCGGCGGCTACTCGCAGCTCGAGGGCGAGTACCAGAGGTCCGACGGCTCCACCTGTCAGGACGCCGAGTGGATCATGAACAAGTGCAAGATCCCGACGGGTGAGTACGAGCGCCTGGTGAAGTCGTTCAACCCCGCCCAGTTCTCGGCAAAGGCCATCGTCGACACGGCGAAAGCGGCGGGGCAGAAGTACATCATCATCACGTCGAAGCACCACGACGGCTACGCGATGTGGCCCACGAAGGTCAACAAGTGGAACCTGCGCGACCACTCCGCGTTCGACAAGAAACGTGACGTGCTCGCCGAGCTCAAAGCCGAGGCGGACCGCCAGGGCATCAAGTTCGGCCTCTACTACTCGACCTGGGACTGGCACGACCCCGACGCCCGGTCGACCCAGAACTTCGCGCGGTACAAGGCAGCTGGTCGAGCTGATCGACGGCTACGACCCGGCGCTGCTGTGGTTCGACGGCGACTGGGACACGAACAACCCGCCCAACCCGTGGACCAAGCAGGACGGCGCCGAGCTGGAGACGTTCCTCAAGGCCAAGGATCCGGACCTGCTCATCAACAACCGGATCTCCAAGCGAGCACCGGGGGTGAAGGAACGCCGGGTCGTCGACGGCGACTTCGGCACGCCAGAGCAGACCTTCCCGTCCGCACCGATCGACGGCCAGCTCTGGGAGTCCTGCATGACGATCCCGAGCAAGTGGGGGTATGCCAAGTGGGACAAGAATTTCAAGAGCGCGACCACGTTGACCCGCAACCTCGTCGACATCGCCTCGCGCAGTGGCAACTACCTGCTCAACGTCGGCCCGGACAAGCTCGGCCGCATTCCTGCTCCGGAGTCGGATCGCCTGCGCGCCATGGGTTCCTGGCTCTCGCAGCACGGTGACGCGGTGTACGGCGCCGGGGCAGCGCCCTGGGTGGCCGACCCGGCGTGGGGTGCCGTGTCACGCAAGGGTGACAAGCTCCACCTGAGCGTCTACGACTGGTCGAACTCCTTGCACCTCAAGGTTCTCGAACCTTTCGACATCACGTCAGCGCGCGTCATCGGCAGCCCGCAGGGTGTGTCGGTGGTGAAGGCCGGCGACGGCTACGACGTGAAACCGAGTGGAGCCAAGACGAACGACGTCGCGACGGTGATCGAGCTGACCGTCCGCGGCGAGCAGGCGGCACCGGCCGGGACCGGGAACGGACTGCGGGCGCAGTATTTCCCGACGAACAACTGGACCGGGACGCCTGTCACGCGCACCGATCCGTCGCTGAACTTCGCGTGGCGCTTCGACGGCGACAACTTCTCCGTGCGCTGGACCGGGTTCGTGCAGCCGAGGTTCAGCGACACCTACACGTTCCTCGCGGTGTCGGACGAGATCGCGAAGGTGTGGGTGGACGGCAAGCTCGTCGTGGACGCGTCGCAGGCCCACCAGGCGCGCATCGACAAGGGCACCATCGCCTTGCAGGCGGGGAAGAAGTACGCCATCAAGGTCGACTTCGCGGAGAGGACCGGCGAGGCGCACTTCAAGTTGCTGTGGTCTTCCGCGAACCAATCTCAGCAGGTCGTGCCCAAAGAACAGCTCTTCACCAACTAACCTGCGCACCATGGGAAACGCACGGTGGCTCTCTGAGGAGGAGGGGCACGCCTGGCATCACTTCGTCCAGGCGTACCACCTCCTCGAGAGGCAGATCGAACAGCAGTTGCAGCGCGATGCGGGCCTGTCGCACGCGCAGTACAACGTGCTGGTCGTGCTGTCCGAACAGCCGGGCAACCGCATGCGCATGACCGAGCTCGCGCGCCGCGTCGTGGTGTCGAAGAGCTCGCTGACCTACCAGATCGGCAAGCTGGAGAAGGCGGGACTCGTGCGGCGCGAACCGCACGAGTCCGACGAACGCGGCATCCTCGCCGTGCTCACCGACGCCGGCAAGGCCCTGCTGCAGACGGCGGCGCCCGGTCACGTCGACACCGTTCGCGAGTACCTGATCGACCTCTTCACGCCGGAACAGCTGGCGCAGCTCGCGTCGTTCATGCGGATCGTCCACGAGAGGGCCGACGACTAGAGCGTCAGCAGATCGCGTTCCTCCAGCCAGTCGGCCACGTCGTCCGGCCCGTGCCGGGTCACGTCGAACTCGAACACGGGCAGGATCGACTTCCCCGCCAATTCGCGGAGTTGGTGCTGCTCCTCGATGAACGGCTCCAGCGAGACGTACTGCTTCGGGTTCGCGCTGACCTTCAGCCGCTCGGCTCGTGCCTGCTCGAACGTGTCCTCCGGCCGCGTGCACAGCACGATCGCGAAGTTGAGCTGCTTCAGCCGTTCCTCCAGCCAGCCGAAGTCGAACTCGCGCCCCTGCCGCGCCTGGTACGCCATCGTGGACAGGTGGAACCGGTCGACGATCCACGAGTAGTAGCGCTGCAACTCGAACATCCGAACCCACGTCTCGTAGGTCTCCAAGGCGTGTTCGGTCTCCTCCGGTGCGAAGTCGATCAGCCCTCGTCCCCACGGTTCGTTGGTGAACCCGCTCCACTCGGCGGAGATCAACGGTGAGTGGTAGCGGTACTTGCGGTGACCGACGAGGCGAGGGTGCTCGTTGAGCGCGTAGGCCAGGTCCGTCTTGCCGGTCAGGCGCGTTCCTTCGAGGATCACCTTGGGCGTCAGCTTCATGGTGAGTTAGCTTGCCTCGTGATCCTGTGTCTTGACGTCGGTTCCACCTGGACGAAGGCTGCTCTGGTGACCCCGGAGGGCGAGCTGGTCCGGACCGGGCAGCATCCGACCACGCCTCCTGAGGTGCTGCGCGGCATCGACGCGCTGCGCTCCGAGGTGGGTGACGGCGAGATCCTGGCGTGTTCGTCGGCCGGCGGTGGGCTGCGGCTCGCGGTCGTCGGTCAGGAACGCGTGGTGAGCGCCGAGGCCGGTTACCGGGTCGCACTCAGCGCGGGCGCCAAGATCGTGCACGTCAGCGCGGGCCCACTCGACGTGAAGGCGTTGCGTTCGTCTTCGCCTGATCTCGTGCTGTTGGTCGGCGGCACGGACGGCGGTGACCAGTCCGTCCTGCTGCACAACGCCGCGAAGCTCGCACGAGTGGCCGTGCCGATCGTGCTGGCCGGCAACGCCGATGCGCAGCCAGAAGCGTTGGAGCTTCTGGCGAAACGGACCGTGGTGGCGTGCCCGAACGTGCTGCCGGACGTCGGTCGGCTCGCCCCGGAACCGGCCCGCAAAGCGATCAGGGAGGCGTTCCTCCAGCACGTGATCGGCGGCAAAGGCCTGTCTCGGGGACCGCGGTTCCGTCAGTTGGTGCGAGCCGTGACGCCCGATGCCGTGCTGGCCGGTGTCTCGCGGTTGGCCGCGCAGGACCGTGAGGGTGCCGTGTTGGTGGTGGACGTCGGTGGCGCGACAACGGACGTCTACTCGGCGGTGTCCAACGTGGACAGCGAAGGTCTGGAACGGACGGTCGCGCTGCCACCGGACCGCCGCACGGTCGAGGGCGACCTGGGCATGCGCTGGTCGGCGCCGGGTGTGGTCAAGGAAGCGCTTGCGGAGCGCCTGACCACCGAGGATCTGGCCGAGGAAGCGCAGAAGCGAGCCGAGAACGTCGGCTGGCTCCCCGACGACCCGGCCGTGGACGTGAAGCTGGCGTCGTTCGCGGCGATCTTGGCCGTGCGCAGGCATCTGCGGCAGGTCGACGGCCAGCTCGGACCGCACGGAGCCGGGTTGCTCGTGCTCTCCGGCGGCGTCTTCCGGCACACGCCCGACATCACGCCGATCGTCGAGGCGCTGCGCAACGACCCGGTGCTGCGCCCAGTGCTGCGGACCGCCGAGATCACCGTCGACCGCGACTACGTGCTGGCGCCGGTGGGCCTGCTCGCCGAGTCGGGGCGGCTCGAGGCCGCCGACCGACTGGCGAAACGGCTGGGCTAGGAAACCTGCGCGTCCTCTTCCTCGTCCACGAACTCGAGAAGATCGCCGGGCTGGCACTCCAGCACCCGGCACATGGCCTCCAGCGTGCTGAACCGCACGGCCTTCGCACGCCCGTTCTTCAGCACCGCGACGTTGGCCGGCGTCAGCCCGACCTTCTCCGCGAACTCGCCGACGCTCATCTTGCGCTTGGCCAGCTCGACGTCGATGCGCACGACGATCGGCATCAGATCACCGACTCCATGTCGGAGCGCAACGTCGTGGCGCGCTGCAGCAGCGCCCGCATCACGACCAGTACGAGTCCGAACACGGTGACTCCTGTCGTCAACAAGAACAGCACCATCGGCGCGCCGGGGTCGTCGGCGTTGAAGCCAACCCAGAGGAACACACCCACCAGTACCACCCACCCGGCCGCGATGGCCCACACCATCACGTCGACCCACCTGAGCGCGGCCTCGGTGAAGATCAGATCCTTGCGCACCAGCGTGAGCAGTTTCCACGTCGCGACGATCACCACCTGGACGCAGATCACCCAGAAGATCGAGATGATCGCGCCAGGCCAGATCAGGGGGTCGTTCGGGTTCTGCTGCGCCATGTACGCGAACTTTCCCGGCAGGGACAGCGTCTCGAACACGACGAGGATCCCGAACAGGATCACCAGGAAGACCCGGAGGGCGGTCACCGCCCAACGTTCAGCAATCATGCGATCGAGTATCGGTAGTGATCTATCGAAAGTCAATCGGTAGCGATCGTGTCGCGGCAGGTCTCTACAGTGATCGGCGTGGGACTGCGTGAGCGCAAGAAGACCGAGACCCGAGCGGCGCTGTCGGCCGCCGCACTGCGCCTCGCCCTGGAGAAGGGCGTCGACAACGTGCGCGTCGATGAAATCGCCGAAGCGGCGAACGTCTCGCCGCGCACGTACAACAACTACTTCGCGAGTCGTGAGCAGGCCATCGTCGCGGGCGTCACGGCCTCACGCGCCCTGCGAGTGGCTTCCGCACTGCGTTCGCGACCCGCTTCCGAGCCTCTGGTCGACTCGATCGTCTTCGCGTTCGCCGAGCAGTACCGCGAACCGCCTTCGGAAGCTCTGGCGTTGGTCACCTCGACGCCGCCGTTGCGCGAGGCCTACCTCGACTCGGTGTCGTCCATGGAACCGTCGATCGCCGACGTGATCGCTGAGCGGCTGGACAAGGACCAGGTCGCTGCCGAGGTGCTGGCGGCGGCGGTGTCGGCGGCCGCGCGGATCGCCGTGCAGAGGTGGGTGGATCTGCGCCCGTCCGGTCTGGTCGTGGTGCCGGCCACCTCTGTCGAGGAGCACCTGCGTGAGGCGATCGGCCACATCGCGCCGGCTCTCAGGTGAGCTCGTCCGATCTAGGAGCCGCCCAACGCGTCCCGCGACCGGGTTTCGGGCCTCCGCGCGAACGGCAACGAAGGCGACTCGGGTGCGTCGACGTCCAACAGCCCCGCCGCGATCGCCACCGCCCGGTCCCACTCGGGATCCGACGTGTAGTCCGAATGCGCCGACACGCCTGACCGCCACCGCCGTCCCGGAAACGGCCCGCGCTGAGGATCCGGCAACCAGTGGTCGCCACCCAGAACGAGAGCACCGGTCGGACCGCGCAAAGCCGGTGCCAGCGCACCCTCCGAGCCGTCCGGCCGGTAGCCGACGCCGAGCAGCATTCCGTCGAACACCTGCCGCCGCCACGTCATCACCGCGCCGCCCAACGGATCCGTGCCGCGGCACAACGAGCGCCACCGTCCGTCCAACCCGCCGGCCAACCGTGCCAGCGACGCGTGCGGCACCACAGCTGGAAAAGCCCGCGGGTAAGCCCACTGCAGCTGCGAACCGGCAGTCAGCAACCCGATCCGCTCGCGATCGTGCGGCGGGAGTTCCTCCAACAACCGCGCCGCCGCAACGGCGACGAGCAGCGAGCCCTGAGAGTGTCCACAGAGGACGACACGGGTGCCGGGGTCGCGCAGGTGGTCCTGCACGCGGGAAACCAGCTCCGGCACCACTTTCAGGGCGTAGCAGGGCGGCACGATCGGGTGCGCCTCGCGCGGCCAGAACTGCGCGATGTCCGCGATGATCCCCAGCCGCCGCCCGGACTCCGGCTGTCGTGCCGCGAGATACACCGCCCGCAGCAACGACACCGCGAGCAAGCCGAGCACGAACACGCCGAACGCCGAGAACGGCACCGTCCAGCCGGGCAGAGGCACGTTCTGCACGCGCAGCAAGGTCGCCAGCACGGCACCTACGACCAGCACGGAGGCGATGATCAGGATCATGTGGTGGCCGTGGTTGCGTTCCCAGCGCGCCCACCACCACGCCCGCGTCGCCAGGCGCAGGTCACGCATCCGGCCGGAGTGCAGCAGAGAGGCCTCGCGCGCCCACTCCTTGCCCTTGCGGAACGCCCGCCACCGCACGGCACCGGTGAACGAGGCCACCGCGAACATGCTGAGCAGAGCCAAAGCACCTGCCACGCCCCACAGCAGGGTGATGTAGGAGTACCCCACCG
Organism: Lentzea indica; assembly: GCF_012184385.1. Lineage (GTDB taxonomy): Bacteria > Actinomycetota > Actinomycetes > Mycobacteriales > Pseudonocardiaceae > Lentzea > Lentzea indica. The sequence continues at coordinate 10,125 of NZ_VSRL01000028.1, forward strand.
GCAGTTGCAGCTGGTCACCCAGCGCCTTGCGCACCGGCAACGCGATCCCGGCACCGAAGCCACCGCCGAGCAGCCCGCCGATCGCCAGCACCGGCGCGGCGAACCAGCCGCCAGCCCAGGGACGCAGCTCGCGCGGCAGCGAAGTCCAACTCTTGCGCGCCAGCAGAGCCGCGGGCACCAGCAGGAGGCCGAAGAGCACCAGCACGAACGCCATCAGCAACGCCACGACCTGCACGGTCACGTCCGCGCCCGGCACCCGCAACGGCAGCTGCTCCTGCAGTGCCAGCGTTGTCAGCACCAACAACACCGACAAGGCCAGCAACACGCGGCGAGGTGTCCTGCCCAGCGCCGCACGCAGCCACCGCCCGCCGCGATGGGGAGCGCCGCCCGTCGGGTCGTCGAGCAGCAGCACGCCGAGCACGGACAGTCCGACGAACACCAGCGCGACGACCCACGCGATCGTGATCGCCACGCCCATCTGTCCGGAGGCCGTGAGCTGCTTCAACGGTCCGCCCAGGGCGATCAGCGAGGTCACCGCGAGTGCCGCGACGACGTGCAACGACCGCAACGCGGGAGTGTCCGGATCAGTGGCGACGTGCGCGCCGGGCAGTCCGGACGCGGGCTGTTTCTCCTGGTCCTCGGCCTCGGCGAGCTCCTTGCGCTCGATCCGCCAGTCGACGTGCGACACGCGCCGCATCACCGAGATGACCACCACGATCGGCAGCAGTCCCAAGAAGGTCCGAAACCAGGGAAACGTGCGCACATCGGCCGGAATGCTGGTCAAACACGCAGTGCCCGGCCGGAGACACTGGGCGGCGAGCAGATCCATGCTGACCACGGAGATCTGCGCGACCAGCAACGCCGTCAGCAGCAGCGCGAACACCCGCAACAACGATCGCAGACCGATGCCGAGCAGGTGGGCAGGCAGGTTCCGCTCAGGAACGGGAGGCAGCATCCAGTGCGCGACGTTCGCGATGCTGAACGGGAAGAGCAGCGCCCAAGTGGCCTTGGCCACACCGCCGGACGTCATGCCGCCCCACAGGTACCCCTCCACGACGCGGGGTATGGGCCGTCCCTCGGTCTGCAGCACCGGGCCGGGCGCGGGCCTGCGGAGTCTGTCCGCGGGACGCACGATGCGCCCGAGCCCGTCTCCCGCGACGTCCACGGCCGCAACGGCGTCGACCAGCGTTTGCGGCGTCGTCCCTTGCACGCCGTGTACACGCAATTCGACGACACGTGTGTCCGGGCCGGCAATCAACACCCGAGACCTCCCTCACCCAGCGTGGGGGTCATAGTGGTGCATCAGCGGGCGGTATGGTCGGACGACACCCTCTCTGAAGTGCCCTGGAGGACTTCGCAATGACCGCGGACCGGTTGCAGACCCGCAACGGCATCGACTTCGCAGTGGCTGACCTGTCGCTCCACGAGTTCGGTCGCAAGGAGATCCGTCTCGCCGAGCACGAGATGCCCGGACTGATGGCTTTCCGCCGCGAGTACTCCGGGGTGTTCCCGCTCAAGGGCGCCCGCATCTCGGGCTCGCTGCACATGACGATCCAGACGGCCGTCCTCATCGAGACCCTGGTCGCCCTGGGCGCCGAGGTGCGCTGGGCCTCCTGCAACATCTTCTCGACGCAGGACCACGCGGCGGCTGCCGTCGTCGTCGGCCCCTACGGCACGGAGGAGGAGCCCAAGGGCATCCCCTGCTTCGCCTGGAAGGGCGAGACGCTGCCGGAGTACTGGTGGACCGCCGAGCAGATGCTGACGTGGCCCGACGGCAAGGGCCCGAACATGATCCTGGACGACGGCGGCGACGCGACGCTGCTCGTCCACAAGGGCGTCCAGTACGAGGCGGCCGGTGTCGTCCCGAACGCCGAGGACGACGACCCGGAAGAGTGGCAGATCGTCCTCGAGACGCTGCGCGCCTCGCTCGCGGCGGACGGCAAGAAGTGGACGAACATCGCCTCCGGCATCCGCGGTGTCACCGAGGAGACCACGACGGGCGTCATGCGCCTGTACCAGCTGGCCGCCGCCGGTGAGCTGCTCTTCCCTGCCATCAACGTCAACGACGCCGTCACCAAGTCGAAGTTCGACAACCGCTACGGCATCCGCCACTCGCTGATCGACGGCCTCAACCGCGGCACCGACGTCCTGATCGGCGGCAAGGTCGCGGTCATCTGCGGCTACGGCGACGTCGGCAAGGGCGCGGCAGAGTCCCTGCGCGGCCAGGGCGCCCGCATCATCGTCACCGAGATCGACCCGATCTGCGCCCTGCAGGCGGCGATGGACGGCTACGACGTGCAGCGCCTCGAAGACGTGCTGGACCGTGCGGACATCATCATCACGACCACGGGCAACAAGGACGTGGTGACCGTCGAGCACATGGCGCAGATGAAGCACCAGGCGATCCTGGGCAACATCGGCCACTTCGACAACGAGCTCGACATGGCCGGCCTGGCCCGCTACCCCGGCATCCGCAAGAACAACATCAAGCCGCAGGTCGACGAGTGGGTCTTCCCGAACGGCCGCACGATCATCGTGCTGTCCGAGGGCCGCCTGCTGAACCTCGGCAACGCGACGGGCCACCCGTCGTTCGTCATGTCGAACTCCTTCTCCAACCAGGTGATCGCGCAGGTCGAGCTGTTCACCAAGCACGAGGAGTACGACAACGAGGTCTACCGCCTGCCCAAGGTGCTGGACGAGAAGGTCGCCCGCATCCACCTGGAAGCGCTCGGCGGCAAGCTCACCAAGCTGACCAAGGACCAGGCCGAGTACATCGACGTCGACGTCGAGGGCCCGTTCAAGCCGGAGCACTACCGGTACTGAGCACCCGCTGACAGGGGTCTCCCGCGCACGTCGCGGGGGACCCCTGTTTCATGTTCGCCGTGGGATTCTTCGGCACGTACGCCTACGAGAACGGCCAGTGGACGACCCTGTCCGAGGGCCAGCTGCCACCGCTCACGGAGCCGTGGCTGTGGATCGACATCCACGACAGCGACATCACCTCGGTCGTCTACGCGCCTGCCGGTCCGGGCAGTGGCGTCGCCTACCTCGGGCTCACGCCGCGCACGTACTTCGAGAACCCCGATGCTTCCGATCCCACCGATGTCGCCCGTGAGGCCTCGGGCCTGGCCGCGTGGTGGGCGCTGCACCACGAGGGTGACGTCGCCGCCAAGCAGGCGGAGATCGTCGGTTACCTGGCTGAGGACGAGGACCCGGACGACTTCTCATGGGACGAGGACGTCGATGAGATCGACAACGCCGAGGTCTTCGTCGAGGTCAAGACCGCCAGGTTCCTCGGGGCGCTGGGGCTGCCGGTGCCCTACGACCTGAGCTGACTCGAACACACTTGTTCGTCAGCACAGTGTTCGACTTTGCCGCCTACGACGGTCGCCAGCACACGTATGCCCGGCAACGCGTCCACCGCAACGGAAGTCGGGTTGTCCGAGAGGATCACGAGATCGGCGTACTTGCCCGGCGCCAGGCTCCCTTTCACGTCCTCCTCGAACGTGCCGTACGCGGCGTCGATCGTGAACAACCGCAGTGCCTGGTCGACCGTCAGCCGCTGCGCCAGCTGCCAGTCCTCAGGGGCACGACCCAGGTAGCTCTGCCGGGTCACCGCCTGGTGGACGGCTTCCAGCGGCGACCCGTGCTGCAGCTCGGTGGCATGACCGCCCAGGACGAGCACCAGCCACGGCATGTCGGTGCTCCCGATGGTGCGGACGTCGCTGTCCACGAGGTCCCGCCACCGGGCGATCCACCCGGTCTGGCCGCGTGCCACCAGCTTCCCGAACCCCGGCTCCTTCGCGGAGTCGCCAGGGAGACCGGGTTGGATCGACGCGATCAGGCCCAGCTCCCGCATCCGGGCGAGCTGGTCGTCACGCAGCTGCACGGCGTGCTCCACCCGATGGCGGGCGTTCTGGCTCGGGTGCCCGGCGAGCGCCTCGGCCACCGCCGTCAGGTACTGGTCGAGGGCCTGCGCGCTGATCGCGTGCGCGCTCACCTGCCAGCCGTTGCGATGCGCGACCCGGACGTAGTCGTTCAATTGCGCCTGGCTCCAGTGGAAGCGGGTGCCCCAGTCGTGGTCCAGGAACAGCTTGACCCCGGCCAGGCGCAGGTGCGGGCTGTACGAGCGCCGCGGGTCCAGCCCGAGGTACCAGCCGCCGAACTTGTCGTCCTCGAAGTTCACCGGCAGGTAGGCGTTGACCCGGAGCCGGAGCGCCCCGGACCGGTCGAGTTCCCGCAGTCGCGCGAGCCGCTCGTCGTCGACGAACTGTTCGCTGATGCTCGTCCACCCGCGCCGCAACGCCGCATCGACCGCCGCCTCGGGCCAGTAACCCACCATTTCCCCGTCGCCGATCCAGTGGGCGTGCGAGTCGAGGAAGCCCGGCATCACCGTGCGTCCTTCGAGGTCCACGACACGGGTCGTGCGGCCGGCGAGCGGCAGAACGTCCCGGTCGTCGCCAACCGCGACGATGCGGTCGCGGAGGACGGCGATCGCCTCGGCTTGCTGCCGGGTCGCCTCCATGGTGAGCACGACACCGTGGTGGTAGATCACGTCGGGGGCGGCAGGGCTCACCGTGTCCGGCGGCAGGTTCAGGACCGCCAGGCATCCCAGGAGAAGCGGGACAACGCGGCGCACTAGCGACTGAAGGCGCTCACGAACACCTGCCAGGCGTCAGCGCTGAACCCGAGCTCGGGGCCTGAGGTGTTCTTGGAGTCACGCACGCGCACGACCTGGGTGAACGCCACCTCGACGCACGAGCTCCCATCGGTGCCGCCGCTGTAGCTGCTCTTACGCCAGGTGCAGTTTCCGGCCACTGAGGTCCTCCCGCGATCGGCTGGCGAGATCCGCCACCATCGACCGCGATTGTTCCTCATTGAGCGCGAGCGCATCCAGACTCGCGAAGATCGACTTACACCGTTTGACACCCGCCAGGTCCTGCACGAACACCTGGGCGAGGTCTGACTCCGTGTAAGCCACACTGCTGCGCTTCTCGTACTCCCACAGCATGTACTCGGCAGAGAGGGCACCTGCCGCGCCACTTGCCTCAGGCACGATCCGGATGACATGGGTGTGGAAGAGCAGCCTCATGAGCTGGTCCTCCATGATCTCGCCGCTGCCAATCTTGAGTCGCAGGGCGTACTCGTGAATGTAGAAGGTGCAGTGCGGGCGATTGGGCCGCCGCAGGATCGCCTGTCGTTCCATGCGGAAGCGAACATTCCTCTCGATCACTTCCGGAGTGTGTAGTCCACGGGCCTCGAACAGCGCGGATGCGTACTGCTCGGACTGCACAAGGCCATGGATGGTCGTCATGTTGTAGGTGGTGATCTTGTCGGCCGTCGACTCCGCCATCGACATCGTGCGCAGGTTGTCCGGGACCTGCACGAAGTAGTGGTCGAACGCTGACCGATACCGGTTCAGGAAGTCCTCGATGAAGGTCTGAGGGCGTCCGCATCGGCCCAGGTACTGGACGATGTCGATCTCGCTGGCCCGCACCTTGCCGTGCTCGATGTTGGAGACCTTGCCCGGATCCCACCCGAGCATGCGGGCGATCCGCCGCGCGCGGAACGTGGTGTAGCGCTCCCGCACCTGGCGCAACTCATCGCCCAGGTCACGACTGTATGGAGTGGACGGATCGCCGTTCATGGACTCGACGTTAGGCGATGGAGGGAAAACAACAGCGTGCCCAAACGGGTGGAATTTGTGGGCACGGAACTCGGTTGACGTGCGGGTTTTACTGACCAGGTGCGGACGACCATCATCAAGAAGACCCTGCGCGTGCCCCTGTCGGACGGCACCGCGGGTGATGGCGGCGCGACCGCCAGACAGCTCGACGCCGCGCTGATCAAGGCGGGTTTCAAGGCCTCGCGCGAGCTGCTCGAACACGTCTCCACCTTGGCCGATGCCGAGGAGTACGCCGTCACCGTCGTCTGCGCGGTCAAGGAACTGATCGGTGCGCAGGCCCAGCACAACCCGTACTTCAAGGACTTTCCGCACAACGTGCCGGACACCGTCGCGTTCTGGCTGGAATGCATCGACGACGCGTTGGCCAAAGGCATCGGCTTCCGCGGCAACCTGCTCGACCTGCCCAAGTACGGCCGCGTCCAGCACACCTACGAGGAGATGTTGAAAGCGCACGACGAGCTGATCCCGTCGCTGAAGGACCGCATCACCGTCCTGAGCCTCGGTGGCACGCTCGAAGACGAGGTGCGCCGCCTCTACCTCGAACTCGCCGCCGGCCCGATCCCGCTCGCCGAGGACGACCGGGCGCTGCTCAGTGAACTGGCCGTCCTCTGCCTGGACGGTGCGCAGCCGGCCGAGGTCCCCGTCAGGGAGAACCGCGTGATCCTCAACGCCGCGCGACTGGTCGCGCAGCGCCCGCTGAGCGGCATCGACACCGTCACCGATGTGCTGCGCTGCGCCGCGGAGGCGTCCGGCGGTGACGTGACGCTGAACGAGCCGACCCGCTTCCGGTCGTTCCGCAGGCCCGAACGCCGGGCGCTGCTCGCCGCGTTGAACGAGGTGGCGTCGAGCAAGTTCGGCGACGTCCACCAGAACCGCGAGGCGTGGAAGCGGCTCGGTGAGCGGCTGCACCCGCACGAGCACCCGTTCGAGCACGCCCAGGACGTGTTCGCGGTGGCGCGCGGGGAGAAGGTCGCGCGGTCGTTCGCCGGTCAGGTCGAGATGGCGTTCGCGGACAACGACACCGAGAGCGCGATCAAGATCCTTTCCAACGCGCCCGGCATGCTGCTGCGCCAGGTGGACCGGCTGCTCCGGCACGGTGCGCACAACGTCGCGGAGCACGTCGAGGCAGCGGTGCCCGAGGTGTCCGGCCGCGTTCTCGTGTCCGTGCTGGAGCACCTGGCCAACCGCGCCGAGCCGGACACGGCACGCGTCTTCGCGAGCCGCGGCCGCAGGGTGTGGATCGCGGACGACACGCGCGCGCCGCTCGACCCCGACGCCGTCCAGGCGGTCACCGAGGTCGTCGAGGACGAGCTGATCCGCAGGCTGCCGGACTTCGGCGAGCTCGTCGTCGACGACGAGGTGCTCGACGTCGTCGTGCCGGTGTCCGGCACCGAGGAGGGTTTCGGCGTGCTCTCGCGCGGGTCGAAGCTGTCGTTCGACGGCGACGTGCTGCGGTTCTTCGTGCACTGGCGGCAGCACGTCAAGCGCACCGACTACGACCTGTCCGCTGTGCTGCTCAACGAGAACTTCGAGTTCCAGGGGCACGTGTCGTGGACGCAGCTGAAGGCCACCGGTGCCTTCTACTCCGGTGATGTCACCGATGCCACGAACGGTGCGACGGAGTTCATCGATCTGCATCGCGATGCGATGGACGCGAAGTACGTCGTGCCGCAGGTGAACATCTACTCGGGAGAGGGGTTCGACGACGTCGCCGAGTCGATGTTCGGGTTCATGAGCCGCGACCTCGACCAGATGGGCAAGCCGTTCGAACCGAGCACGGTGCGGGCGCGTTCGTCCATGCGTGGCAAGGGAAAAGTCGCGCTGCCGGTGATGTTCGAACGGGAGGGTGACACCTGGTTCGGCACTTGGCTGCACCTCTACCTGCGCGGCACGTCGTGGGGCAACAAGGTCGAGGAGAACCGCGACCTGGTCAAGCTGATCGCGAACGCGGCGTTGCGCCGCAGGTACTTCACTGTGGCGAGGCTGAAGAACCTGTTCGAGCGCAAAGGATCCACAAAGGATGGTCAGTCCATCCACATCGGACTGGCGCAGTGCGAGGACGGATCCGTTACCACGGTTGCCGAACTCGGGAAACTGCTGTCGGACTGACCCGCACCGCTGCTAGCGTGGTCTACGCGAGGCCATGAGAAGGCTTCCTTCTAACTCCGGAACCGGTCTGGCCCCTTGCGGGCCGCCGGTCTTTCTTAGCCTTCTCGCTTTCCTCGCGCTTTGGGGACGTGTGTCCGCGGAAAGCGCGGACCACGTCGGTCGTAGTGTCCTCTGGGGACACCCCAGACCCCGGGTCAGCTCCACTCGACGGCGATGCCGGCAATTCCTGGGCCGACATCGCCGAAGTACGCGCTCACGACGCCGCCGAGACCACACACCAGTTCGTCGACGTCGACCGGCGTCGCGTCGGCCGAGGCGCGGAACTGCTTCATGCAGCGCGCGGGCATCGCTCGTCTGTGGAACGAGAGCTGCACGAGATAAGACGCGCACACGTCGCGGAACGTCCGGTGGTGCCCAGGAGTCGCGTTGCCGGTGTCGTCGACGATCGTGAAGCTGAAGACATGTTCCTCGCCTGCCGCGAGGCGCCGGTCGAACAGCATCTCGACGGCCAGGTCGCGGGAAGCGCTTTCCCGGCGCAGACGCCCCTGCCGGCAGCCTTCGCCGGCCCTGACCAAGGCGTTCTCGATCACCGATCCGTCGTCGCCGCGGTGCACCGCCAGGTAGCGATCGGGCCCTTGCCGCACCGCGCGCACGACCAGCCGTGTGGTGATGGAGCGTTGTTCGCGGTGGATGCCGATCTGGACGGTGTCGTGCACGGACAGCACTTCGAGGTCGGCGTTGCCGCGGGCGGCCTCCGGTACGGAGTCGAACGTCGCGAGCAGCGGCGCGGGATCCGGCCAGGTCGCGACCGGTCGTGGCGCGTAGGTGTTGGCGTGGCGCGGTCCGATGAGGTCCAACAAGGACGATGGCGGTAGGCGGAGCACGGTCTCGAGCGCGCGCACCGTGCTGATGGCGCGCGGGACCTCGGGGTGGCGCAGGCCCCGTTGCCAGTACGACAACGTTGACTGACCCACATGGACACCGAGTTGTTCGAGGTGGGCGCGCAGCCTGGCGAGCGAGAGGCCCCGGTGGGCGATCGCCTCCCGCAACGCGCGGTGGAACGGCCCGTAGCGCAGCGTCTCGGCGAGAGGGGTCGGCAGACCCCCGGTCGGGTGACCGTTCGGTTCGTTGACCGACTCGGCGTGCCCGGATTCCGCGGCCACCGCGGCACCTACCCTTCACACGCGCCGTGTGACTGTTCACCGTAGTCACTCGTTCTGGTGATCGAAAGATCGGATTTCGCCCGTGTGGGGGACGGGCTGCGCCGTGTGAGTGGCTGGTACCGGTGCGGTTAGGGTTCGGGCGTGGGAAAGCTCGTAGTGATCGAAGGCCTCGACGGGGCGGGTAAGCGCACTCTCGCCAACGGGTTGACCGAGGCGCTCAACGCCCAAGGCAGGACGGTGGCCAGCCACGCGTTCCCCCGCTACGGGCAGAGCGTGCACGCTGACCTGGTCCGCGACGCCCTCTACGGCAAGGTCGGCGACCTGAGCGACTCCGTCTACGGGATGGCCGTGCTCTACGCGCTGGACCGGCGCGGCGCGGCTGACGAGATCCGCAAGGACCTCGAAGGGCACGACGTCGTGCTGCTCGACCGCTACGTGGCGTCCAACGCCGCCTACAACGCCGCGCGGCTGCACCAGGACGAGACCGGCGAGTTCGTCGAGTGGGTGCGCGCGCTGGAGATCGACCGGTTCGGTCTGCCCGTTCCCGATCTTCATCTGCTGCTGCGCGTGCCCGTGGAGGTCGCGGCCGAGAGGGCTGCGAGGCGGGAGCAGGACGACGACTCGCGCGCCAGGGACATCTACGAGTCCGATGGCGGGCTGCAGGCCCGGTGCGGGGTCGTTTACGACGGATTGGCGAACATCAACTGGCTGGCCCCGTGGCAAGTGGTCGACGGGCGGTCAAACGTGAACTTTCATTCGCTTCTGGAACCACTCTTCACTCCTTGAGTGGTCGCTCACGTGTGTACCGGTTGACACGATCGTGTGTCCGGTACGTCACTGTGAGTGAATACGAGATCACGATTTGAAGCGTGTTCTGCAGCGCCCCCCGGCCGGTGTCGCCCGTACGGCTGTCCTGATCGCTGCCGCCCGCGCCGATGAACAAAGTCGTCTCCGCCGCCTCTTCGACGACCCCCTGGCCGCAGGACTCGTGGAGGCCGCCGGCTCCGCGAGCGACCTCAACGGCGTCCGCAACCTCGCAGGCGAGCACTTCGTCCTGCGCACCCGGTACTTCGACGACCAGCTCCTCAGCTCGGCCCGGCCCCAGGTCGTGATCATGGCGGCGGGCCTCGACACCAGAGCGTTCCGGCTGCAGTGGCCGCCGGGCACAACACTCTTCGAGCTCGACCTGCCCGAGTTGATCGAGTTCAAAGAGGACGCCCTGCACGATCTGCACGCCCAACCCACCTGCGAACGAACAGTCGTCCCGTGCGACCTGAGGGACGACTGGGCGACAGCGTTGATCCACGCGGGGTTCGACCCGAAGAGGCCCACGGCATGGTTGCTGGAGGGCCTCTTCATGTTTCTGCCGCCGGACGCGGGCGAGCAGATCATGTACTGGGTGAGTGCGCTGTCCGCCGGTGGCAGTACCCTCGCGCTCGAACACGTCAACCGCGAGTTTCGCGAGTTGCCACAGATGAGAGCCGTGCACGAGCGGTTCGGCACGATGGACGCCCGCTGGCAGTCCGACGTGGAGGACCCCGTCGAGTGGCTGGACGGCTACGGCTGGCACGCCACCGTGACGCACCAGGTCGACCTTGCCGCACGGCACGATCGGGCCGTACCGGCGATCATCGACCCGCGGAAGGTGGGCGACGCGCGCATCTGGCTGGCCTCAGCCGTCCGCACGGCCTGAGAGCACCTGGTAACGAAAGGTGAGCGTCGTGCGGATACTCCCGCGACGAGCAGGTCGAATCGGGCGAGGTGGGGTACGTGGAGCGACAGTTCCGGCCGGTTACCGAACGAGCGCACATCGCCACCAGCAGCAACGGAACATGGGTGGTGCGCGAACGCGCGACCGGGAGTGCGACGATGTTGAGTATGAAGGCACGCGTGCTCGTCGTCGATGACGACCCCGCCCTGGCGGAGATGCTGACGATCGTGTTGCGCGGGGAGGGCTTCGACACCGCGGTGGTCGCCGACGGTGCCCGTGCCCTGCCCGCGCTGCGCGAGCTCAAGCCCGACCTCGTGCTGCTCGACCTGATGCTGCCGGGAATGAACGGCATCGACGTCTGCAAGGCGATCAGGTCCGAGTCGGGCGTGCCGATCGTGATGCTCACGGCGAAGAGCGACACGGTCGATGTGGTGCTGGGCCTCGAGTCCGGCGCGGACGACTACGTGGTGAAGCCGTTCAAGCCCAAGGAGCTGGTGGCCCGCATCCGGGCGCGCCTGCGCCGTACCGAGGCCGAGCCGTCCGAGGTCTTGCAGATCGGTGACCTCACCATCGACGTCCCCGGTCACGAGGTGCTGCGCGAGGGCAGGCCGATCCAGCTCACGCCGCTGGAGTTCGACCTCCTCGTCGCGCTGGCCCGCAAGCCGCGTCAGGTGTTCACCCGCGAGGTGCTGCTCGAGCAGGTGTGGGGCTACCGCCATGCCGCCGACACGCGCCTGGTGAACGTCCACGTGCAGCGGCTGCGCTCCAAGGTCGAACGGGACCCGGAGCACCCCGAGGTGGTGTTGACCGTCCGCGGTGTCGGGTACAAGGCCGGCCCTCCGTGACAGGTGGCGTATGAGGTTCGTTCGGCCGGTCGTCGCGAAGGCGCAGTTCCTCGTCGAGGAAGCGCGTAAGCGGTGGGCTGCGTTTGGTGATCTGTGGCGGCGTTCGCTGCAGCTGCGCGTTGTCGTGTCCACGCTCGCGTTGTCGTCCGCCGTGGTGTTCGTGCTGGGCATGGTGCTGCAGATGCAGATCACCAACCAGCTGCTGAACACCAAGGACGACGCCGCGGTGCGCCAGGCGATGGCCTCGCGCAACCTGATCCAGTCGGACCTGGTCGGCCTGAACCCCGGCCCTGACAGCGTGCAGACGCGGTTCACCAGCGCGATCAACAAGCTCGCTGTCGGCGGCACCGGCACGGATGCCACGACGGCGGGCGCCGGCGCGTTCGAACCGGTGCTGGCCGATGGGCTCGGCTCCAGCGGTGCGGGGCGCGTGCCGTCCGTCGGACCGCTGGAGGACGTCCCGCGCGGCCTGCGCGAGATGGTCGAGAACGGCGACGAGGGCACCCAGATCCACACGGTGCAGCGCGGCGGCACGCCCACCACGCTGTTCGTCGTGGGCCTGCCGATGAGCACGTCCGCGCGTTCGATGCAGCTGTACCTGATCTTCCCGCTGACCGCGGAGCAGCGCACCGCGGAGGTCGTGCAGTCGACGCTGGTGGTCGGCGGAATCGTGTTGCTGGTCCTGCTCGCGCTGATCGCGAACCTGGTGACGCGTCAGGTCGTGCGGCCAGTGCGGCAGGCGGCCGAGGTCGCGGAACGGTTCGCGGACGGCGTTCTGCACGAACGCATGCACGTCGTCGGCGAGGATGACGTGGCGCGCCTGGCCGAGTCGTTCAACGAGATGGCCGAGTCGATCCAGGCCCAGTTCAAGCAGCTGGAGGAGTTCGGCCAGCTGCAGCGCCGGTTCACCTCGGACGTCTCGCACGAGCTGCGCACGCCGTTGACGACCGTGCGCATGGCCGCAGACGTCCTGCACGCCTCGCGCGAACAGTTCCCCGCCGGACTCGCCCGCTCCACCGAGCTGCTGGTCGACGAGCTCGACCGGTTCGAGTCGCTTCTGGGCGATCTGCTGGAGATCTCGAGGCTGGACGCCGGTGTCGAGGAGCTGTCCGCGGAACAGGTCGACATCCGGGTGCTGGCGCGCCGCGCGCACGACTCGGTGCGCGCGATCGCGACGACCGCCAATTCGCCGGTGGTGCTGGACCTGCCGGACCACGAGCTCACCGCGGAGCTCGATTCCCGCCGCGTGGAACGGATTCTGCGCAACCTGCTCGCGAACGCCATCGACCACGGCGAGGGCCAGCCGGTCGAGCTGACCATGCGCGGCAACGAGGACGCCGTCGCGATCACCGTGCGGGACCACGGAGTCGGTCTGCGGCAGGGCGAGGCGGAGCTGGTGTTCAGCCGCTTCTGGCGCGCGGACCCCTCGCGCAACCGCCGCACCGGCGGCACGGGTCTGGGCCTGTCGATCTCGCTCGAGGACGCGCGACTGCACGGCGGCTGGCTGGAGGCGTGGGGCGAGCCCGGCCACGGTGCCGTGTTCCGGTTGACGTTGCCCCGCAGGCACGGCGAGGAGCTGCGCGAGAGCCCGCTGCCGCTGCCGGCGGCGATCGCGCTCGCACCCGGTGCGGTGGCGGAGGATCCAGCTGTCGCGGAGGAACCGGAAGAGGTCGAGCTGACCCCGGAGGAGATCACCTGGCAGCCCGCGGAGCCCGTGGACGGGCCTCCCGCGTCGCAGACAGAGGTTTCGGAGGAAGTGCGGTGAAGCGGCTCGCGTTGCTGGTGCTCGTCCTCGTGACCCTGTCGGGGTGCGCCGCGATCCCGACGAACACCCAGCCGAAGCCGATCGGGTCGAAGGACAGCAAGGCCACGAACACGGTCAGCGCTCCCGAGCCGCGGCAGAACATCGACCCGTTCATGCTCGTGCGCGACTTCATCGACGCGACCTCGAACCCCGACCGCGACTTCGCGGCCGCCCGCGCCTACCTGACGCCGGAAGCCGACAAGAAGTGGGACACCAGGAACCCCACGATCATCGAGACTTCCTTCTCCACCGTGCCGGCCTCACAGGCACCGCCTGCACCGCAGGACAAGACGCAAACCGTTCTGCTGCAAGGCAAGTACGTCGGCCGCCTGGGCAACGACAACTCGTTCGTCCCGCGGCTCGGCGACGTCCAGCAAGCGGTGAGGCTGGAGCGCAACAGCGAGAACCAGTGGCGGATCTCCGAACCGCCGCCAGGCGTCTACATGCCGCAGAACCTGTTCAACAGCAACTACCGCCGCGTGACGCTGTACTTCTACAACCCCGAGTTCACGGTGCTGGTGCCGGATCCGCGTTACGTCGTCATCCCGCCGGCGACGAGCATTCCCACGCGGGTCACGGAGCTGCTGATCAAAGGCCCCGGTGACCCCCGCGCAGGTCCGCGCCCTCCAGCTTCGTGTCCAGCAGCCGCGCGCCCATCAGGTCGGCCTGGCTCAGATCCGTGTTGCGCAGGTCGGCCTCGCTGAGGTTCGTCTCGCGGAACCGCTGCCCGCCCAGCTTCAGGTCGTACAGCGGCGCCTTCACGAACGACGCGAGCGTGAAGTCCACCTCCGTGAAGGTGATCGGCCGCAGTACGCAGTCGACGAAGTTCGAACCCATGAGGCTGCACGAGGTGAACGACGAACGAGTCAGCACCGTGCGGTCGAAGGTGCACTGCCGGAACGCGGTCGCGTGGTGCTTCGACTCGCCGAGGTCCGTCCGGGTGAAGTCGCATCGGGTGAACGTGCACCCGGTCGTCACGAACTCGCGGAGATCGGCTTCTGTGAAGTCGCAGTCGGTGAAAGCCCTTTTCTCCCAATGCTGACCGGGCAGCACGGCGTCGGCGTAGTCAGCGCCGACCTCTTCGACCAGGTTGTCCACTCTCACACTCTCGCACTCTCCATGTGTTGGTAACGTGCGGGTCGCCGGGCGACCCGCCCGACGTCAACGAGGACCGTCATTCGGGAAGGCTCATGACCCGCACGCCCGTGAACGTCACTGTCACCGGTGCGGCCGGCCAGATCGGCTACGCACTGCTCTTCCGCATCGCTTCCGGCCACCTGCTCGGTCCGGACGTCCCGGTCAACCTGCGCCTGCTGGAGATCACCCCGGCGCTGAAGGCCGCCGAGGGCACCGCGATGGAGCTGGACGACTGCGCCTTCCCGCTGCTCAAGGGCATCACGATCACCGACGACGCGAAGACCGCGTTCGACGGCGTCAACGTGGCTCTGCTCGTCGGCGCCCGCCCCCGCACCAAGGGCATGGAGCGCGGCGACCTGCTCGAGGCCAACGGCGGCATCTTCAAGCCGCAGGGCGAGGCGATCAACGCCGGTGCCGCGGACGACGTGAAGGTCCTCGTGGTCGGCAACCCGGCCAACACCAACGCCCTCATCGCTCAGCAGCACGCGCCGGACGTCCCGCGCGAGCGCTTCACCGCGATGACCCGGCTGGACCACAACCGTGCCCTGTCGCAGCTCGCCAAGAAGCTCGGCGTCGCGGTCACCGACATCCAGAACATGACGATCTGGGGCAACCACTCCGCCACCCAGTACCCGGACCTGTTCCACGCCAAGGTGGGCGACAAGACCGCCGCCGAGGCCGTGAACGACCAGGCATGGCTGGAGAACGACTTCATCCCGACCGTCGCCAAGCGCGGTGCGGCGATCATCGAGGCCCGTGGTGCTTCTTCGGCCGCGTCGGCCGCGAACGCCGCCATCGACCACGTCTACGACTGGGTCAACGGCACCGAGTGGACCTCGATGGCGATCCCGTCGGACGGCTCGTACGGCGTGCCCGAGGGCATCATCTCGTCGTTCCCGGTCCGCACCTCCGGCGGCAGCTACGAGATCATCCAGGGCCTGGAGATCGACGAGTTCTCCCGCGCCCGCATCGACGCCTCCGTGGCCGAGCTGGTCGAGGAGCGCGACGCCGTGAAGGGCCTCGGCCTCATCTAAATCGTGGCAGTGTGGGGAACGTGCTGATTCCATGGGACGTTCCCCAGCCACAACTCTCCGATGACGTGCATCCCGCGCTCGCCGACGCCGCCCGCGCGGCGTCGGCGGCGTACGGGCGGGCCCGATCGCTGCACACGCGCCTCGAACTCCGCGAAGAAGTAGCGGACGGCGCTGACGGAACACCGACGATGCGCGTCGATCGCATCGTCGAAGACGCGATCTTGGAATCCATCCACCGCAATCGCGTGAACCTCTTGTCCGAGGAAGCCGGGTTCGTGGACAACGGCTCGGCGGTCACCCTCGTCGTCGACCCGGTCGACGGATCCGCGAACGCCGCGTTCGGCGTTCCTCTCTCGTGCTTCGCCGGCGCTGTCGTCGTTGATGGCACGGCTGTTGAAGCTTTGACGACGTGGTTCGACACGGGCCGTGCGTGGCATGCGCGCACAGGAGTTCCGACGTCGTTCCGCACGACCGGACGTACTTCGCTCGACGGCGCGTCCGTGTGCATGATGCGCCCCAAGGCAGGCACTCAGGACGCGTGGATGCGCATAGCGAACCGCGCCGACCGCATCCGGGTGCTGTGCACGACCTGCCTGGAGACCATGCTGGTCGCCGAGGGCACCGTCGATGCGTTCATCGATCCTGGCAGCCGCACGCACCGGATCATGGACCTCGCAACGGCGCTGGTCACCGTGCCCGCCGCGGGGGGAGTGCTGGTCGACCTGCACGGGCGCCCGTTCACGTTCGAACCCGACCTGACCCGTCGGTGGTCAGGCGTGGCAGCAGCGACTCCTCAGCTCGCCGAGGAGTTGATCGCGACCGTGCTGGGTTAGACGGCCCCGCGTGGCTCGACGATGCAGTCGGGGCCGGGGAAGACCAGGCCCTCGTGGCCGTCGTTGAACCGGACCAGGTACGGCGGATGGCCGTCGTTCCCGCGCACTTCGAGGATCTCGCCCAGGCGCTCCTCGAGGCCCACGGAGCGGCTGTGGACGTGGAGCCTGTCACCAACTGTTGCTTGCATGATGCTGCAACACCTCCGGTGTGCGGCGTGAGGTAGGCGAGTTAAGCCTAAGCCGACGCCGGAGGTGCGCAACAGGGCTCAAGGGCTCATCCGCCGCAAGCCGAGGAAACCTTCGCGGCGAGATCGGCCTTCTTCTGCACCCAGTCCGCCGCGGAGTTGACGTTCTGCATGCCGTTGGCAGCTTCCTCGAGAGCCTTCTTCACCTGCTCGTCCGGCGCGGAGTTCGCGAGGGCCTCGAGCTCCTTCGCCTTGGCCTGGGTGTCCTCCAGCGCCTTCTGCGGGTCGCTCATGTCCGGCGAGAAGCCCAGCAGCTGGATCGCGTCGGCGCACAGCTTCACCTTGTCCGCGGTGTTGCTGACGCCCTGGATCGCGTCGCACGCCGTTAGGCTGCCCAACGCGATGACGGCTGCAACCAGCGGTCCAACTAGGCGCATTCGCTCTCCTTCTGCCCGATGTGTCCGTTTGTGTCACTCACGACTCTACCTACGTATGTCCTGCGCGACCTGACGTTGGTAGAGCTTCCGGATGACGTCGTCGATTTCCGGCTCCACGACGGCGAGGTCGTGGACCTCCACCTGCCGCACCACCTGAGTGATCAACTGTGCCGCCGTCATCTCCGCTCGCCTGAACGTGAGGTGGTGCCGCAGCCCGTTGGCCTCGCTGCGCACCGCTGTTACTCCTGGGACGTCCGGTGCTGGTCCGGGTTCCCTGAGGTCGATGACCAGCTCGCGTTCCGGCGTGACCTCGGCGCGCAGTTCCTCGAGCGGGCCGTCGGCGAGCACCCGGCCGTGGTCGATCACCATCAGCCGCGGGCAGAGGCGTTCGATGTCGTCCAGGTCGTGCGTGGTGAGCAGCAGCGTCGTGCCGCGGCGGGCGTTGATGTCCGAGAGGAACTCCCTGAGCCGTTCCTTGGACTCCAGGTCCAGGCCGATTGTCGGTTCGTCGAGCACCAGCAGCTCCGGCGCGTGCAGGAGCGCCGCGGTGATCTCGCCGCGCATCCGCTGGCCCAGCGAGAGCTGCCGCACCGGAGTGATCAGAAGCTCTTGCAGGCCAAGGAGCTCGACGCACTCGTCGAGCCGCGTCCGGTAGTCCTGCGCTGACACGCGGTAGATGGATTTGAGCAGGTCGAAGCTGTCCACCAGCGGCAGGTCCCACCAGAGCTGGCTGCGCTGGCCGAACACGACGCCGATGCGTTTCGCGAGATCGCGTCTCTGCTTCGACGGATCCACGCCGTTGACCCGGATGTGGCCGCTGGTCGGCACCAGGATCCCGGTCAGCATCTTGATCGTCGTGGACTTGCCCGCACCGTTCGGCCCGACGTACCCGACGGCCTCACCCGCTTCCACGCCGAACGTGACGCCGTCCACCGCCGTGACGGTCTTGTACTTGCGCCGCAAGCCTTTCGACGTGGCGACCTTGAACTCCCTGCGGAGCTCGCTGACCTCGATCATGATCCCGTTCCCCGGTAGTGCCTGACCGCGAACCGCCACACGAGCCCGGCGACGACCGCCGCGAGTGCCGCGACGAGCGGTGATGTCCAGCCGACCCAGCCCGGCAGGCCGAGCGGATCCTGTTTCCCGAGCAGCGCGAGGCTCGGGTAGTACGCGACGAACGCCCCCGGCACGATGAACGCCATCACCCAGCGCAGCGGCCGGGAGTAGACGTTGATCGGGTACGAGGTGAAGGCGTTGCTGCCGTACGTGACGGCGTTGGCGAACTCGCGCCCCTCCACGATCCAGAAGCACACCGAGCAGGCGACCACCCAGACCGAGCTGTAGATGACCGAGCCCGCGATCGGTGTCGCGATGGCCAGCACGACCTTCGCCGGCGTCCACTCGATCGGGACGTGCGTCAGCGCGTAGATCATGACGGCGAGCGCGCCGGTGATGCGGCCGATCCTCCTGAGCCGGATGTCGGAACACATGATCTGCGGCAACGTGCCGAGCGGGCGCATCAGCAACACGTCGAAGCTGCCGGTGCGGATGTAGGTCGGCAGGTTGTCGAGCTGACCGGCGAAGAGGTCCGCGACCCCGAACGCCGCGCCCGCGAACGCGTACATCAGCAGTACTTCGTTCCTGGTGAACCCGCCGAGCGCGTTGATCTGGGTGAAGAGGATCAGAATGACGATCAGCTCGTACCACTGCGCGATCACCTGCGTGACGAAGTCCATCGCGAACGAGGCGCGGTAGGACATCTGGCTTCTCAGCCGCGCGCCGATGAGCCTCGGGTAGATGACATCAGCCACCCTGCAACACCACCTTTCGCACCGCTCGCTGCAGCGCGAGGTGGCCGAGCGCGAGGACGACCGCGGCCCAGAACAGTTGGTACAGCAGGAGTTTCACGACGCTCCCGTGGCCGAGGAAGACGTCGATCGGCGCCTGGACCAACGCCGGGAACGGCGTCATCCACAGCGCCTCCCGCGCCCACTCGGGAAAGAACGCGATCGGCACGGTCAGCCCGCACAGCAGACCGGACGAGATGTTCCAGAACCCGTACAGCCCGCGGTTGTCGAGCAGCCAGAACGCGCTGACCTCGACGAGGAACCGGCAGCCGAAGCAGGTGACGAGCGCGATGACCGCGCTGACCAGGAACAACGGCCACTGGTAAGGGCTGGCGGGGAACTGGAACGGGAACACCAGCATGCCGAGGAGCATCGGCGGCGCGAGCCTGGTCAGGAACGCGTAACCGCCGCGGCCGACGTCCTCCGCGAGCAGCGCACCCTGCAGGTGCCATGGCCGATAAAGATCTACTACTACGTCACCGGATCGCACGCGCTCGGCGAGCTCGTTGGTTCCCCACAACAGGACGAACCCGAGCAGCCCCTGCCCGATCCAGACGTACGTGTTGGCGGCAGCGATGTCGTAGTCCGCGATCTCACCGTTCGCCGCCTTGAGGGCGGCGACGAGGATGGCGACCCGCAGCAGACCGAAGACCACGTTCGTGGTCATTCCGGCCAGCATCGCTTGTCGGTAGGTCGAGTACCTTCGGAATCCAGCAATGATCAAATCGGCGTGAACACGCACGTCGTTCTACGTTAGTGATCGTCGCAAGTGGATTTGTTCAGCTGCCGAAGGCGCTGGTGACGACCTCGCCCTCCTCGGGATGCGAGCCGAGGCAGAGGAAGTAGTTGCGGGTGCCGTCCTTGAACCCGACCGCGGTGATCTCCCAGCCGGTGGTGTCGACGGTCGACCGCGTGTTGGCCTTCATCGCCGCAGGCGTGCAGACGTCCTTCACCTCGGCCGAGGCCAGCAGCTCGTCGGAGTCGACCGCCGGGATCTCGCCGGAGAGCCAGCCTCCGCCGAACGCCTCCCAGTAGTGCTCGTCCGCACAGCTGCCGACTTTCCGCGCCACGGCCGGCATGCCGCCGATGTTGGTGATCCCGCGGAAGCAGGTCGACTTGTCGACGCAGAACCCGGCGTCGCACTTCTTGAGGAACGGTGGGACGTCCTCAGCCCCGCCCGGCTGAGTCGTCGCCGGCGCAGGGCCTTGGGCACCTGCTCGTTCGTTGCTGAACAGGTTCCAGGCGAGCACACCCGCGCCGAGCGCGATGACGAGCCCTGCCGCGGCGGCGACCAACGGCCACGTCTTGCGCTTGGGCGGGGGAGTGACCGGCACGGTGGGTTGCCGCATCGGATCGCGCAGCTCGTCACGCAACTGCGCCGCACTCGGCGTGCGCAGGTTGGCGTCCGGATGCAGGGCCCTCGCCAGCGCGTCGTGGAGAGCAGGCGGGACCCCGTCGACCGCGACGACCGGCCTGCGCAGGATCTCGCCCAGCTGGTCGAACGACGTGATCGGCCACGGCACCGGACGCGGCGGCTTGCCGGCGAGCAGCGTGTAGAGCGTCGCGGCGAGCGAGTAAACGTCGGCCTGCGGTGTGGGTTCCGCCATCGCGAACGCTTCCGGCGGCGCGTAGCTGGGGCTCAGGGCGTCACGCGTGACCGTGCTGCCGCCCTGCGCGTCCAGCAGCGCCGCGAGCCCGAAGTCGGCCAGCTTCGGCGTGCCGTAGCGGTCGACCAGGATGTTGCCGGGCTTGATGTCCCGGTGCAGCACGCCTTCCTGATGTGCCGCGGCGAGTGCGTCCGCGAGCTTGACGCCGAGGTCGCGGACCTGCTCGTGGGGCAACGGCCCGCGCTGGTCCAGCTGATCGGCGAGCGACCCGCCAGTGCACAGCTCCATGACCATGTACGGCGTGCCGTGTGCGGTGATGTTCGCGTCGTGCACCCCGACGACGTGCGGATGCCCAGACAACTTGGCAGCGGCATGAGCCTCGCGGAGGAACCGCCGCCGATCGCGCTCGTCGGCGAGCACCCGGTTGTCGATCTTGACCGCGACGTCACGCCCGAGCTGTGCCTGATGGGCGCGGTAGACGGTGGCGAACCCGCCTGCGCCCAACGGTCTCAGGTCGGTCAGGCCGGGGATGTGGGGTGCGGTCACGCGCGGCAGCTTAGTGGCGCACCCCGACAATCCCGCTCAGGCAGTGCAGTTCAGCGAACCGCTGCGCAACGCGTGGCTGCTGGTGTTGTCGTCGTCCGACCACAACACGACCTTCTTGCCGCTGACACAGGCGGGCGAGATCGCAAAGCCCTCCAGGTTCACGTTCGGCAGCTTGGACGGCCGGTCGTACGTCGCCGTGACCCTGAACCTGCCGTCGCTGATCGCGAGAGTGGTCGACCGGCCGCTGCAGTTGTTGTCGCAGGTGGCCCAGAGCCTGTTGTTCTCGAACTCCAGACCCATCACCTGCGGCAGCCCGCCTGCGAACTTCGCGACCAGCTTCGCCCCGCTGTCCTGCAACGCGTACAGGAAGATCCCGCCGGTCGCCTCGAGCCCGACCGCGAACAACCCGCTCCCGTGCGCGGGGTAGTCGGCGGGGTTGTACAGCTTCCCGGTGTCGTCCTTGAAGTTCTGCTTCGTGAGGAAGGCGTCCGGCACCCACGAGATGGCCTCGGGCCCGTCGTTGGGGTCGACCGACGGCATCCCCGGCAGCTTCCACTCCGTCATCGCGTTGCTGCCGCTGCCGAACTTCAGCACCATCGGCGCACTGACGTCGCCGTTGTCGTTGTCCCGCTCAGTGACGACGAAGAGCCCGTCCGGCGTGCTCACAACGCCTTCGGCGTCCGGGTCGCCCTGCCCGTTCTTGAACCGCAGCGACCTCTTCTGCTCCACCTTCCAGGTGCCGCCGCTCGGGACGAGCCGGTACAGCGTGGAGGGCCCGTTCTTCACCGCCCACACGACGTTCGCACTCTCGAACGACAACCCGCTGAGGTTCTTGCCGAACACGTTCGTGCCGTCGGCCGTCTTCGTGGCGGAGTCACCCGGCCACGTCGTGGCAGCGTCCGCGGTGCTGACCGTCAGACCCAGCACGAGGACCGTGAAAACGCCGATCGCCTTGATGCGCAACGCGAACCGCCCCTTCTCTCACGAGGCGAGATCACCTCGTTCGGGGTGGCGGCGTGCGTCCAGTGGACCAGACGATGAGCCGTCGGTGCTACTTCTTCGCGGCGGCCTTGGCGGCCTTCTTGAAGTCACGTACCTCAAGCAGCGACTTCTGATCCGTCACGTCAGCGACGCTACGTCGGCTTCCTTCCTCGGCGTAGTGCCCGGCAGCCTCACGCCAACCCTGAGGCCGCACGTCGAACTGTTTGCCCAAAAGGGCCAGGAAGATCTTCGCCTTCTGCTCGCCGAACCCCGGCAGCGCCTTGAGCCGCTTGAACACCGCGGCCCCGTCGCCCTCGGCCCAGATCTTCGTGACGTCCCCGTCGTACTGCTCGACGACGAACTGCGACAGCGCCTGCACCCGCTTGGCCATGGAGCCGGGGAAGCGGTGCACGGCGGGCGGGGTGGCCATGATCGTGGCGAAGGCCTCCGGGTCGGCCTCGGCGATGCGGTGCACGTCCAGGCCGTCCATGCGGTCGGCGAGCACCTTGGGGCCGGAGAACGCCTTCTCCATCGGGATCTGCTGGTCACAAGACATCAGTAAATGTATGTCTGCCAGCTCGGCCAGGGTCGCTGACGACTGGAGATCAGCCGCGAGTGCGTCGACGGGCAGGTCCACGCGGCTCGCTCCTGACGCTGTCAGCCTCACCTGCAGTTAGAGTGTGCGCATGCCAACGGTAACTATGGGACTGAGCAACTACCGCTGTTTTGTTGAGCGGCAAGAGGTGCAGCTTCGTCCCGTTACCGTGGTGCTCGGACGGAACAACTCTGGGAAAAGTGCGCTTGTCAGGGCCCCGCTGGTCCTTTCAACAGGCATTGACACTGACTCAAGCAGCCCTCTTGATCTCGATGTCCTTACCGAGCAGATAGTCGATTCGTTCGGGAACCTTCTGTATGGGGGGCGGCCGCATGGCAGCCTTCACGTTCAGTTGACGGTTCAGGGCGACGATGGAGAATCGGTACAGGTCGATGCTCGAATTCAGAATATTGATGAATATCGGATGCAGATCGTCAGCAATCTACGCCTGAGCACCAGAGGGGTCGATCTCCAACTCGAGTGGGAACCTGAAGATCCGCCTGAAGAGCCCCATAGCTACACTTTTAGGGTCGGATCTGACGTGTATAGCGGGATCAAGGCCGAGTTCCATGGGCTACTTCCTGTCAGTGTCGAGTTCATTGGCGAAATCCCTGATCAGCACATAGAAAAGCTTCTTGAGTGTTCCAGTCGAGTGCGAGCCGGATTCGATACGATCCGCTATCTTGGTCCCTTTCGTGATCGCCCATCGCGCTTGTATCGCCTGCCCGTGCGCATGCCGACTGATGTGGGCGCGAGTGGTGAAAACACCGCTAGTATTCTCGCGAGCGACTCCACCAGGCAGCAGGGTCAAATTCTGCGGCAATTGAACGACGCATTGGGTGGCAATCTCCTTGGGTGGAGTATTGATGTCGTCGAGCGGAGCGGAATGCATGCTGTCGTGCTTCGATCGCAAGACGATGAAACTCTTGAGATCAATCTTGCTGATACAGGAACTGGCATTGCGCAGGCTTTGCCCATTTTCGTGCAACGTGCCCTTGATGTCCTTAGGCCTCCACTGCGGCCGGTTCTTGAAATCATCGAGCAGCCTGAGCTGCACCTGCATCCCGCAGCACACGCCCCTCTTGCGGATCTATATCTACAGGCAGCCCGTGATACGAATGTTCGGTTCCTGATTGAAACACACAGTGAAACCTTCCTGCTTCGCCTTCGGCGTCGAATTGCAGAGCAACAGGTGTCTCCAGATTCCGTCGCCGTGTACTTTGTGGACAACGTTGGCGGATCTGCATCCGCGCGGCGAATAAACATCGATTCTGACGGAAATCTGGACTACTGGCCAGAAGGTGTTTTCTCTGAGGACTACGAAGAAACTCGGGGAATCCTGAAAGCGCAGTTTGAGAAGGCGGATGCCAGTGGAGATTAGGCTGGCGGCGGACGTCTTCGGGGAATCTCCAGACTCGCTTATTCACATACTTCGACTTTTCAGATGCTTCACGGAAGAGCGGCACAGTTGGATAACCGATCCTGCAGTAATTGAGGCGGCGGAGCACTACTTCCAAGTGCACGCTCCTAAGCACTCCGCTTCGGTCGCCGCACTCGGCCGCAAGGCAGTAGTTGACGTGATGTGGTCATCACCCAGCCAAGGACGTGCGCCGTACGAAGTGCCCCTGATCGATCTTGAAGACGCTACCGATGACCTTTGTTGTCCTGCAGTGTTGGTAGTTGAGGACTTGGTCAACGATCGCCACTTTGTGGATGCGCTCGTGGATGTCTTTCGGGCTTCGCGAATCTCGAAAGCGCTGGAAAGAGATTGGCTGGCTGTGCGTCACTCCGGCGGGTCGCGGCTTGAACTTGTCGCCATGGACGAGGTAGGCAAGTTCAAGATTAAGCCGCGCGTAGTAGCACTGCTAGACAGTGATCGCCTCAATCCTGGCGAGAAAACGCTAAGTCACTCCAAGGCAAACGAGATGCGTGCGGCAGGTATTCTTGTGCATGTACTTGAACTGCGCGAGGCCGAGAATTATGCACCAAACAGGATTCTGGCGCTCACTGGCAAACCTGGCATCACGTCGACGAAGCTGAAGAACCTAAAGAAGCTGAACTCGGATCAACGCGGCTACTTCGACATGAAAAAAGGCTTTGCTGTTAAGAACTCGGATCCGGCAATTAAGCCTACGCAGCTAGCACTATATGCTGGCATCTCACCTGTCGTCGTTGCCGCGCTAGGTGAAGGTTTTGGCGTGAACATTCTGGAATGTTTGCACAGGTATCGCGCCGGGCTGAAGGTTGAAGAATTCGACAGGATCGGTGCCGGAGTTGCTCAAGAGATAGAGACTCTTCTATCAGTCATTGAAAGCGTGGTGTAGGAGTGGCGATGAACTGGAGTAGTAGCGAGATCGCCGTAAAGCCTGAAATCATGCTTCTGGAGGAGCTCCTCGGAGAGATCTCGTCGGGTCGCCTGCGGGTACCAAGATTCCAAAGGCCGTTTGTCTGGCGGCCGGGGCAGATGACAGACCTGTTCGACAGTATTGAGCGCGGGTACCCTATTGGTAGTGTTCTTATATGGGAAACGCCGCTTGAACTTCCTAGTCTAGACACTATCGCTGGCGTCAATATACCCAGTTCTGCAGGCGGCCCCTACGCGTATGTACTTGATGGACACCAGCGGCTAAGTACTCTTTATGGATGCTTGGTTCGGCGCCCCCACGGTAGCCCTCCTCCTATGGAACCTCGTGTCCAGGAAGAATGGATGTGGGAAATCTATCGAGTGCTGGGTCAGCAGGATGATAGGGCCAACAAGTTCCGGCATTGGAAGTCGCTGGAGCCGCCACCTGAGAACTATCTTCCTCTGCGTTCGGTTCTTCGTACGATGGACTTCTTGGCGTACGCTAGAAAGCTATCGAGCTCCGACCGTGAAAACATCAATGATCTAATTGACGAGGGCGAAGAGCTTGCGCTCCGCATCAAGTCATACAAGATGGCTGTAGTAAGGCTTGTTGGTAGCGATATTAGTCATGCGGTTGAGGTTTTCTCGCGGCTAAATAGCAGTGGGCAGTCCATGACTCCAGATCAAATGGTGTCAGCTCTGACTTACCGTGCTGACGGCACAGAGAGCCTTGCTGACCGGATCTCCTCGATACAAGAGAGTCTTGGCGACGTCGGATATGGCCAGATCCCGTCAATAACGATCTTTCGCAGTGTGCTAGCCATTGCTGGCGAGGAGGACGTGCAAGAGGCCCGATGGGACGTCCTTGCCGATCGAGTAAAGGACCGACTGGCCAGCGCTGTCGAACTGACTGAAGTTGCATTGAGAAAGGCGGTTGACTTTCTTCGAGATGAGATCGGTGTTCCTCTGGCTAGGCTAGTTCCCTACAATGCTCAGGTGATGCTTCTTTCTGCATTCTTCGGCGTTGCGGGTAGTGCATCGTCATGGCAGCGCGAACTGCTGATCAAATGGTTCTGGAGCACATCCTGGTCAGGGTTCTTTGCTGGCGCGAATACGACCCAGATTAAGATTGCCCTCGAAGAGATGAAGGGCTTTGCTGCGGGGCATGCTGACCTTGATCTTTCGGGTCAGGTTGCGCGTCCTTTTCCTGATCGATTCGACATGCGTAGTGCTCGTATCCGCGCCTATTTGATTTGGGAGCTGCAACGATTTCATCGAAGGCTGGACTCTTCGGGTAGGCCTATCGATGTTGTCGGTTTGCTCGCACGCTCTGACTCCAGTGCTTATCGCCATGTGTTCGGTTCAGGTCCGATGGTGTCGAACCCCGCAAATAGGGTTGTACTGCCTACCAAGGCCGGCATGTCGGTGAAGAGGTCACTTCAAGATCTCTCAGTTGATGTTGAGTTCGAAGTTGTTGAAAGTCATGGAATTCCGATTCAGGCCTTGGTTGCCCTTAGAGGCGGTGATGCAACAAGCTTTATTGGCGAGAGGGCGAGGTTCTTGGCGGAGCTCGAAAGGGACTTCATGCGGAACGTTGGCGTGCAACTTCCTAAGAATCTGCAAGGCGACGCCGACATTGATGCAGATTAGTTTGGGTGCTGCAGCTCTTTTGATTGCGCCTTGCTGGACTTCTTGTAGTTCCGCACTTGCATAAGAGTTGCAGAATCACGTACGTCTGCGACGCTTCGATATGTGCCGGCGTCGCCGTAGCTGCCTGCTGCTTGACGCCAGCCTTCTGGTTGAACGTCGAGTTGTTTGCCGAGAAGTGCTAAGAAGATGCGGGCTTTTTGGTCGCCGAACCCAGGAAGCTTCTTGAGGCGTTTAAGTACCTCTGCTCCACCTGGATCACCTTGTGTCCAGATAGATACGACCTCGCCATCGTAGTGTTCGATCAGGTGTTGAGCGAGGGCTTGCAGGCGCTTCGCCATCGAAGCGGGAAATCTATGGATCGCAGGTTTCTCGGCGATCACTTGAGCGAACTCGTCTGGAGTGGCTTCTGCGATGCGGTGGACGTCGAGGCTGCCCATGCGATCTGCGATGTCTCTTGGGCCTTTGAAGGCCTTCTCCATAGGAATTTGTTGATCAAGCATCATGCCAAAGAGCAGGGCAAGAGGGCTGCTGGACAGCAACGCATCCGCTTCAGGATCTTGCGCAATGCACAGCTTGGGACTCATGGCGGGAAGCATGCCACGACGTTCCCAGACTTGCCTGGCCCGTTGGCACGACGGCGCGAAGCGGTGGCGTGGCGTCGATCGCCGTGCCCAGCTCGATCAATCAGCCACATCGGCGATCGTCACGGCCTGGTGCACATCGGCGGTCGTCTTCTCGTCAATGCGCTGCCGCCAGTAGTCGCTCTCTCTGTCCGCGCCCCGTCCCGAGCACGGCCGGAGGCCGCGCGCAGCGGGCGGGGATGTGGACAGAAGAGGAGGGCGCCTGCGCTGGCGAAGCCAGCGCCTTGAACAGGGAGAAGAAACTTTGAACCACCGTCATGCAGCCGAGTCCGTGTCGGCCGGCCGCGCGACAGGCTTTAACCGATGCTGCTCACGGATCAGCTCGGCCCACGACTCTTCGCCTGCGTTGGTGTAGCCGACACCGGCAACGGCCCAGTCACCAACACAGACGGTCTGCTGATGAGCCGGAAGCGGATCAAGCCCGGCAAGCTCGCGAGCGAGATCAGCTCGGAACCTCGCTCGATCGCTGCGCATGGTCCCGAGCGTCGTGGAATACCGACGACTCTTGGTCGAGAAGTGCCCGCCGTACCCGAGCATGTGCGCCCACTCCCGCAGCTTCAGGTACGCGTGGTCCTCGTGGCCGCCCAACTCCCAACACGTCTCGATCATCCGGCGCGCGTGGTCTGACAGACCGCGAACGCGATGCAGGTGACCAACGCTCCTGATCTGCCGATCAACGGTTCCCGCGGCTTCGGCTCCCTTCGTGGCATATTTCGCGATGTACCGCGCCACCTTGGCATCCGTCCAGCCGTCCCCGTCGTGCTCGATCGGCCTGATGTCGAGTTGCTTGCCCCAACGGATCGTCTGCGAGAACCCAGGCACGCCAACTCGCGCCACGCGGGCAGCGCTGTTGATCGCATCGCACAACATCCCCGCGTCCACACCGAACGGCGGCGGTTCGCCCGGACCGGACGGCCCGTCGAGCCGAATCACGGCGTGGAAGTGGACCAGGCCGCGCACTTGGTACTCGGCGACCTTCGCGTACTCGACCCGCAGGACCTTCGAAAGCTTCGAGCGCGTGACTCCGAGGGCCTCGGCCAGATGCCGGCGTAGGTACACGGCGAACGTGTGCCACAGCTCGCCAGCACGGTTGTTCCACAGCACCGCTTCTGCGTAGTCGTAGCTGTCCGGATCAACCGCCTGCCCGATTGCTGAGTCGCCTTCTTCGTGCTTGGCACGGCACGAGGGGCCTTCACGGCGCGGGTGACACGGACGAACAGCACCGGCCGCGTCCACGACCCGTGCATGCACTGGCCCGAACGACGGCGCGGTGAACGTGGCGAACACCCGAGGGTGCGACGCGACGGAGGCCGGAACGTCGCGATCTCCGGCAAGCCCCGACCTGATCAGATGGAACGTGTCGTCGGCGTAGACCTGCGAGCACGCCTCGCACCGGCTCGCGCGTCGGTTGCCGCAGGCGGTCAGCAGGTACTCGTTCGGCTCGTCCCACGTCGAGTAGGTACTGAGCACTTCGCCGGTCGCGGCGTCGACCGTGGCGGATGAGCCAACCAGACGGATCGGTGCGGAGCAGCCGCGCGTGCTGGCGACCATCTCTTTCCAGCGGTGGAAGTCCTGCTTGTTCGCCGCACCCTTCGCCAACGACACGAACTCGGGCGGCAGGTTGATCTCGTGGCCGCTCATCACGCGGCCTCCTGCTGGTGCTGGGCGGCCCGTTCGTCGGCGAGTCGAACGCCGAAGATCGCGTTGACGCGCTGCCAGCGTTCTTCGCTCCAGGCGGGCACGGCTGCTGCTTGCTGCTCGGCCCACTCCCACATCTCGTCGGGCGATGGCCCCACAAGAAACACTCCCCTTCACGGTCGTGGAGCCACGACGCGTCAACACAGGCAGCGCGGGGATCTACCCCTACTTGTGTTTGTGAAAGGGAGTGTTTGTGTGGTGGTTGCGGCCTTCTGTGGCACCCCAGAGGGCTTGACCCTCGTGCTGCTCTCGTCAGGGGATGATGTGCCACTCCGCAGGCCGTAGCCTCAAGTTTTGTTTGTGTGTATAGGTTTCTGGCGCTTGTGTTGAGTTGTCGCACGTGCTCGCGAACTGCGTCGCGGCTCCGTTTCGGTTGATCAGACGGCCATCAGGCTGCGGCCGGTGTTCGGTCAGTCGTCGTGCTCTGCGGCAAGGCGGCGTTGGATCGCCGCGACTGAGTTGGCGAGCTCGGCAGCGACTCGGCGAGCTTGTTGGCGGGCTGTTCGGCGTCGCCACGCCGCTTTGAGACCGCAGGCAATCGCGTACAGAGCGACGCAAGCCCACACGACGCACACGGCGACGACTTGGACTGCTTCGGCGAAGGCACTTGGCGCTGCGAGGACCTGTTCGCTCGCGAACACGCCACCCGCACCAGCAGCAAGACCACCAAGCAGCAGAAGAGCGCCACCAGCTCCAGCGTCCACCGGTTCACTCGGCACGCCCGACGAGTGCGCTCCAGCGGGCCATCTCGCCTTCACTCACCGGTGCGAAGGTCTCTGGCTCCGCGTTGCTGGCCGCCTGGTGCAACTCCTCGCACCTGGCCGCGAACTCGGTGGCTGCCTTCGCGAGACCCCACGCGAACTGAGCGGCGAGCTTCAGGCCTTCCGGGCCGTCTGGCGTCTGCACTGCAATCTGCGAGTCACCGATTGCGGCCATCAGTGACGGTGCGCCTGGCATGTGCTCGACCAGCGCTGAAAATGCTCCTTCCTCTGGTCGAGCGAGTACGTAGAACCCCATCTCGTGCCTCCCGTCGAGTCGTCCTGACACGACGATCGGCGCGCTGAGGCTATGAACCCACCACGCAGGTGACTGAGATATCCAATCCGCTCATATCCGCACGTCAGCGGGTGCTCGTGTGATTACACTCGGGCTTGATCGCAGGTCAGGGACGGTGATGGGCGGACGGGATACGCCTCGGCAATGCCGGGGATGCGGAACGCGGTTGGCGAGTGACAACCGCGCATTTCTGTGTGCGCCCTGCGTCCGTCGCGATGTTCAGGCGTCCCGTGCGCCTGCCAAGGTTGCCGAGTTCTGGGACCGTCCGCGCCTTAGCGCTGCATTGCGGTCGAGGCACTTCGGCCACGTGATCGAGGCTTACCGGAAAGAGCATGATCCGGCTCTGACCCAAGCGAAGATCGGACGCTGGTTCGGGCTGACGCAGGGACAGATCAGCCGCTTGGAACGCACCGTCGAGCCGCTTCAGGACCTGAGCAAGCTTGAGCAGTGGGCGCATGCTCTCCGCATCCCAGAGGCGCTGTTGTGGTTCCGGTTCGCCGAGGACGACGTGCCGCCTGCCTCGGTGATGCCGTACGAGTCCGGCTTTGGCTGGTTCAATGCGCCGTCACCGGAGGCCGTTGAGCGGATCGTCGGGACGGCCGATGTCGAGACGCTGCGGGCGATGACGCGAACATTCAGGCAGCTCGACAACCGCTTTGGCGGTGGGCATGCGCGCGCGACGGTCAGCCACTACCTCGTAGGCGAAGCCGTACCTCTCTTGCGCGGTGGTCGATTCCGTGACGGTGTGCGGCGGGAGCTGTTCGGAGCGGTCGCGGAACTCAATCAGCTCGCTGGATGGATGGCGTACGACGTCGGTGACGCCAGCGCTGGGCGCAAGCATCTGCGGCAGGCGCTCCAGCTTTGCCAGGACGTCGGTGACGACGCGCTTGCAGCCGAGATGCTGGCTGGCATGAGCCATCACGCGGCTTTCGTTCGATCGCCTCTCGTCGCCGTCGACCTGGCGAGAGCTGCGCGAGACAACGCCGGCCGGACTGGCATCTCCGCGCTCATAGCTGAGTCCGCGGTGATGGAGGCTCACGGCCTCGCGCTGCGTCATGATGCCAAGGGATGCCTTGTGGCGCTTGGGGATGCGGAGACTTCGTTCTCGTCGGCGGGCTCGGATGTGCCGGAGTGGCTGAGGTACTTCGATGCCGCGTACATGGCGGCGAAGTTCGCGCACTGCTTCCGGGATCTCGGGCGGCCTGAGGAAGCGGAGCGGTTCGCTCGGCGGTCGCTGGAGATGACCGAGGGGTACGACCGAGGGCGGCTGTTCAACACGGCCTTGCTTGCTTCGATCCTGGCTGATCAGCGGCGCGTTGAGGAAGCCTGCGCAGCGGGCACCAGTGCTCTGCGCATGGCGGGGAACATGCACTCCGTCCGGACTGTGGCGTACCTGGAGGACGTGGCTCGGCGTCTCCAGCCGTTCCGCGCTGAGCTTGCGGTGCAGGCGCTCTACGCGGAGATGACGGCTGTTGGCATCGGACTAGCCGAACGCGAGGACGTGAAGTAGGCCGACTTGCGCGGCTGCTCCGATGATCTCGCCCTTGGCGATCATGTCCTTGATCGAGGACAGCGGAATCCAGGCAACGCGTTCGGCTTCGTTGATGTCGGCCTGCTGGCCGGTGTCCTCTGCGCCTTCGGCGACGTAGATCAGGTTCTCAAAGTCGGCGGTGCCCGTGAGGGGCTGGAACGTTGTCAGCAGGCGGACGCTACGAGGCTTCCAGCCGGTTTCCTCGATCGCTTCGCGCTCAGCGCAGGCAGCTGGGTCCTCGTTCGGGTCGAGGTAGCCGCCGGGGAGTTCCCAGGTCCAACGGTCCATGATCCAGCGGTGTCGGTAGAGCATCAGCACGTTTTCGCGGGCATCGTCCAGAACCAGCGTCATGACCGCTTTGGGCATCCGCAAGACCCACTGCTCGAAGTGCACGCCGTCTGGAAGCTCTACATGGGCGATGCTGACGTTGAGCTTGCGGGTGTCGTCTACGAGGCGCTCTTCATGAATCTTCCAGCGAGTTGGTTCTGACGGACGGTCCATGGTGGTCACAGCCCGTTACAGTAGTCGACATAGATGCCGAGCCCAACTGTCGTCATTCTCCAAAATGAGGATCTCGGCCGACCTGGTATCGCGCATCGCTGAACTGCTCTTCCCAGTAGGCGAAACGGGAAGCGAGGAAGTCTGCGCGGTCTGGGGTGAAATGAGGGCTTTCGTGCACCGCCTGCGACTTGTTGGTAATATCCTTTACGTACCAAGCGTCGCTTGGTGAGGTCTTGTATGTTGCTGGCACGGTTATCGCTTTGAAGTTTCCGTTCAAGTGTCTAACACAAATTTGGTTGCGCGCACCTTCGTCGGGACGGAGTCGATCGTAGGTCATCGTTACGATATCTGGTGCCAGCGCCTTAAGTGAGCCGATTGCATCGTGAGTCCGAGAAGGGTCGTCTCGACGCCCGTAGATGAGGCAGTACTTGAACTCAAGGTGGTAGCCGATGGGGCCGTACATCTCTCGAAAAAGCAGCTGATTTGTCGGAGAGCTCAGATGCTGCTTCCAGCTGGCGATTTGGCTCAGTGCTTGGGTAAGTTGTGCTGTCGGCTGACACCTGTCTGTGAACCAGCGCTTTTTCGGGTCTTCTATCTCGACCATGACAGCCCACTGTGTCTGGCTGTCATTGGGCAGCCATAGGAAGTCGGGGACCTTCTTCGTGATTCCCGGCAAAGGTGGCTGCGATACTAACATCTGCCTGAGAGGGTTTGGTGGATGGAAGTAGTTCTCTGGAGTAGCTCCTACGAACGCATCGTGGCCGGGAACAAGGCAGGGATGCTTTTCGAGAAATTTGTGTACTTCCCGCTCGTTGGCTGGTGGTCGTTTTAGGAAAATCGCCCATTCTTGGATGACTTCTTCGCTGTAGTCATCCCAGCTTAGCGCTGGTGGTCCGTCGGTAACGACTTCGTACGGCTCGTCAGGCATGATCAATACTACCGCCGTAACTGTTAAAAACCTCCACGGGGGTCGGCTACTGCGCTTGTCGCCACACCAGCTCGATGCGGTCTGGATGAAAACCTCGTCGGCCATTCGCTGGAAAGACAAGCACGGCTGCAAGTGCTTCCTCGATGTAAGCGCGCTTCTGTGCCAGTGGGTAGTTGTCCCAGTCGGAGCGGATCGTGGCCATGGCACTACTGGTCCTTGCGGCCTTCGCCAACCAACGCTCACGATCCGTGAGTAGCTCACGCTCCTGCTGCTCAAGCTCGGGCAGCATGGCGAAGTAGCGGTTGGCTGAGATCCGGCGTTCCTTGCGGGCTGCGCTCAGCTCCCGCAGGTCCTCACGAACCTCGGCGAGCTCCGCTTCCTGTGCCCACGGCTCCGGCGCGCTCTGGGCTTCACGTCGCTCCGCTTCCAACTCGTACTTGCGGATGACAGCAGCGGTCACCCACGCGTCGGTCTCCTGGCCAGGAATGCTGACGCCTCCGCCGCAACCCCCCTTGTTCCTGGCCTCACAGGTGTAATAGAAGCGGTTGGGATCTTTGACTCGCGACGCATGAGCCTTCAGTGCGCGGAGTTTGCCGCCGCAGTCGTCCTTGCCGCAGCGAAGCGTGCCGGTGAGCAGGTACGTGCGGGTGTTCTTGCCGCGTCCGGCGATCGCATGGTTACCGATCACGGCTGTGACCGCGTCCCACTCGTCGACGGTCAGGATCGGCTCGAACTGCCCGATGACGGGCTCTCCGGCGTCGTCACGAACGATCTCGACGCGGAACGACTCCTTGCCGGTCTGCTGGTTGATCTCGCGCACGTTCCGCGACCGGAATCCGCAGACCCGAGGGTTCCGGAAGACCGTCTTCACCGTCTGGTTCGTCCACTTGTTGCCTAGCGGTGTGGAGACGCCTTGGTCGTTCCAGTCATTGACGATCGCGCCAAGGGGAGCGCCACGCAAGATTCGCTGCGCGGTCTCCCTGATCAGTTCGGCTTCGGCCAGGTTCAGCGTCCGCTTGTCCTCGTTCCAGCCGAACGGGCGTCGGCCACCGGTCGGGATGCCGGCCAACTCCAACGCGCGGTGCTTGCGGCGCACACGACGCGCGGTGTCGGCGGACTGCTTGTTGTTGGTGGCAACGACGATGCGCGCCACGGTCCGGCCGTTGTCGGTCAGCAGGTCGAGGGTGCCCGTGATGTCCATGATCGGACGCTTGAAGTGCTCCACGACCTCGATGGCGTCTTCGAGGTGCCGGTTGTCGCGGGTCAGCCGGTCGATGTCGTAGACGACCAGGCCGTCCAGCCGCTCACCATCCGGCGTAGTGCCGCGCTTCAGGTCGTTCAGTGCACCCTCGAAGATCGGACGCACGACGCGGTAGGTGTACGAGCCGTCCGGGAGTTGCACACGCTTGCGCTTCCAGGCGGAGGTGTCTGGCTCGATGTACGTGTGGACGTACTGGCCCTTGCGGGACTCGACGTACGTGCGGCAGTCCTTCTCCTGCTCCTCGCGTCCCTTGATGTCCTTGCCGGACAAGGGGAAGCTGCGCGCGTTCGCCTGCGGGTCGTCGTGGTTCAGTTCGAACGACAGGCGGACGAGACCAGCGAGGTTCAGGCCTTCGAAGTCGCCCCAGTGCGCGCGTCGGACGCGGTCGGATGGGTCCATACGCTAGTCATACACTAGACAGTGTGCTGGTCCAGCAACATGCCGAGCAACAGCGCGAACCTGTCCTTCGCCAGCAGGGCGTCGGCGTCGGGGTTCTGCGCGAGGCACAACGTGCGGGTCATGGCGGCAATGGTTACACGACCGGCTGCTCCTCGCTCGTACGTGCCATCTCGCAATGTCGTTCGCGAGCAGCGCGTGCGGGCGAAGCTCCTGGTGGGCAAGGACTGCAGAACAGCGGGAGCATGCGGGAGCTAGGCCCCGGCGACGCGGACCTCGGAGACCACCTGGCGCACCAGCACACGCAGCGCCTCGCGGTCGACGGTGGCCGGGT
The DNA here is from genome assembly GCF_012184385.1 of Lentzea indica. Classification (GTDB taxonomy): domain Bacteria; phylum Actinomycetota; class Actinomycetes; order Mycobacteriales; family Pseudonocardiaceae; genus Lentzea; species Lentzea indica. Next base: position 44,985 of record NZ_VSRL01000028.1, read on the forward strand.
CGTCGGCCAGCCAGTCGCCGATCTCGCGGACGAACTGCTCGGGGGTCATCGGCGGCACCTCGAAGTCGAGGTCGTCGTCGCAGGTGACCTCGCCGGCGCGGCTCGGGTAGACGATCAGGGCGCCGCGGATCTCCAGCCACGGCAGCATTTCCGCGAACCGCTCGACGCCGTCGAGCAACTGCGAGCCGCCGCCGCGGAACGGGTGGCCGTTGCGCCAGAGCTCGCCGTCCTCGTCGCAGTAGTAGTGGCCGGGCAGCCACGACTTCGACTCGATCAGGACGAGACGGCGTCCGCACAGCAGTGCGTGGTCGATGTCGGTGAAAACGGAGCCCGGCCAGGCGAGGCCGTGGAAGATGCGCACGCCCGGTAGCTGCGTCAGATACTCCGTCAGCAATCCGGCGGTCAGCCGTTCGCGTCTGTTTTCACCCGGACGGCCGAAGATGGTGTTCCCGTCGTACTCACCGGCGAACGCCCGTTCGGCCCTCGCCGTGGCGATGTAGCGGCGCACCAGTCGGAACGCCCCGTAACCGGCACCGGCCACGAGCGGCAGCCAGACGGCCAGCAGCAGCGGTGACAACGGCATCGTCAACGGGATGAGCAGGACGAACCACCCGCCGATCGCGGCGGCCGCCGGTGCGTGGCCGAGGCGCGTCGCGGGCACGTAGCGGACTCGCTGGCCGAGGTCGATGCGGTGCCACCAGTCCATCGAACCGAGATGCACGGGGCGCGGCGCCATGTAGCTCGGGTCGTCGCCGAAGTCGCGCAACCGGCCTGTGTGCCCTGTTCGACGAGGTCGCGGCCGTGCCTGCGGTCGCACGACCGGAGGTGGCGGCGCGGCGGGGCGGTCGTAGTCGGCGCGCCTGACCGGGTCCTTCAGCGTCTCGTAGGCCTCCTGGAGCAGGCGGAAGCCGCCAGACGTCCCACCCGCGTCGGGGTGCATGACCTTGGCGAGAGAGCGGTAGGCCGACTTGATCTCCGAGGCGCTGGCGCCCCGGCTGACACCGAGCAACTCGTAGTAGTCGATCCCTGGCACGACACCGTCCAGTCCGAGGTTGGTGCATGAACCTTATTGGGTCCAACACTTTCGCCGGGCATACGGCCCGCGATTCGCCGACTAGTGTGTGTTGCACGCGGTGGCGATGGGGCCTGTAGCGCAGTGGTCGACGCGCCCTCCGGCACGGAGGGAGAACGCCGGTTCGAATCCGGCCGGTCCCGCGATCTCAGGGGATTTGTGTTCGCGGAGAGCGCGAACCACGTTGTTCGCCATCGCACCGCGAACCTCGGCGGTCGCCGATTCTTGTGGGCGCCAAGGCCCCACACCTCAGTCGGCGGCTCCGCACCCCACCTCCCGGACCCCCGATGCTCGTGCGGTCCCGGCTCTGGTCCCGGTTCAACCATTGACGACAGTGGTCTAGTCCACTTAGCTTGAGTTGAGCGCCGCCGCGCCGTCACCCATCGAGGAGACAGCTATGTTCAGGCGCAGAATCATCGCGGCGGCGACAGCTCTGCTGACCGCGTTCACCCTGGCAGCGCCGGTTTCCCAAGCCGCACCGCAGGACGACGTCGGAGCCCGGGCGATCGCCAACCGCGTCGTCGGCTACTTCGTGCAGTGGGGCGTCTACCAGCGCAACTACCACGTCAAGAACATCCGCACGTCCGGCTCGTCCAGCAAGTTGACCCACATCAACTACGCGTTCGGCAACGTCTCGGGCGGCCGCTGCGTCCTCGGTGACGCCTACGCCGACTACGACAAGTTCTACGATGCGGCGTCCTCTGTGGACGGTACGTCGGACACCTGGGACGCGGGTGCGTTGCGCGGCAACTTCAACCAGCTGCGCAAGCTGAAGAAGCTGCACCCGAACCTCAAGGTCCTGTTCTCCTTCGGCGGCTGGACCTGGTCCGGCGGTTTCCCCGCGGCGGCGAGCAGTCCGAGCGCGGCGGCGGCGTTCGCGGACTCCTGCTACAAGCTCGTCGAGGACCCGCGCTGGGCGGACGTGTTCGACGGCATCGACATCGACTGGGAGTACCCCAACGCGTGCGGGCTCACCTGTGACACCAGCGGTTTCAGCTCGTTCAAGACGCTGATGCAGGCCGTCCGCGCCCGCTTCGGCTCCGGCAACCTCGTGACCGCGGCGATCACCGCCGACGCCTCGACCGGCGGCAAGATCGACAAGGCGGACTACGCCGGCGCCGCGCAGTACGTGAACTGGTACAACCCCATGACGTACGACTTCTTCGGCGCCTGGGCGGCGCAGGGCCCGACCGCGCCGCACTCGCCGCTCACCAGCTACACCGGCATCCCGCAGCAGGGCTTCAACACCGACGCGGCGATCCAGAAGCTGAAGAGCAAGGGCATTCCAGCAGGCAAGATGCTGCTGGGCCTCGGTTTCTACGGCCGCGGCTGGACCGGCGTCACCCAGTCCGCACCCGGCGGCACGGCCACAGGTGCCGCACCTGGCACCTACGAGGCCGGCATCGAGGACTACAAGGTGCTCAAGACCCGTTGCCCTGCCAACGGAACCGTCGCCGGCACCGCGTACGCCAAGTGCGGCAGCCAGTGGTGGAGCTACGACACCCCGGCCACGGTCCGCAGCAAGATCTCGTGGGCCAGCGGTCAGAACATGGGTGGCGTGTTCTTCTGGGAGCTCTCCGGTGACACGTCCAACGGCGAGCTGATCAGTGCGATCCGCAGCGGTATCGGCTGATAACTCGCCACAACAGGCGCAGGATGTTCGGGTGGACGCACTCGAACACCTGCGCCGCCTCTGCCTCGCGCTGCCAGAGGTGACGGAACGCCTGAGCCACGGCGAGCCCACCTGGTTCGTCCGTGACAAGAAGACCTTCGTGATGTTCGCGAACCAGCACCACGACGACCGCGTCGCCTTCTGGTGCGCCGCCGGTCCCGACGTGCAGGCGACGCTGGTCGCGCAGGCCCCTGAGCAGTACTTCCGCCCGCCCTACGTGGGCCACCGCGGCTGGCTCGGCGTCTACCTGGACGTGCACCTCGACTGGGACGTCATCGCGGACCTCGTCGAGGACGCTTATCGGGCGATTGCACCGAAGACGTTGATCGCGCAACTCGACGCCTCGAGTTGCCGACCCGACTGACCTGTCGCACTCTTCCGCGCATGGCGACTTGTGACGTCTGTGGCAACGAGTACTGGATGGCCTTCGAGGTGCGCACCGTCGGCGGCGGCGTGCACACGTTCGACAGCTTCGAGTGCGCGATCCAACGCCTCGCGCCGCGCTGCGAGCACTGCGACTGCCGCGTGATCGGGCACGGGGTGGAGGTGGAGGGCCGCTTCTTCTGCTGCGCCCACTGCGCGCGTTCCGCGTCCACCGACCTGGGCGCGATGATCCGTGACACGGTCGGCGCCCATCCCGGCTAAACACGGTCTGGCTGACGAAGCACGAGGTCCAGGCTGAGCGGCACGGGCGGCGGCAGTTCGTCCGTGCCTGTCCGGAACGCCTCCAGCAGGTACGCGACCAGGCGTTGAGACGCGGCCACCGGTGCGCCGGCGAGCCCGCCGTTGGCCATGAGCACCAGCGTCAGGTCGTGCGGCGAGAAGTCGGCCCGCAGCTGCCCGCTGTCCTTCGCTCGCTGCACCAACGCGGCGAAGCCGTGCCACGACCGTTCCCGCAACTCGGAGTGCAGGTCGGGGAACCCCGCGACGAACGCGGCGGTGAACCCGCGGTCGCTCGCCTGCAGCAGGCAGACCTTCTCGATCACCGTGCGGAACCCGCGCCACGGGTCCGGATCCGCCAGCGCTTCGTCGACGACGGCCTGGCAGTGGGCGAACTGCTCGGTGAACGCCTCCATCACCAGCGACTCCTTGGTGGGGAAGCGCCGGTACAACGTGGCGACGCCGACGCCCGCACGGCGCGCGATCGCGGCCATCGGTACGTCCAGCCCGCGCTCGGCGAACAACTCACGCGCGACGGTCAGCACTCGTGCACGGTTCTCCCGCGCGTCGGCACGCATCTGAGACGGTTCAGCGGTCACTTCTTCTCACTTCGAGTCAAGTGGACGGGGGTCTCCACTTGTCAGGCTACGTTGAAAGGCATGGACTTCAAGCGACCGCTCGTCCACCGCGTCAACAAGTGGATCGTCGGACTGCGTGACGCCCCGCTCGTCGGGAAGCTCGTGCGCAAAGGGATCACCGTCGTGTCCTACACGGGACGGCGTTCCGGCCGCACCTTCACCACACCTGTTGGCTACCAACGCAAAGGCGACCTGGTGAAGATCCAGGTGATGATGCCGGACGCCAAGACCTGGTGGCGCAACTTCCTCGGCGAAGGCGGCCCGCTCACGCTCGAACTCGATGACGCCGAACGGACAGGGCACGCGACATCGCACCGTGACGACAAGGGTCGTGTCACGGTGCGAGTGCAGCTCTAAAATCCTTACGCGGCAAGGGAAGCAAGGCGGCGGCGTTCCAGCATCGCCGCCACCAGGTAGGCGCCGCCGCCCAGCACGGCCAGCACACCGAAGAAGCCGGGTGCGGGGACGAACAGCGCCGCCGCGGCGACCAGCGCGAGCCAGGTGCCCAGGTTGTAGTGCAACGCGTTGCGGCGGACGGCCCCTTCGGCGAGGTAGATCAGGCCGACCACGATGGTCGAACCCGCAGGCCAGAGCACGGTCTGCAGCTCTGGTTTCTCGAACACCGTGCTCAGTCCGGTGATCGCGAGGGCCAGCGCGGCGAACCCGGTGACCCAGGCGGTGCCGACCAGCTTCTCGGCGCGGCGCCGGGCCTCGGTGGCGCCGCGCTGGGCCCGCAGCGACGCGGCCATGGCCAGGATCGTGCCGGCGAGGAGACCGCCGCCGAGCAATCCGATCGGCAGCCAGGACGGCATGAGAACCAGGCCGGCCTTGGCGAGCAGAGCGGCGCCGTGGCCGAAGACGTAGGCGAAGGCGAAACCCAGGTAGGCGGCGCGGTTGTCGACCTCGGTCGCGAGAACACTGGTGCGAAGAGCGGTGGCGTTCATGGTGGGGACCTCCGGAAAGTCAGACGTGTGCGAGTGACGTGATCAAGCGCGGTGCGAGTTCGGTCAACCGCTGCGAGCGGCGGGTCGAGGCGCTCTGGTCGGCGAGGCCGTGCAAGCCCAGCCACAGCGTCATGGCGACCGCGGGGTCAGCGAGGACCCGGGTGAACAGCAGCAGAGCCGGTTCTGCGAAGTCCGCCGCTCCGAACATCACGCGGTAGCGACGCGGGTGCAGTGCGGCGAAGTCGAGGTAGGCAAGGCCTGCCGCGAGGACGTCGGAAGCACCGAGGACGGCTGCTTCGAGTTCGGCGAAGGCCGTGCGGCACACGGCCAGCAAGATCGCCGATGGGCCGGGGAAGTGCAGGTAGATCGACGAGGTGGGGATGTCCGCCTCGCGGGACACGGCCCGGAGCGTCACGGCGCAGTCCCTGTCGACGAGGGCGGTCGCCGCCGCCACGATGTCCTGGCGGCAGCCGGCCTTGGTCACGGCTCCGGGACGATGACGACCTTGCCCAGCACCGTGCGGGACTCGGCCAGTGCCAGCGCGGCGGCGGCCTCCGGCAGCGGGATGCGCGCGGCGATCTGCGGCGTGAGCACACCGGCGGCGACCAGGAGGAGCACCTGCGTGAGGTCCTCGCTCAACCGGGCGCGGAACGCGGCGGGACGGAAACGCTTGCCGGCCCAGAAGTTGTAGAACCCGGCGCGCTTGCCGTTGGGCAGCAGGTTCCACAGCATCAGCTGTCCGAACAGCTTCAGCACCGGCAGCATCGCGTTGCCCGGCTCGTCCTTCGTCGCGGCGGAGCCGTAGTTGACCAGCGCGCCGCCGCGGCGCAGCAGTCGCCACGACTCGTGCAGGCCCGCGCCACCGACGTGGTCGAACACCGCGTCGACACCGTCGGGCGCGATCTCGCGGATCCGGTCGTACATGTGCGGGTCGCGGTAGTCGACGGGGATCGCGCCGAGCTCGCGCACCGCGTCGTGGTGGCGGGCGGAGGCCGTGCCGATCACCTTGATGCCCGCGTGCCGGGCGAGCTGCACGAGCGTCGAGCCGACGCCGCCGTTGGCGCCCAGCACCACGACCGTGTCGCCGCGCTTCACCTTGGCAGTGCGGTACATCATTTGCCACGCCGTGACGCCGTTGACCACCACGGTTTCGGCGGCGACCGCGTCCACGCCGTCCGGCACCGGCACCAGGTCGGCAGCCTCGACGATCAGGTGGCTGGCCCACCCGCCGACCTTGGTGACCGCGGCGAACCGGTGGAGCTTGATTCCGGGGTCCACGCCGGTGCCGGTCGCGACGACGGTGCCGACGACGTCGTAGCCGGGCACGAACGGGAACGGCGGCTGGTCGAAGTACTTGCCCAGCCGCATCTGCTGCTCGGCGAACGAGACGCCGGTGGCGTCCATGCGCAGGACGACCTGACCGTCACCCGGCGCCGGCAGGTCGCGGACCTGAACCTGCAGGCCATCGGGATCGACGACGCCCGGCAGGACGATCTCGGTGGCGCGGATGGTGGCGGTGGTGGCGTTCATCTGGAAGCTCCTCGGTCTCGGCTGTGCTTACAGCCATAAGCTAACGGCCGTAAGTCTAGGAATGCAAGACCTAACACCTATAAACTTTCAGGTGTATGGTTACGGGCGTGACGAACACTGAGCCACGAAGGCGCAACCGCCGGGGTGAGGGCGGGAAACTGCGCGACGAGATCATCGCGGCGGCCGTCGCGCTGCTGGACGAGGGCGGCGACGAACGCGCGGTCACGCTGCGCTCGGTCGCGCGCAAGGCGGGCATCGCGGCACCGTCGATCTACGCGCACTTCGCGGACCAGCCGTCGATCATGCTGGCCGTGGTCCAGCAGGAGATGGACCGCCTCGCGGTGGCTCTGCGCGAGGCCGACGAGAACGCGGGCTCCGACGCTGAAAAGCGGCTCTTCGCCGTGTGCAATGCCTACCTGGACCTCGCCCAGGCGCACCCGCAGCGCTACCGGATCATGTTCGGCGGCCTGTGGACGCCCTCGGTGGACGACACTTCGATCAGTGACGCCGACCTGGAGTCACTGGGCGCCGAGGCGCTCACGCTGCTCGCGGACGTGCTCCGTGCGTGCGTGGAAGCGGGGATCGCGCACGGCAGCGACGACCTCTACGGCGACGCGGTCGCGTTGTGGCTCGGGCTGCACGGCCTCGCCCACCAACGGGCCGTGGTGCGCAAGATGCCAGGGCCGGCCGACGTCGCGGAACGGCTGATCAAGGCACTCGCGCACCTCAAGTAGCTAGGGAGCCTCGAAGAGAGTCGACACGGACTCGCCGACGTTGATCCGCCGCATCGCCTCTGCCATCGCCGGCGCGATCGACAGCACCTTCAACTTCGGCACCAGCTTCTCCGCAGGGATCGGCACGGTGTTCGTCGCGACGATCTCCAGCACGTCGTCGAACGCCTGCAACCGATCCAACGCACCCGACGAGAACAACCCGTGCGTGCACGCGACCCGGATCGGCCCGGCCCCGCGCTCCCGCAGCTTGTCCAGCAGCTCGATCACGGTCGAACCCTTGGCGATCTCGTCGTCCAGAACGATCACGTCGCGCCCGGCCACCTCACCGATCACGGTCGAGATCTGCACCTTGTCCTCGGCGAACCGCTGCTTGGCGCCGGCCGCCACGGGCACACCGAGAATCCGCGCGAAGTGCGCAGCCTCCTTGGCGTTTCCGAGGTCCGGTGACACGACGACGGTGTTCGACAGGTCGTACTGTGTGAAGTGCGCGGCGAGCTCGCGCAGGGCGTGCAGGTGATCGACGGGCACCGAGAAGAACCCGTGCACCTGCGGGGAGTGCAGTGTCATCGCGAGCACACGCGAGGCGCCTGCGGCCACCATCAGATCGGCGACCAGGCGGCCACCGATGGAGATCCGCGGCGCGTCCTTTTTGTCCGAGCGCGCATAGGCGTAGTGCGGCAACACCACGCTCGTACGGGCCGCCGAAGCGCCACGGGCAGCGTCGAGCATCAGCAAGAGTTCGACCAGATGTTCCTGCACCGGTGGCACCAGTGGCTGGATCAGGAACACGTCCCGCTCGCGGCAGTTCGCCTGCAGCTGCACCTCGAGGCAGTCGTTGGCGAACCGGGTCAGGCGGCTGGGTGACAGCTCGACGCCAAGTTGGCCGCAGATCTCTGCGGCCAGTGTCGGGTGGGCAGAACCGGAGAAGACAGCGATGTCACGCACGCACCGAAACCTAGTCGATGACCAGCACCAACTTGCCGTCCTTGAAGAACGGCGTGAGGTTTCCGCGCGTGTCGACTGTGTGTGTCCCGCGCGGTAAAACGGCCTCGATGGCCGTGAACGCGAGGATGTCCGAGACGCCGTGACGGCCGCGCAACGACCGTTGTCCTTGGAACCGCAGAGCGCGCCCCTCGCGGCGGTACTGATGGGCCTCGGCAGCAGTGGAGGCGCCGACTCGCAGCGTCTCCGGGCCTGCCAGACGCCCCGAGGACGCACCGCGTACGGCAACGCCGAAGCCCTGCTCGACGAGGGAGCTCACCACCGCGTCGGACGGCGGCACGGGTACGAGGAAGGACATCGCGTAGTGGCCGTCGACCTCGTGCACCACGACCGTCCGTGCCGTGGTCAGCACCGTGTCGTGCAGCTCCAGCGCGATCTTCTCCGCTTCCCAGCGGTTCTCGTAGCCGGCGTCGATGCCGACGAAGGTGCTGGTCACCTGACCTCCACGAAGATCGGGTTGGTGTAGCACCACAGGTCCTCCCACGGTTTCGCGGCTCCCGGAGTGTCCGCCTGCGGTTCGAACGCGCCGCGGTTGCCGTCGGTTCCGCGCAATCGGAGGTAAAAAGGCTCTCGGACGTTGCGGAACGTGTGCGTGAAGACCGCATAGTGCCAGCGCGGCTCGTAGGATCGCTCGACCTTCACATGTGGCGTGGACAACGTTTCGGCGGACGCCCGACCGGTTACCGCGCCCTTGATGAGGTCCAAACGGCGCAGCTTCGGGATGAACCCGGCGCTGTTCGGCCGGGTTGCCAAACGTGCCTTGACCAGCACCGTCACGTCCGAACCACGGCGAACGCGCAGCCGTCCGCCCATCGTTTCGGCGCCGCCGGTGCCGTGGACCGTGAACCGCAGGTCGTCGACCAGACCGCCGTGCGAAACCCACGCCCGACCTGCCCGAAGGCCCTCCATCACGGCACCACGCGAGCGCCGGGTCGCGCCCACGACGGTCCGTGAAAATTCACAGGGAAAGAAGTCGACATAGGGCGGCGACACCTGCGGCGGGCCGACGTCGAGCGGGTCGAGGTGCTTGCCGAAGAGGTCGAACTGGTTGCCCGGCTCCGGTACGCGGACGATCGTGTCGCGCGAGTTGAAGTGCGAGTCGGAGTTCGAGGTGATCCACCAGCCGAGGCCCTCGGCGAGCAGGGAGTCCCAGACGCCGCCGAGCTTCGCCGTCATCCAGTCGAAGCCGCCGTAGGTCTTGTAGGCCTCGGGCGGATAGCCCGCATAGGAGTTCGAACCGGGGCTGTTCGCGTAGCCGCCACGGTGGCCGCCGGGACCGCGCAACGGGTCGCCGTCTCCCTGCGCGCCGGGTGCACCCTCCATGCCGACAACGATGTCGGGTGCCAGGTCGCGCATGTTCCGCATTTCGTACGGCGCCACACGGCCGTTGCGCATCGGGTGGTTCACGAAGACCAGCGCGGACTTCATCGTGCCGTTGCGGATCTTGGTTTGCAGGAACCGGATCGCGTCCAGTGCCTTGCGCTCGTTGGCCGGGTTCGAGGCTTCGGCGCCGTTCAGTCGCCAGTCGAACTGCCGCTCGAAGTCGCGCAGCACACCGGCCTCGTCGCGGCAGTCCTCGAAGAACAGGGTCGCGTGCTCGGCGCCGGGGACGTTCCACTCCATGCCGTGCCACAGCAACAGTTGCGGGAACTTCCGTTGTGCCCTGCGAAGGTCAGCCGCCGTCGCCTCGACGGAGTGCGCCTCGTGCGACTGGTGCCCGTGGTCGGTGATCACAAGCCAGTCCGTGCCGTGCCGCAACGCACCGCGGATCTGCTGCTCGATGGTGTACATGCCGTCGTACGAGTACTGCGTGTGCGTGTGGTGGTCGCCGGAAAGCCACTGATAACGAGACGAAGCGGACGCCGTCCCAGTGCCCAGCATTCCCGCAACACCCAGCGCACTTGCTCCCTGCAGGAAGCGTCTGCGGGCTACTTCGGACACGGCTGATCCTCCACACGACAGGTCGGGGTTCGTGGAGGCTAGACCGATCGGGTGAGGCGCAGGTAGCCGCTGAATGGCTGGAGGAAGAACGGTCTTGAGGAAAGGAGTGTCACAGGGGGAGCAGGTCGACCCAGTTGAGGAACGGCAACGCGCCGGTCGCCTGCAGCGCGGCCAGTCCCAGCCACACCGACAGGATCGTCACCACCGGTCCGACGATGGCCATCTCGACCACGCCGCCGGTCTTCATCCGCATGATCTTCGGCGGCGCCACCGGGAACCACGTCTTGCCCATGATCGGAACCGGCCACAGGATCGGGCAGCCCTGCTCGGTGATCGCATCACCGATGTAGTGCGCGAAACACCCGACGCCGACCGCGATGCCGCACGCCGCGGCGGAAGCGTTCGTCTGCGAGGTCCACGCGATCATCGCCCACGTGATCCCCGCGGACACCACGGTGATCAGCAACGCGTCCTGCTTGGGGCACCAGTCGTTCATGATGCCGCGCACCGCGAGACCGGCGAACACGAACATCAGCACCGGCAGTGCCCACTTCTGGCTGTTCTGGACGACTGCGGTGGTGAAAACGGCCGCGAACAAGGCGAAGACGAGCGTGTGTGTGAGACCGCGATGTCCGCCTTCGCGGTTGGAGTCCTTCTTCGTGCGTGTCGTGCGATAAACGAAGCCGCTCAACATGTTGATGCCTGCGGACAGTCCGCTGCTCAACGCGCCGAACGTGCGGGAGATCGTCGAACCGGGGTGGTCGAGGTCGGGCAGAAGTGCCGCCCCGGTGGCGAGAACCGCGCCAACGGCCCAGCTCTGCGGCGACAGCTGGCCGATCGGGTGCGTTGACGCGAGTGCGGTGACAGCGGACCAGGCGAGCAGCCCGCTCATCGCATGTGTTGGCCCAGTTGACACTTACGTCCCTTCTGATGATCACCCGACAGTGGGAACAGTAGCCGCAGGTATCAGGTGCCCGAGCCAAATCTCCATATCTCCGGACAACCAACTCCCACCAAGGAGCACGGACATGGCTCAGGTTTGGCTCATCACCGGCAGTTCCCGCGGCATCGGCCGCAAGACCGCAGAAGCGGTGCTCGCCGCCGGACACCGGCTCGTCGCGACCGCCCGCAACCCGCGCGATCTCGACGACCTCGTCTCTCAACACGGCGACCGGGTCAGATCTGTTGCACTCGACGTGCGTGACGCCGAACAAGCCGAAGAGGCCGTGGCAACCGCGGTCCGCGAGTTCGGCCGGCTCGACGTGGTCGTGAACAACGCGGGCGCCGGTCGTGTCACCTCGATCGAGGAGTGCTCGGAGGCCGACTTCCGCGAGCAGCTGGAGGTCAACCTGTGGGGCGTCGTCAACGTCACCCGCGCCGCGCTGCCGGTGCTGCACGAACAGCGTTCAGGCCACTTTCTGCAGATCGGCTCGACCGCGGGCCACATGGCGTTCGGCGGCGGGCTGGCCCCGTACGTGATGGCCAAGTTCGCGCTGCGCGGCTTCACCGAGTCGCTGGCCGCGGAGTGCGCGCCGTCGGGGTCAAGGCGACGATCGTCGAGCTCGGCGGCTTCCAGACGGACTGGACCGGCTCCTCTCTGGTGGTGACCGAGCCGGGAGACGACTACGTTCCGTCTGTCGGGGCAATGCTCGACATGATGCGTGGCGCTCACGGACACATGCCTGGTGATCCGGCCAAGGCGGCGCGGGTCATGCTCGACGTGGTAGCCATGGACGAGCCTCCGCTGAGTCTGCTGCTGGGCAGCGACGCGGTGGACATGGTCCGCATGGCGGACCAGGCAAGGAACGCCGAAATCGACAAGTGGGAGCACGTGAGCCGTTCGACGGACTTCGACCCTGAATCGGTGTAACCAGGGTCGCAGGCACACCTCGGCGGTTTACCAGTACGCTTGTCTTGCTTGCATCGTCGCGAGAGGAGCGCCCGGAGTTATGGGCAAGATCAAGGTTCAGGGCACCGTCGTCGAGCTCGACGGCGACGAGATGACCCGGATCATCTGGCAGTTCATCAAGGACAAGCTGATCCACCCGTACCTGGACGTCACCCTTGAGTACTACGACCTGGGCATCGAGCACCGGGACGCTACTGACGACCAGGTCACCGTTGACGCCGCGAACGCCATCAAGAAGCACGGCGTCGGCGTCAAGTGCGCCACGATCACGCCGGACGAGGCGCGCGTCGAGGAGTTCGGCCTCAAGAAGATGTGGGTCTCGCCGAACGGCACGATCCGCAACATCCTCGGCGGTGTCGTCTTCCGCGAGCCGATCATCATCTCGAACGTCCCCCGCCTGGTGCCCGGCTGGACCAAGCCGATCATCATCGGCCGTCACGCGCACGGTGACCAGTACAAGGCCACCAACTTCAAGGTGCCCGGCGCCGGCAAGCTGACGATCACCTTCCAGCCGGAGGACGGCTCGGAGCCGATCGAGCACGTCGTCACCGAGTTCCCGGCGGAGGGCGGTGTGGCGATGGGCATGTACAACTACAACAAGTCCATCGAGGACTTCGCCCGCGCTTCGTTCTCCTACGGCCTGCAGCGGGGCTACCCCGTCTACATGTCGACGAAGAACACGATCCTGAAGGCCTACGACGGCCAGTTCAAGGACATCTTCCAGCGCGTGTTCGACGAGGAGTTCAAGGCGGACTTCGACGCCAAGGGCCTCACCTACGAGCACCGCCTCATCGACGACATGGTCGCCGCGGCCATGAAGTGGGAGGGCGGCTACGTCTGGGCGTGCAAGAACTACGACGGTGACGTCCAGTCCGACACGGTCGCGCAGGGCTTCGGCTCGCTCGGCCTGATGACGTCGGTCCTGATGACGCCGGACGGCAAGACCGTCGAGGCCGAGGCAGCGCACGGCACCGTGACGCGTCACTTCCGCCAGCACCAGGCCGGCAAGCCGACGTCCACGAACCCGATCGCCTCGATCTTCGCGTGGACCCGCGGCCTCATGCACCGCGGCAAGCTGGACAACACCCCCGAGGTGATCCGCTTCGCCGAGGCGCTGGAGCAGGTCGTCATCGAGACCGTCGAGGCCGGTCAGATGACCAAGGACCTCGCGCTGCTGGTCGGCAAGGACCAGGAGTGGCTGACGACCGAGGACTTCCTCGGCGCGCTGGACGAGAACCTCAAGAAGAAGATGGCGTCGTTCTGATCTTCGCCTGATTCGAGCACGTGAGAAGGCCACCCCGGTCACACCGGGGTGGCCTTTCTCGTTGCGCGTCACCCGGTCGGTTCCTCTTGTGGGTGGTTGCCCGTGCCGAGCCGTCCACACCGGGCGTCCAGCCGCTATATCTGCTGCTCCAGGGCTTTTGTGTGCGGAGGCAGCGCGATGTTGGGTGTTCCGGTCAGGGGATTGATCGTCATTGGTGTGCTCGGGGTCGCCGGGGTGATGTACCTGGCGAACGGCGGCAAGCAGATGGGCAGCGAGAAGGGCGCGCAGATCTGCAAGATCACGGTGACCGCGGACATCCTCAACGTCCGCTCGGGTCCGGGTGACATGCAGCCGATCGTGTCGACGATGCCGCGTGACGCGGTCGCCGACGCCCAGGCTCGCGTGGAGAACGGGTATCGGATGCTGAGTGATCGCCGTTGGGTGAGCCAGCAGTTCGTCGCCCTGACCAGCGACTCGACCTGCAAGTGAGGGATGCTCCGAATTTCCGGTCAGCGGTAGCGCCTGCCGAAGCGGTATGAAGGTGGAACACCAGGGGTTTCCCGGACAGCTTGCCCTTTCCAGGCCGGGAGACCCTCCATAGGATTGATCCGGCTGGCCCAGCGCGGTCAGTCAGGACGCGCCGCCACGTGTTCGAAGTGCGTGCGGCGAAAGGACGTATCCGGTGGCGGTCACGAGTTCCGTGGTGTCCGACCGCAAGCGTGAGCTGATGGCTGTTCGCGGAGCGCTGGAGGAGGCCGCCGCGGGCGTGCCCTCCGTGGTGTGCGTCGAGGGTCGCGCGGGCATGGGCAAGACCTCGGTGCTCGGTGAAGCCGTGAGGACGGCTCGGGAGCTGGGTTTCCAGGTCTTCCGCGCGCAGTGCTCGGTCTCGGAGTCCGGGTTCCGGTTCGGCGTGGTCGCGCAGCTCTTCGAGAGCGAGGCCGACGAGATCCTCGACGGTGACGCCGACCAGGCGGCGATGCACCGGCTGCACAGGCTGGTCCGCGAGGTTTCCCTGGGTTCTCCGGTGCTGCTCGCCGTCGACGACGTGGAGCAGGCCGACGCTCCGTCGTTGAACTTCCTGTCCTACCTGCGAAGACGGCTGGGCGAGCTGCCCGTGGCGGTCGTGGTGACGCGCGGGCTCGGGTCAGGTCCAGTTCGGTGTGCCGCCGGATGAACACCCCTGAAGCGATCTCGATCACCGCAGAACCCCGTTGATCAGAACCCCGTCGACCAGAACCGG
>NZ_VSRL01000290.1 GCF_012184385.1 Lentzea indica
GTCGCGTGGACCGTCGGCGTCGGCGCGCCGCGCTGTTCGTCCTGGTCTGTGCCTCGTGATCGCCGTCCGCCGCTCGATCGCGAACCCGTTGCGGAGCCTCACCGACGCGGCGGGCGCGGTGGCCGATCTCGCCGGCCGCGAGCTCGTGCGCGTCTCCGACACCGAGGTACCCGACGCGCAGGTGGCACGGCTCAGAGAGATCGACGTGTCGTCCGGCAACGAGCTGGGCCGGCTCGCCGAGGCGTTCAACCGCGTGCAGGGAACCGCGGCGCAGCTCGTGGAACGGCAGGCCATCACGCGACGCAACGTGAGCCTGATGTTCGCCAACGTCGCCAAGCGCACGCGCAGCCTCGTCAGCAGGCAGCTCGCCCTCGTCGACGAGCTGGAACGCGACGAGCAGAACGAGCGGCTGCTCGCCAGCCTGTACCAGCTCGACCACCTCTCCACCCGGTTGCGGCGCACCGCCGACAACCTGCTCGTGATCGCGGGCACCCGCGAGGACGGCAGGCTCGCCGGACCGATGGAGCTGGGCACCGTCCTGCGCTCGGCGCTGGCGGAGATCGAGGACTACCAACGGGTCCGGCTCGGCACCGTGGGCAAGATCACGATGCCGTCAACCCTCGGGACGGACCTGATCCTGTTGTTCGCCGAACTGCTGGAGAACGCGACCTCGTTCTCGCCACCGGAGTCCACTGTGGAGGTCGGCACCACACGCGCGGCCGACGGCTCCTGGGTCGTGAAGATCGTCGACCACGGCATCGGGATGAGAGAGGCCAGGCTCGCCGAGGAGAACCTGCGTCTGGTGGAGCGCGAGCGGCTGGACATCGCGCCGACCAGCGTCCTCGGCCTGTTCGTGGTGGGCCGGTTGGCGCGCAGACACTCGCTCACCGTGGAGCTGCTCCCGACCGGGGGCGGCGGCGTCACCGCGTGGGTAAGAATCCCGCCCGATCTGCTGACGCAGCAGGAGGACCTGCCCGCACTGCCACCGGCTGCGCCACTGGCACCGGTGCAAGACGGAGACTTCGGCTGGTTCATGGACGACGCCACGACGACCTTGCAGGAAGTCCGCGCCCAGCCCGACCACCTGTCGGGCGAGCTGTCCACCGAGATCACGCTGATGTCGACGGCCATCGCGCGCGTGGCGGTCCTGCCGCAACCCGTTCCAGCGCCCGCGATCGCACCGGAGAGCCAAGGACGCGCGGGGCTGACCCGGCGTGTGCCGGGAGCCAACCTCGCACAGAGCCTTCGCACCAGCACCTCGGCGGCGCTGGCGAAACCCGCTCCCGAGAACACCGCCTCCTGGCAGCAGCGCGACCCCGCCGCCGAACGAGCCGCGCTCGACGCGTTCGCGAACGGTCTGGCACTGGGCGCCACCGCCGGAGCAGGCACCCAACCGACGAAAGAGAGCAATGAATGAGCACGCTCCCCGCCGCACGGACCAGCGTCGAGGCACAGAACTTCAACTGGCTCGTGACCCGATTCGCCCAGGGCACCCCAGGTGCACTGGCCGCGATCGCCGTGTCGTCCGACGGTCTGCTCATCGCGATGTCGTCGGACCTGGTGCGGGAGAACGCCGACAGGCTGGCGGCGATCTCCTCGGCCGTGCTGAGCCTGGCCAACGGCGTCTCCGACTGCCACCCGCTCGGCGCACCGGACAAGGTCATCATCGAGCTGGGCCACGGCTACCTCATCGTCTGCACGATCAGCATCGGCTGCGCCCTGGGCGTGCTGGCGTCCAAACAGGCCAGTCTCGGCACGATCGGCTACGAGATGGCGATGTTCGCCAACCGCGCCAGCGCCGTCCTCACCCCACAGGTGATCGAGGAACTCAAGTTCACGGTCGGGCGGTAGGACATGCCGGACCGAGACGTCTCGCTGCTGCGGCCGTACCTGCTCACGTCCGGACGGACCGAGCCGATCGACCGCAACCTGGAGATCGAGACCCAGGTCCTGACCAGCGAGCTCGGCGCGGCGTCCTACGCGGGCCTTTCGTTCGAGCGCCGCGACATCGTGGCGCTGTGCACGAAGACCATGTCGGTGGCGGAGGTCGCCGCGATTCTCGGGCTGCACATCGGTGTGGCCCGAGTCCTCGTGGCGGATCTGGCCGCGCTCGGGTACGTCGTCGTTCACAGACCGATCGCCGGCCTCGCCGGCGACCCCGCCATGATCGAGAGGATCATCCGCCGCCTTGAAGCCATCAGTTGAGTCCCGCACCCCGACGCCGGTCAAGATCATCATCGCAGGCGGCTTCGGGGTCGGCAAGACGACTGCGGTGTCATCCATCTCCGAAATCACGCCACTGCGCACCGAGGCGGCCATCACCACGGCATCCGAGGACGTGGACCGCACCGGCCACGTCCCGGAGAAGACCACGACCACTGTGGCACTGGACTTCGGCTGCATCACGATCGACGACGACATCAAGCTGTACCTGTTCGGCACACCGGGCCAGGACCGCTTCGGCTTCATGTGGCGCGACCTGGCACGGGGCGCGCTGGGCGCGCTCGTGATCGTCGACACGCGGCGCATCGACGAGTGTTATCCGGCCGTCGACTACTTCGAGAAGGCGGGCCTGCCGTTCGTCGTCGCCGTCAACCTCTTCGAGGGCAGGCTCAGCCACGCGGTGGCGGACATCCGCTGGGCGCTGGCGATCGGGGACCACGTCCCGTTGATCACATTCGACGCCCGCGCGAAACTGTCGGTTCGCGACGCACTCCTGACCGTCCTGCGCACCACGCTGGAGCGCGCGACTTCCCAGTAGGACTGCGGAGTCGATGTGCGCGGCTTCAGGCGGTTCGCGGCGACCGTGCTCGGCGAGACCACCGCCGATGCCGAGACCGCCAGCGCGGAGGAGCTGGAGACGGCAGCCCACCTGTGGCTGATGGGCTCCTGGCGGCGCAGCACGGCAACCCGGCCGATGCACGACGTCGATTTGCTCGTCAGCCGGGCCGACCACGACGACGACAACAACACCGGCGAGATCCTTCGCCGGTTCCGCAACCTCTACGCACACGCCGACTTCCCCGGCCCCGAGAAGCGCACCAGCGTGCGGATCGAGTGCCTCTCCGCCCACGCTGACGAGCAGGTCGACGTCCTGCCCGTGTTCGAGCACTGCCCCGCCGAAGCCGCCGAACAACCGCCGAGTGACCGGTTCCGCCAGTTGGCGCGGCTTCTGAAGTGGCACTTCGCGCACGAGAGGGTCGCTGCCAGCAACCCCGGAGACCAGGACGAACATGGCGATCGGTGTCCCCGGTCTTGGCATATCGAGCTGTGGCTTCTCCTGCTCGCCGCCGAAGCGCCCGAGATCGCGAAGGACGGCCAGAACCACACGCGTGGTGGGTGGCTGGCCGAGACGGCGGACACCTGGTGCACCGCCGAGCACGACACCGTGGTGGTGTACCTCCCGCAGCTGACCGACGACCAGGTCGTGAGCGCGTGGCGAGTGGCGCGAGACCGCTTCCAGCAGACCCAGGAGAAGGTGCGGCTGCTGGAGAGCTCGTCGCTGGGAACGGCCCGGTCGCGATCGGCACGTCGCCGCACCGCCCCCAGCGCCGTACGAGAAGTGCTGAAGCGGGTGAGAACCGACCCGGATCCGCAGTGACCAGCCAGCCGTGCGCCGTGGAGGCGACACGCCTGCGCCGCCTCACGCCTGATTCAGCAGCTCAATCCAAAGTTGCCCGCCGAGCTGGAGGCCTTCGCCGAGCCCGCTCGTCGCTCTGGGCGTCGGCAAGTCTCCGCGCCGTGTTCCCGATGTCGTCGTGGGCCCTTCCGACTGGGAGGACACGACCCTGGACCCGAGCGAGATCGCCCTCGCGGTCGAGATCGTCTCGCCCGGTGAGTCCGCCAGCCGCGACTACATCACCAAGCCCCACGAGTACGCGGCGAACGGCATCCCGGTTACCTGGGTGATCGACATCCAGCAGGACCGCGTCTCGCTCGCCGCGTTCGTGCTGACCGACACCGGCGAATACCAGGTTCCCGAGCTCGAGTACGGCGTGTTCACCGGCGAGGTCGCCGGCATCACCGTGAAGATCGACCTCGACGCCCTCACCGGCCCGAAACGCTGACCGATCAGCCAGCCAGCCGACCAACGGCACGGCAACCGTCCTGACAGGACTCCTTGTGTTGATCGCGCTGTCGTCGTCGCTGTTGCCTACGTCGTCATCGGCGTGATCATCGCCAGAGTCGGTGCGAATCTGGTTCTGCGTGAGCGCCCGGCGCTGCCTGACGCTTCTCTCGCAAACCTGGACCGCCTTGCCGCGGCGACCATCGTCGTCTGGCCCGGCTTCGTACTGCTGGCCATCGCTTATCGCTGGTCGCCCCAGGCCAAGGCGTTCATCGTGAACTACGTCGACAGCCCTCCGCGCCGTCCTAGCAGCGAGTGACGCCGGACTGGCCGTTCAGGCGAGTGAGGGTGATGACGACCACCGAGGCGTTGGCGCGGTGACCAGGCTCGCCGCGCTCGAGTGCGCCGTGAACAATCGCCTCCGCCACCACGCCCGCGCCGGCGTGGTGGTGCTCGCGCACGATCTCGGCCATGCCGTCGAGATCGAGGGCATCGTGGCCGCCGTGCGTGGTCAGCAGCACCAGCTCGTCGTCGGTGAGCTTGTCCTGGACCGTGCTCACGTCGCACCGGGCCAACGTGACGCGTTGCAGGAATGTCGTAGGCGGCGGCCTCCTGCTCGGTGCGGCCGCGTGCGCGCAGCTG
Source organism: Lentzea indica (assembly GCF_012184385.1). Taxonomy (GTDB): domain Bacteria; phylum Actinomycetota; class Actinomycetes; order Mycobacteriales; family Pseudonocardiaceae; genus Lentzea; species Lentzea indica. Next base: position 4,709 of record NZ_VSRL01000290.1, read on the forward strand.
CTGGCCGTGGGTCTGGTCCTCGGTGAGCTCCACGAGCTCGCTGCCTGACCAGGAGTAGGCGCGGGCCCGGCCGACGTGGGCGATCTTGACCGGACGACCGGGGCGGACCACCGCGATCGCGCCGACGCCGTCGACCGGCACGAACTCACAGCCGGGATCGGCGAGCATCCCGCCGGCCGTCATCAGGCCCAGCACCGGACCGCGCCGGGCGCCGATCCGGACCGCGGCCGCCGCACACGCCCGCATCGTCGTGACCGTCTCGATCGCTGTGCCCTTGCCGTCGAGGACGGCGGCCGCGACGGTGCCCGCCGTCTCGAAGTACTCGACGTCCACCACGTCGGCGTTGCGCTCCTGGTCACCAGGGTGGGTGGCCGAGGCGACGGTGACGACCACGTCCTCGTCGACGCCGGGCGCGCGCAGGTTCCAGGTCGAGGTGGTGATCGCCGCGGTGGTGCTCGTGCTGGTCATGTCGAAGCCCTTCAGGTCGGACGCGCAAGGTGATCAAGCTGCGTCAGCCTCTCCCTCAGGTGTGGGGAAAGCGTGGTGAAAGCGTTGCGGCCGAACGTTGAATCGACGTTGGCTCGATGTTGGCTACGCGGCACCGCGAGTCAACAACGAACTGGGTTTGCGCTGGTCCAGACGCCATGAGCAGTGTTGAGCGCCCTCAACATCGGCCTCGACGTCGAGTGGAGTGGACAGCCTCGGCGGCCGGTCGCCGCTCGTAGCCGAGCAGGTTCAGGTGCCGTGCAGGTGGGCGGGAGCCGGAGCCACCGGGCATTCAGGTCTCGGACTGCAGGTCAGCCAACGTGAGGTCGGGGCGGACCCGGTGAACGGTCGGGCGGAGCCTGTTGGTGAAGGCGTGTACGAACCCTTCCGCCTCGACCTCGACGACGAGCCTCGGGTGGACGGGCTTGTACTCGGTCTCGCCGCGGCTACCGAACTGGCCGGTGGACACGCGAACGGGTGGTTCACCGGTGAGGTCGAGATGCGGTCCGGCCTGAGCCCGCACGGTCGGCGACAGCGGCTGAGACAGGCCGATGCGGCGCAGTTCGCCGCTGGCGTCGGGACGGGCGAGCAGGAGTTCGGCGGGTGAGCTGGGGTTACCGGTGACGCCGATGACGACCGCGTCGACGACACGGTGTGCCGGACCTTGATCCAGTCCCCGTTGCGTCCAGCCCGGTAGGGCTGGTCGAGTCGTTTGATCAGGCAGCCCTCGATGCCCACAGCGGAGACCTCGGGCTGCATCCAGGCGAGGGCCTGGTCCCGGTCGGTGGTGCACGGGGCGAGCTGCAGCGGCGGTCCTGGCAGATCGCCGTGCGGAGGTCGTGGTCGCCTTCGGCGAGCAGGTCGAAGGCGAGAGGTAGATGGTGATGCCGGCGGCGACGCGGCCGCGGGGCGTGCCGGTCAGGGCACAAAAGTCCAGGCGGCCGTCGCGTAGGGCGACGATCTCGCCGTCGAGTTTACCGACCGGCGACGCGCTCACATGGGCTGTCACGATGCCAACATGTGTGCAACGTGGTATCCGCCGTCAGATAGCTAGGCGAGAGAAATCACTCGTTCGAGTCGATGTTCCGCGTCTCATGATGCGGGTCGCCGTAGTGGTTATTCCGGCTGGCGTGCGAGTACCTGGTCTCGGCGAAGGTGATCCGGCCCGGGCCGGATCATCGTTGTCGAACGTGTCGCGCACGCTCGTCAACAAGCGCAGCGGGAGACCTATCAGCGGCCTGGCCCCCGAGTTGGCCAGGCCCGCTGCGCGGGGCTAGACGTGGACCCGCAGATTGGAATGACCCGGTTGCGGTGGATCGCGCCCCGCCCGGTGGGGGCATCTACATGTCGCATCACTGGTGAGAGCCAATCGTCAGGCCATGATCATTGGGACCTCACTTGCGCCGCATCCGAGCCTGTTCATCATCGAGTTGAGCATCTATCCGTTGTGTCTCAAACGCAACTGTCATCCTGCACGTCAGAGCGTGGCTGGCCCGACACGATCACTGAGAACGGTCAGGTTTCGGCCAGCGAACCCGGCTGCTCGACATGATGATCGTCTGGTTCGCAGATCACGCGGTAGGACAAGTTGGTGGCGGCCGGTCCTGACAATCGTCGTGCCCGTGCTGATCAGCACCGCGACGGCGGTGACGGTGCCGATCAGGGTGCTGGCCCCGATACCGCACAGGACCGGCTCGACACCATCCACACGAGGTTGGCTGTGGGCGCGGGCATCGGTGCCCTGATCACCCTCGCCCTGGCACTGCGCCGCCAGCAGGCCACCGAGCACGACGCGACCGAACGCCGCCTGACCGAGCTCTACGTCAAAGCCGTCGATCAACTCGGCTCGGACAATGCCGCCGTCCGCCACGGCGGGTTCTACGCCCTGGAGCGCGTCGCCCAGGACAACCCCGCCCACCGCCAGACCATCGTCGAGGTCATCTGTGCTTACCTGCGCGCCCCCTACCCCCTGCCCACCGACACACCCACCACGCACAAGCTCACCGGCCTGCGTACACCCCTGCGCCTCTCCAAGGCCCGTGCCCGAACCGAGCAGTAACCCCACCGACCCCCCAATCGGGAGCACCGGCCAGGAGCCACGCCAAGAACTCGAAGTCCGGCTCACCGCCCAACGCATCCTGCGCACGGGGTAGGCCTTCGATCGCCTGCTGCGGCGTGATTCCGGGCTCGCCGCTGACCGCCAGCATCCGCAGCCAATCCTCGGGCAGCTCGCGCGCCGATGGCCGCGGCACCGGTCGGAGTTCGCCCGCGCCGTCCGCGCGCACATCGTCGCCAGCGCGAGAACGCCTTCGCCACCACCGCATGGCCACACCTGTCAGGTACGTGCGTTCGTCCGAACCTCGTTGGCGGACTCCCGGAAATCACGGAAGGTCATGGAAATTTCGCCCGACGGAGTGGTGGCGTGCGTCATCGTGTGGGAAGCGGGATCTTCGGTTGCGTGTACGGACGAGAGATCGACAGGATGTCGGTAGTGCGACAACGGCGCGGAACGACACAAACGGGCCTGATGGCCGGTGGAATTGTGTTCCGGTCGTCACACGACGTTTCCGGTGTAGACCGACACGTCCCGGCCGGATGCTCCTATCACGGTGTCACGCCGTGGCATGCGGTCCACGACGGCCTCCGAAGGCCGAGGTCGGCCCGCGCCCGCGAGGCTCGCGGGAACCTCGGTCGCGCCGGTGTCGCCGCGAACGAAAACGTGATTCATCCTGAAAGGACTTCCATTCCATGACCGCCGACGTCGCAGATTTCGGGCAGTACGTGGCCGCCCACGACATTCCCCCTCTCGACTGGACGCGCGACCTGAGTGCCGCACTGTTCAGGAACTGGGACGACCGCGCCTGGTTCTTCAAGGGCAACCAGTGCGTCTGCGTGAAGATGGGCTCCGACGAGGTCGTCACCGGCCCGGGCTACATCGAGGACCTGTGGACCTCGCTCGCGCAAACCATCTACGCCGACGGATTCGACGCCGCACTCTCACGCATGGAGGAGGACGCGGCGTTCTTCTTCAAGGGATCGCGTACGGCACGGATCTTCATGGGGGCCGACAAGATCGACTACAAGGGCAGCGTCGGCGCGATCTGGCCGGCGCTCGCCGGCACGTCGATGGAGAACGGCGTGGACGCGGCGTTCGCCCGCGACTACAACGACTTGGCATGGTTCTTCAAGGACGACAAGTGCCTGTGCACCTACATGGGATCGGGGAAGGTGGCCCACCCGATCGACACGATCACGCAGTACTGGCCCCACCTGGAGGGCACCCGGTTCGCCCAGAAGATCGACGCGGCCCTGCTTCGCGGGACGGGCGACGCGGTGTGGCTGTTCACCGGCGACCTGTGCGTCAAGCTTAAGATGGGTTCGGGGGAGATCATGCAGGGTCCCAGCAGGATCGCCGACGAGTGGGCGTCGCTGGCCCGGCTCTCGCGCCTGCGCTGACCCGCCGCCGTCGGTGCGGCACGCCCCGACGTCGTCGATGACCATGCCCGCCGCGCCGGACGCGTGAGGCCGGAGCGGCGGGCGCCGGGGCGTGGCGCCGGGTGATGTGTGGAACCATCCCGGGCATGGCTCGTCGAGGAACGCTTCACACAGCTTGATTCCGTGGTCGCACATCCTGGAAGCCAAATCGAAGATGGCGCCGCCGACGATGCGCTTGAACCCGGGACTCCAGTTGAGGAATTCCAACACCCAAACCAGGGACTGATCCCGTATTCATCTGAATACAGGAAGTGATGATCGCGAACGTAGCAGCAACAGCGCGTTACCCGACAACACGGGATACGTCACGTGTTCGGCGTGCACCACGACGGGGCTCGGCGTCGGAGCGGCGATCACCTTCCGGCGTGCGCACGAGGCCCAGCTACTCACCACGCGACCCGGTTCCGCGGCGTGTCCTCGCGCCACGTGGCGGGCAGCATCACAAGCAGTCAAACCCCGGCCCAGGTTTGAAGAACCTCCACGCGGGCCTGCCACATTTCAAGGCAACACGTCACCTTTCCCACGGGTCTCCAGGTCCGCCAGTACGGCAGTCCTGGCCACCGCACCGGGCGATGCCGGCGGTGGCACGAGACTGCTCGTCCTGGTCACCGGTTTCGGTGGCGATCGCCAGCGCCTCGCGGTAAGCGGCGGGGGCGCCGGGGCGGCTGGCCGCGTGCAGGGCTTCGGCCAGCCCGTTGAGCGTGTTGGCCTCGCCGTACCGGTGGCCGGTCGCGCGGAAGATCTCCAGGGCCTCCTCGAGGATCGCGATGGCCTCCGCCGGGCGATGCAGGCGGACGTAGACCTGGCCCAGGTTGGACAGCGCCGCGGCCTGGCCGTAGTGGTGGCCCAGGTCTCTGAAGTGGGAGAGCGCCTCGTGCAGGTGCGCTGCGGCAGCGGTGTGCCGGCCCAGGTACATGTCTGCCTCGCCCAGGTTGGTCAACGCGCTCGCCTCTCCGGCGCGATCGCCGAGTTCGCGGAACAGCGCTCGCCCCGACGCCAGCGCGTGGGCGCCTCGGCGTAGTCGCCTGCCTGGCTCTGCACGGTGCCGAGGTTCGTCAGCACGGCGGCCGTGCCGTGCCGGTCGTCCAGCTCGCGGTACCGCGCTAGCGCCTGCTCGAGGTAGCCGATGGCTGCGTCGGTGTCCCCCAGCCGGTCTTCGACTATCCCCAGGTGTGACAACGCGCGTGCTTCGCCGTGCCGGTCGGACCGGTCGCGGTGCAGGCGCAGGGACTGGCGCAGCCGGGCCGCCGCTGAACCGTAGCGGCCGAGCAACCGGTGCACCGCGCCGAGGTTGGTCAACGCTCGCGCCTCGCCGTCGCGGTCGCCGATCTGCCGTGCCGCGCGCAAACCGTTGGTGTGCACGACGAGCGCCTCGGAGTGGTACCCGGCTTCGAGGTAGCGGTACAGCATCTCGGCCAGACGCATCGCGTGCTCCGGTCGCTCGTGCCCGGCGGCGAACACGCAGAGGTCGGTCAGGTTGGACCGTTCGGCATCGAGCCAGGCGCGCATCCTGGCCGGGTCGGCCACCTGTGGCGTCACGCCGGTGGCCGGCCGCCGCTCGGGTAGACGACGTCCATCGCCGCAGCGGTTGACGTCAGATAATGGTCCAGCAGCCGGTCGAACGCAGCCGACCGCTCGGGCGGCTCGTCCTGCGCGGCGAGCTCGGCGGCGTAGGCGCGGAGCAGGTCGTGCATGCTGTAGCGGCCGGTCCGGTCGCGATCGACCAGGTGCGCCCGGACGAGGACGTCGAGCAGCCGGCCCTCTG
>NZ_VSRL01000291.1 GCF_012184385.1 Lentzea indica
GAGGTGAGCGCGCATCAGTAGTACTACTCGATCCGACAGGGCGAGCTGGAAAGCGGTGTTCGCGCTCTGCATCGGCTTCTTCATGACCTTGCTGGACACGACCATCGTGCACATCGCGATGCCCTCGATGCTGACCGGCCTCCGCGCGTCGCTGAACGACGTCATCTGGGTCAACAGCGCCTACCTGCTCGCGTTCGCGGTGCCGCTGCTGCTGACCGGCAGGCTGGGTGACCGGTTCGGGCCGAAGCGGTTGTACCTGGCCGGGCTGCTGTTGTTCGTGCTCGCCTCGCTGGCCTGTGGTCTCGCGGGCAGCGCCACGTCGCTCATCGCCGCCCGCGCCGTGCAGGGCCTGGGTGCCGCGGCCATGACACCGCAGACGATGGCGTTCATCACCCACCTGTTCCCGCCGGACCGCCGGGGTGCGCCGCTGGGCATGTGGGGCTCGGTCGCCGGACTCGCGACGGTGTCCGGGCCACTGCTCGGTGGTGTGCTCGTCACCCACCTCGGCTGGCAGTGGATCTTCTTCGTGAACATCCCGATCGGCGTCATCGGGCTCGTGCTGGCCGTGCTGTGGGTGCCGGACCTGCGGCCGGGCCGGGCACACCGGTTCGACGTGCCCGGTGTCCTGCTGTGCTGCCTCGGGCTCGGCCTCATCGTGTTCGGCGTGCAGAACGGCGAGCACTACGGCTGGGGCCGGGTCGCCGGGCCGGTGACCATCGCCGGGATCATCGTGGCGGGTGTGGTGCTGCTCGTCGTGTTCGTGCTGTGGCAGGCGGCTGAGCGCAACCCCGAGCCGTTGATGCCGTTGCGGATCTTCCGCAACCGCAACTTCGCGCTCGGCAACGTCGCCAACATCGTCATCGGCTTCACGGTCAGCGGGCTCTTCGTGCCGCTGGTGCTGTTCCTGCAGACCGTGCCGAAACTGTCGCCGCTGATGACGGGTCTGATCACCGCGCCGTCGTCGTTGCTGTCCGGGCTCACGGCGATCGCGGCGGGACGGCTCTCGAACCGGGCGAGCGCGAAGTTCCTGCCGATCACCGGCTTCCTGTTGCTCGGGCTCGGCATCGGCGCGATCGCGTTCCTGCTGAACGACGTACCGCCGTGGGTGCTGATCCCGGCACTGATCGTCGCGGGCATCGGCATGGGGCTCGTGTACTCGCCGCTGACGAACATCTCCACGAAGACGCTCGACCGCTCGCTGCTCGGTGCGGGCGCCGGGATCTACAACACCTCGCGGCAGTTCGGCAACGTGCTCAGCAGCGCGGCGACCGGGGCCGTGCTGCAGGTGACGCTGGCGGCCACCGGTGACTTCACCTCGGCAACGCGAGCGACATTGCTGATGCTCCTCGCCGTGCTGGTGATCGGGTTGGTCGCGGCGTTCGGGTTCCGGGGCGGCGTGACAGACTCCGCTGGTGCGTCTGATCCTGGCCTCCCAGTCATCCGCCCGTCTTAGCGTCCTGCGTTCCGCGGGCATCGAGCCCGTCGTCCGGGTCTCCGGCGTCGACGAGGACGCGCTCGTCGAGTCGCTCGAGAACCCCACGCCGGAGGAGACCGTCGTCGCGCTGTCCGCGGCGAAGGCCGAGGCGATCGAGCACGACGACGAGTGCGTCGTCGTCGGTTGCGACTCGATGCTGCTGTTCGAGGGCGAGCTCGTCGGCAAGCCCGGCACGGCCGAGGTCGCGCGGGAGCGGTGGCGGCGGGTGGCGGCCAAGAGCGGCGTCCTGATCACCGGGCACACGGTGCTGCGCGTGTCAGGAGGCGAGATCACCGACCGCGCGTCGGCCGCCGAGTCGACGACCGTGCGGTTCGGCACGCCGACCGACGAGGAGCTGGAGGCGTACATCGCGACGGGTGAGCCACTTCACGTCGCGGGCGGCTTCACGATCGACGGGCTCGGCGGCTGGTTCATCGACGGCATCGACGGCGACCACACGTCCGTCATCGGCATCAGCCTGCCGCTCACCCGAAGGCTGCTCGGCCAGGTGGGTGTTTCCGTGTCCACGCTCTGGTAGCCCTGGTCACACTTGGCTTGATCAGGGAAGACTGCCCCCATCGCAGGCGTTGGGGGCAAGCGGTGAACGAGTACTTGACGCGTCGCAGGCACATAGACCTGGCACGCAGGACGAGCACGGGCTGTCGGAGCTAACCGCTCCCAGCCCTGTTTCGCTCATCCCTGCCCAGGAGATGTTCCAGTGTCGTTCGTCCAGACATACCGCAAGCCCAAGGTCTTCGGCCTGACCGTGCTCGGAGCGCTCGTCCTCGGCGCGCTCGCCGGCTGGCTCGGCAAGGGCACGTGGCTCGCGCCCTTGCTCGCCGAGATCGGTTCCACCTTCACGGCGCTGCTGCAGCTCACCGTGATCCCGCTGGTGTTCACCGCGATCGTCGTCGGCATCGCGTCGCTGCGGAACCTCGGCGGCGGCCGCACCGCCGCCCGCCTCGGCGGCAAGACGTTCCTGTGGTTCGCCATCACGTCGTTCATCGCGGTGCTGATCGGCATCGCGGTCGCCACGATCCTCAAGCCGGGCCAGGGCGTGCAGATCGAGCCCGCCGCCGGTGCGGTCGACAAGCTCGCCAAGCGCGCGTCCGGCTCGTGGAGCGCGTTGCTCGACAACCTGGTGCCCACCAACATCTTCAGCGCCTTCACCGAGGGTGAGGTGCTGCAGGTCGTGTTCATCGCCGTGCTGGTCGGTTTCGCCGCATACGCGCTGGGCGAGAAGGCCGCACCGTTCACGAACCTGGTGAAGTCGTTCTTCGAGATCGTGCAGAAGGTCGTCGGCTGGATCATCCTGCTGGCTCCGATCGGCATCTTCGGTCTCATCGGCAACGCCGTGGCGTCCTACGGCAACTCGTTCGTGCGGCCGCTGTTCTCGTTGATCCTCGCCGTGTACGTCGGCACGTTGCTGGTGCTGCTCGTCGTCTACCCGATCCTGCTGAAGTTCGTCGGCAAGACCTCGCCGATCGAGTTCTTCCGCAAGGCGGGCACCGCGATCCAGTTCGCGTTCGTGTCGCGTTCCTCCGGCGCCACGCTTCCGTTGTCCCGCAAGGCGGTCACGGACCTCGGTGTCTCGCAGGAGTACGCGAACTTCGCCGTGCCGCTGGGCACCACGACCAAGATGGACGGATGCGCCGCGGTCTACCCGGCCGTCGCGACGATCTTCATCGCGAACCTGTTCGGAATCCAGCTCTCGGTGTGGCAGTACGTCGGCATCGTGCTGGTCGCCGTGTTCGGCGCGCTCGCCACGGCGGGAACGACCGGCTGGTACACGATGCTCACGCTGACGCTGAGCGTCGTCGGCCTGCCGCCGCAGGTGATCGCGACCGGTGTGGCCGTGGTCTACGCGATCGACCCGATCCTCGACATGATCCGCACCGCGACCAACGTCGCCGGGCAGATCACCGTGCCGGTCGTGGTGGCGCGCAGCGAGAACCTGATCGACGAGCCTTCCCCGGCGGAGAAGGAACTCGTGAACGCCTAACCGTTCGCACAAGGACGTAGTTGCGACAACTTCGGCACCGGTGTGGGCCAGCCTGGGAGCTGGTCCCGCTCCGGTGCCGTGGTCGTGCAGCCGACGTCCGGCCCGATCGCCGAGAACACCTGCACGAACGCGTTTCTGCACTGGCCGTCGCACGCGTGCTGGGCGGCGACGATGTCCGCTGTGCCGTCCTCGTTGACGTCGTGCAGCCCGAGATACCCGGCGCTCGCGAGGTAGGCCGCCTGCACGCGCGACCACGTGCCGTCCTTGCGGACCAGCACCTCGCCGAGCAGATCACCGTCGTGCGCCCCGCGCACCAGGCACACGCTGACCGCCGCCTCGTCGCACTGCAGCGACTCGCCGTCCACCTTCGCGCCGGACTCCGCGATGGTCATCTCGAAGATGAACGGGCCGGACTCCCCGGTCACCCTGATCCGCCCGCCACCGGTGCCGGCGAGCAGCTCGACCAGGTCCTTGCCGACCGATTTGCCGATGACGACCTGGCAGACGGTGGTGCCGCAGCGCATTCCGGTGTCGGTACCTGATTGTCCTGAATCGGTGTTGTTGGGCCGCTGGAAATAGGCGAACACCAGCCCCGCGACGACGACCACGGCGGCAACGACGGCGGTCACCTGCACGGACCTGGATGCACCCACGTCGCAGATTGTGGCGGATGGGCTCACGATGGTTGTGAAGTGAGCCGTCTCTCCCTCTCGGAGTTCACCGATTTCCGTAGACTGCGGCACCAGCCAGAGCCGTAATTACCGGTCCAGCAGGAGGTACGACGCCGTGTCGCTGCGCAAGGTCCTCATCGCCAACCGCGGTGAGATCGCCGTCCGGGTCATCCGTGCCTGCCGTGACGCCGGACTGACGAGCGTCGCCGTCTACGCCGATCCCGACCGCGACGCGCCGTTCGTCAGGCTCGCGGACGAGGCGTTCGCGCTGGGCGGCAACACGCCCGGCGAGAGCTACCTGTCGTTCGAGAAGGTGCTCGCCGCCGCCGCGCAGTCCGGTGCCGACTCCGTGCACCCCGGTTACGGCTTCCTGTCCGAGAACGCCGACTTCGCGCAGGCCGTGATGGACGCGGGCCTGATCTGGATAGGCCCGACCCCGCAGGCGATCCGCGACCTCGGTGACAAGGTGACCGCGCGGCACATCGCGATGCGCGCGGGCGCGCCGCTGGTGCCCGGCACCAAGGACCCGGTCAACGGCCCGGAAGAGATCATCGCGTTCGCCGAGGAGCACGGTCTTCCCGTCGCGATCAAGGCCGCGTTCGGCGGTGGTGGTCGTGGCCTGAAGGTCGCGCGCACGATGGAAGAGATTCCCGAGCTGTTCGACAGCGCGGTCCGCGAGGCCGTCACGGCGTTCGGCCGCGGCGAGTGCTTCGTCGAGCGCTACCTGGACAAGCCGCGTCACGTCGAGGCGCAGGTGCTCGCCGACCAGCACGGCAACGTGATCGTGGTCGGCACCCGCGACTGCTCGCTGCAGCGCCGTCATCAGAAGCTGGTCGAGGAGGCGCCCGCGCCGTTCCTGACCGACGAGCAGCGCGCCACGATCCACAGCTCCGCCAAGGCGATCTGCAAGGAGGCCGGCTACCACGGTGCCGGCACTGTCGAGTACCTCGTCGGCCTCGACGGCTCGATCTCGTTCCTCGAGGTCAACACCCGCCTGCAGGTCGAACACCCGGTCTCGGAGGAGACGACCGGCATCGACCTGGTGCGCGAGCAGTTCCGCATCGCGGCAGGCGAGAAGCTCAAGCACCTCGAAGACCCGACGCCGCGCGCACACTCCATCGAGTTCCGCATCAACGGCGAAGACGCCGGCCGCGGCTTCCTGCCCGCGCCGGGAACGGTGACCACCTTCGTGGCCCCGTCCGGTCCCGGCGTGCGCGTGGACGCCGGTGTCGAGTCGGGTTCGGTGATCGGCGGGCAGTTCGACTCGTTGCTGGCCAAGCTGATCGTGACCGGCGAGAACCGCGAAGAGGCCCTGGCTCGTGCGCGGCGTGCTCTGGACGAGATGGTCGTGGAGGGCATGGCGACCGTGCTGCCGTTCCACCGCGTGATCGTGCGGGACGCGGCGTTCACGGCCGAGAAGCCCGAGGGCTTCACCGTGCACACGCGATGGATCGAGACCGAGTTCGACAACCAGATCGCGCCGTTCGCCGGATCCTCGGAGGCCTCCGAGGAGGAGACGCCGCGGCAGACCGTCGTGGTCGAGGTCGGTGGCCGTCGCCTCGAGGTGTCGCTGCCGGGTGACCTCGCCGTCGGTGGCGGGCGTCCCGCCGCAGCGGCCGGTGCGAAGAAGCCGAAGTCGAAGCGCGCGGGTGGCAACGCCGCCGCCGTTTCCGGTGACGCGGTGGCGGCGCCGATGCAGGGCACGATCGTCAAGGTGGCCGTCGAGGACGGGCAGATCGTCGAGGCCGGTGACCTGATCGTGGTGCTGGAGGCCATGAAGATGGAGAACCCGGTGACGGCGCACAAGGCCGGCACCGTGACGGGTCTCGCGGCCGCTCCCGGTGACCCGATCACGCAGGGCACTGTGATCTGCGAGCTGAAGGACTGACCCGCCGGGTCGCTCACCTAGGATTGAAGGGTGAGCGACCCGTCACGGGACATCCGCATCGGTGACACCGAGCGGCAGCAGGCGTTGCAGGTGCTCGGCGAGCACATGAGCGCCGGCCGTATCGACATCGATGAGTACGGCGAGCGGTCCGCGAGGATCACCACCGCCAAGACCCGCGGCGAGCTGATGTCGCTGTTCCACGACCTGCCGGACCCGCGACCGCAGTTCGTCACGCCCATGGCGATGTTCAACGAGCCCGCCAAGGTGCCCGCGCGCAGGTGGGAGGGCGCGGTCGTGCCCGTGGTCGGTGTCGCCGTGGTGATCGCGTTCTTCGTCCTGGTGAAGAACCCGCTGATCTTCCTGCTCATCCCCGCCGTGGCGATCCTGTGGGGCCGGTGGAACGGACGCCGGCGCTGAAACCGTTGCTGTTGCTCGATCTCGACGGCGTGCTGCGCTCGTTCCCTCCTGTGCCGCCGGAGATCGCCGAGATCGCTTTCGAACCCTCGCTGCTGCACCGTGCCGTCACGGGTGAGATCTCCGACGAGCAGTGGCGGCAGGAGGTCGGTCCTGGCTTCGTGGCCACGCCCGGCGAGGTGATCCCCGAGGCGCTGGCGTTGGTGCGCGCGGCACGGCGGCAGTGCTTTGTGGCGTTGCTCTCCAACGCGACCACTCGGCTCGAATCGGACCTGGCCCTGCTCGGCATGGACGTGGAGCTCGACGCGATCTTCAGTTCGGCGCGGCTCGGTGTCGCGAAGCCGGATCCCGCGATCTTCCGGCGTGTGCTGGACGAGCTCGGCCACTCGACCGCGGTGTTCTGCGACGACTCGGAGGAGAACGCGGCTGCCGCGTGCGAGGCGGGGCTGGACGGCGTGCACGTGCCGGACACGGCGGCGTTGCGGACGGCACTGGCGACGCGCGGGCTGATCCCCGCGACCGTGCTGCTGATCCTGCCCGACCGCGACGAGGCCGAGGAACTGGCGGCGGAGCTGCTCAAGGCCGGCTGGGGGCCGTGCGCGGTGCACAGGGACATGCTGGCGGGCGAGGACGACGCCGAAGACGTGGACTGGGTGATCGAGCTGACGACGGCTCCTGACGGCACTCCCGCGTCCGCGCATCGTGACGAGCTCGACGATCTGGCGGAACGGCACGACGGGTTCACCGGCGACCATTAGCCTCACGAGCCGTGGAGCCAGTTGAGATCAACGCGGGTGAGTACTACCTGCGCGCCTTCCGCAGCGACGACCGCATCGACGACATCCCGGCGATCGTCGAGGCGTACGCCGACGAGGACACCCATCGCTACCTGGCGATGATGGGGATCGACAGCCCCGCGGCCGCGGAGATGTTCATCGTGTTCATGACCAACGGCTGGAAGCACAACTACCGCTGGTCGTGGGCGGTGTGCGACGCCACCACGGCGGAGATGCTGGCGGGCATCGTCATCCGCGACATCGACGCCAGGAGCAAGCTCGCCGAGGTGACGTGCTGGACCCAGCCGAAGCACCGCGGCAAGGGCGTGCTGCCGACCGCGCTGAACGCCGCGCTGGGCTGGGTGTTCGGCGCGATGGAGATCCACCGCGTCACCTACCGGCACGCGGTGACGAACAAGGCGTCGCAGCGGGTCGCGGAGAAGTGCGGGTTCACCCTGGAGGGTCGTCTTCGCGAGGAGACGATCGTCGATGATCAGCGCGAGGACATGTTGCTGTGGTCGCGCCTGGCGACGGACCCCCAGCCCGAACAGCTACGGTGACCGGCCATGCGTACCACGGCGCTGTTCATCGTTGCGGTGGCGCTGGCCGGATGCACGGCCGTGCCTGAGCAGAGTTCGCTGACCACCCCGCCGCCTCCTCCCCCGCCGACGACGTCGGTGTCGGCCATGGACTTCCCGCAGCGGCCGCGTGCCGTGCCGCTCGACGGGGTGGACCCGTGCGCGGTGCTGACCGCCGACCAGCGCATCGCGTTGAGCCTCGACAACCCGCCCAGCGCGTACGTCGAGCCGAGCTTCGGCGGCGCGAAGGCGTGCACGATCCGCGGCACGAAGAGCGGCAACGTGGCGAGGATCGCGCTGGTGCTGGTCTCCGGCGCTGACGTGTGGCTCTCGGAGAACGCCCAGGTGGATTACACGGTGAGCTCGATCGAGGGCTTCGCGGCGATTACCGTCCGCACACCCGACGTGCACGACGCCTGCAACGTGGAGATCGACGTGGCGGAGGGTCAGTTCCTCGACGTCATGTTCCGCGACGGCGGGAATTCCACTGCGGTGCAACAAGATCATCTTTGCCTCGGCGCGCAGCGGGTGGCAGAGGCGGCGATGGCCAGTTTGCTCCAGAAGCGCTGACCCACACGGGCGGATGTCACTGATTCCACTCCCCAGCGTTACTTTCAGTGGTTAGAGTGTCGACGCGCTTGTACGCACAATCGCCGGAGGTCGCACCATGCCGCCAGGGGGACGCAGCGGGGCCGATTCCTCGCCGCCCGTCAGCCACGAGCTGAACGTGGAACCAGAGGCGATTCCAGCGTTGCGCAGCACCTTCTCCGCCGCGCTGACCAAGCTCGACAAGCAGATCGAGATGGCGATCACCGAGTTCCGCGTCCGGCCGTGGGCGGGTGACCCGGTCAGCAAGGAAGCCGCCGAGAAGTTCAACGACCGGTCGATCGCGGACGGCGACTCCGCGCTGCAGGCGCTGCTGAACTACCAGCGGCAGCTCAAGACAGCGATGGACAACCTCAACCAGATCGAGCGGCAGTACAACGTGGTCGAGGGCGACAACACCGGCATGATGAACAAGAGCGGGTGCTGACCATGGCAGAACACCGCTGGCAGGGTTACAGCCACAAAGAGCTGTACGAACGCATCCACGCAGGTCCGGGCGCCTCCGCGTCGTTCGCGTCGATGGAGCGCTGGGCGGGCGTGTCGGCCGCGTTGAGCGAGATCAACGACGACCTGCACTCCGGCATCACGCTCTCGGGCGCGAAGTGGTCGGGCAAGGCCGCCGACATGGCGCAGGCCGGCCTGAACCCGATCGCGGCATGGGCGGACAGCGCGCGCACAGGCTCGGACGTGATGCGTTACTCGGCCGAGCTGCAGGCCGGCCACATCTCGAAGGCCCGCGCGGACATGCCGCCCCCTGTCGCCGTGACGTCGGAGCAGCCGGGTGCACTGATCACGGGCCTCACACACCTCTTCGGTGGCCAGACCGACCACGAGAAGCAGGAGGCGGCCCAGGACGCCGCCGAGCGCCGCGCCCGTGAGGTCATGTCCACCTACGCGTCGTCCACGACCGCGAACACCTCGACCCTGGGCCAGTTCAGCCAGCCGCCGCAGCTGCAGATCAGCGGCACCGGCGTCGCGCACGGTGGTGGTGCCAACGTCGGCGCGGCCGCTGTCTGGGGCATCGGTCCGCGCGGCACGACTGGTGGCGTCACGCGTAGCCGCACCGGGTCTGGTACCCGTGGGGCCGCAGTGACTCCGCCTCGCGGGGCCACTGCTCCTCCTGCTCCCTCGACGCGCACTTCCAGTGCGTCGACTCCTGCGGCCGCCGCGTCGAAGGGCTCCACGACATCGCTGTCGTCGGCCGGCACCGCCGGTCCCGGTGGCACGGGCACCGCTGGTGCCGGAGTGCCCGGTCCGCGCTCCGGCCGTTCCGGATCCTCGGGTTCCTCGGAGCGCAAGGAGATGGAGGACGGCGCGACCGCGGCGTCCGGGGCCGCCATGGGCACGGTCATGAACCACGGCCAGGCCGCCGGTGTGGCCAACGCCGCCGGGACGTCCATGGGCCCGATGGGCACGGTCGGTGCCTCGAACAACGACCAGGTGCACCGCAGGGCCGTGCCGATGCCGCAGTCGTTCGACCCGTTCGGCGGGATGGGCCCGCGCAAGGGCGAGGACGAGGAGGACACGCTGCACAAGGCGGCCGACTACCTCCGCGAACGAGACGACATCTACGGCGTCGGCAGCTACACGCTGCCCGTGATCGGGGAGAGCACGACCGACTGATGACTCTGTTCGGCTTGGACGTCGGGGCGAGCGACACGCGCGACCCGGTGATCATCTCCACCCTGGAGTTCGACGTGCTCTGGGAGCACCTGGGCCTGGAGACGATGCCGCTGGTCCTGAAAGTCCCCTCACCGGGCAAGACCCGCGAGGAACGCAGGGGCATCGAGGACCAGGTCTGGCGCCAGCTGGGTGCGCGCGGCCTGGGCGGCCCGCGCTCCCTGGACCCGACCCTGGAAGACCTGTTGCACGTCATGAACCGCCCGCAGCAGGAGATCGACGCCCGCATGTGGCTGGGCGAGCGCAGCGTGCGCGTCCTGGCCGCCGGCAAAGGCCAGGCAGGCGTCATGGCCGTCCTGGACGGCGGCCAGCTGGTCCTGCG
>NZ_VSRL01000292.1 GCF_012184385.1 Lentzea indica
CCGCAGCAGAAGTGCTGGGTGGACGACATCGGCGCCTACTCGGTGAACGAGGTGGCGGTCAACTGGAACTCTGCGCTCGCCTGGGTGACCGGCAAGGGCGGCGAGGAGGACAAGGAACACAAGTCGAACTACCTCGTGCCCACTGACGAGTTCTTCGACGACGATCGCATGGTCGCGCCGCCGGTGATCGGCGGATGAGGAAGATCGCCCAGCTCTCCCTGCCCGCGTTCGAGGTCCTCTGGGAGGACCTGCGGGCGGGGAGCGTTCCCTACCCCTTCGACGTCAGCCAGCACGGCGACACGCTCGACGAGCGCGCCCGCATCAAGGCAGCCGTGCACGCAGACCTCGAACGTCGAAACCTGGCACGGCGCGGCAGGCCGGAGCCGGACCTCGAAGACGCGCTGAACCTGTTGGCGCGCCCCGAACTCCGGGTCATCGCCCTGTGCACACCGGACATGAACCAGCAGAAGCTGGTCCGGGCCAGTGTCGTGGCACGCGGTGGCTACGCGGTGCTGGTGACCCAGGAAGAAGCGACCATCACGCTGAACCTGGTGCAGCCCAACGAGATCGCGACCAGCCTGGCCAACGTCATGCCGCCGGGCCGGCCAGGACCGGGCAAGCTCGTGACCGTGCCGGCCCAAGCCTTCGAAAACCAGCCACAGCAACAAGAAGGCTTCCGCCAGGCGGTGCGCACGATGGAGAACGACGACGTCCGCCTCGCCAAGCAGATGCTGACCGGTCCAGCCATCGGCAACGGCCACTTCATCGTCCAAATGGGACACGGCCGCACCAAGCGCGACTTCCCGCCCGTCACGTGGATCGACACGAGCCAGGGCCGCTACTCCAACGTCGAGACGCGCAGCGGCTGGTTCACGATCAGCCCGGCCGACAACATGGGCCTGGCGCGGCACCTCGGGCAGGTACTGGCGATGACGAGCGCGCGATGAACCCGGAACAGATGATCGCGGACCTCGAGTCCAAGGCGCAGCAGCTCCAGCAACGCTCCCTGCAGATGCAGGAGCAGATCCAGGACGCCAGCAGCACCGTCACTTCCCCCAACGAGGCGGTGACCGTGCGCGTGGCACCCAACGGCGCCCTGCAGCACATCGAGTTCTCACCCGCGGCGATGCGCCTGACCCACGTCCAGCTGAGCCAGCTCGTGATGCAGACCGTGCAGAAGGCCCAGATCCAGTCCGCCGAACAGGTCGCGTCCATTGTGGAGCCCGAGTTCGGCGGCACCGAGGCGATGGACTTCCTGCGCAGCTTCATCCCCCAGCAGGAGGAAGAGGAAACGCCTCCACCGCAGGAAGACGGCCAGGTGATGCGAGAGGTCTCCTGGAACGGCCCCGCACAAAAGCCAACGCCGTCACCACGTCCTCAGCGCCCCGCGGATGACGACGAGGACGGCTTCGGGAGCGTTCTGCGATGAGCGGCTTTCAGGTCGATCCGGGGCAGCTGCACGGATTCGCAGAAGGTCAGTTCAACCGGCAGGACGCCTTGGCCGACGCCGCGAACACGGCGGCAGGGGTCAACCTCGGTGGGGAGACCTTTGGTCAACTACTCCAATGGTTCGCTGACGACGCACAGGACAAGGCGCGCGAGACCGTCGACAACCTCCGGAAGGTGGCTGAAGGTGTCGGGCAGGCGGCGGATGACACCAAGGCCACCGCCGTGACCTACGAGATGTACGAGGACTCGAACAGGAACCGGTTCGGAGGTCGGCAATGAACTTCTGGACCGGATGGGACTCCGACGGCAAGTGGGCTGGACCCGACAACTACGCGGGCGCAGGCCCGGTCGAATCCGTTGCCCAGCTCGCGGACTCGCTGACACGAGCGGG
The DNA here is from genome assembly GCF_012184385.1 of Lentzea indica. Taxonomy (GTDB): domain Bacteria; phylum Actinomycetota; class Actinomycetes; order Mycobacteriales; family Pseudonocardiaceae; genus Lentzea; species Lentzea indica. Next base: position 1,841 of record NZ_VSRL01000292.1, read on the forward strand.
CGAAGGCGACTTCGCGGAGATCGGCCTCAACGCCGGCGCCGCCGGTCTCGATCTGCTCGGAACCTTCCTCGATCCGCTGGGTTCTCTCGCGACCGCCGGCATCGGATGGTTGATCGAACACGTCAGCTTCCTCCGCCAAGGACTGGACTGGCTGGCGGGCAACGGCGACGCGATCAAGGCGGCTGTCGCCACCTGGAACCAGGTTGCCGTCAAGGTCAAGGACGTCGCCGACGCGCAACGCGAGGCGGTGGAGCACCAGGTCAAGGGATGGTCCGAGGCCGCTGCCGACGGATTCAGGCAAAGCCAGAGCAGGCTCGCCGACGAGATCGAGGCGATGAGCAAGACCTGCGTCGCCACTGCGCAGGAGATCGCGACCGCGGGCACGATCACAGCGGCGATTCGTGGCATGATCCGCGATCTCGTCGCCATGTTCGTCTTCGAGGTCATCCGCAACGCTGTCATCGCACTCAGCACTTCGTACGTGTCGCTGGGCAGTTCGATTGCAGCCTTCGCGGCTTGGGCAGTTGGACGCGGCGCCGCCGTACTGGGCAAGATCACGCAGTACCTCGCCAAGCTCATGCGAGTGGTGACCCGAATCGCCGGTCGGCTGAAGGGTTTGTTCAGCAAGGTCGGCGACATGCTCAAAGGCTTGGGCCGCTTCGGAAAGGGCGGTCGAGGCACAGACGCCCCGAGCGCGCCGCGTGTGCGCGACACGACCACCACTCCCAGCCGCGCAGACAAGATGGAGGACGCCGGCAAGCGCCTCGAGGACTGGGGAAACTCCCGCCCCACGCTCGGCGATGCCGCCAACAAGGGTAAAGAGGGTCTGCGCGAAGCCTGGGACGCCTACAAGGACGCCGGCAACACCTACAACCGCGCCTACGCCGACAAGAGGCCGAGCAACGCTGCCGTCGATGCATATGCGCCCTTCAAGCCGATCACCCGCGCCGACGGAAGCGTCACGCCGCATTCAGTGCCTGACGTGATGGGCGGTGGGTTCCAGACCAAGTTCGGGGCCGATGTCCTGCGCGAGACAGCCAAGCAGGACGAACTGGAAGCACAGCTGGGGAAAGATCCCACACCCGAGCAGAAGCGCACGTTCGAGAAGATCAAGGGCAACCTCGACCTGTGACCACGACTGCCCGAAAACCACTGTGGATCGTGCTCGCAGGACTCTGCCTGTTCATGATGGGTGCCGCCGGGTTCGTCTTCAACGGCGCGGGCCGGTGGGCCTTGATCGGCGCGCCGTTGGCGCTCGTCAGCTGGCTCGCGCTCATGCCATGCCTCGAGCGGTTGGGTCCGAAGAGTTCCTTGGACGCGTGGGTGGGCTTCATGGCCGTCTTCATCCCACTCTTCACGTACATGGGCGGTCATTCGCTGTGGCTCACGGCCTTCGGCGAGCGGCTGACCGACTGTGAAGTCACCGCCGTCAGCACCCACTCGAATCGGCGGTCGCCTGACTCCTACACGAACGACATCACCTGCGGTGATCGCAAGCTCGTGTACACGCCGAGTTGGGGCATCGACGCCAAGGAGAAGGGCGAACGGGTCGACCTCATGGTCGACCGCTCCGGGTTCACGCTGGATCTGGAACCGGCCAAGGTGTCGGTCAGCAGGAACCTGCTGGTTCCACTGGCTGCCGCTTGGGGCGTCGGCTCTGTCCTCCTCGTGCTCAAGGTGCCTCGAAGGGAACGGCCGAAGAAGCGTCGTGCTCGTATGGGAGGAGACTTCCTCTAGGCCGGCGCACACGCGGTCACGCGCGAGGCGGCGGTTTCCTCGAGCGCGTGACCGCGTGCCCTCCCCGATGTCAGAACTTACGACCGTTTGGCCCCAATGTGACCGAACGTCGTGCTGTTGGCAATGATTTGGCAATTCAGCGGCGGGCTCGGTCGATCACCTCGTCAGCCGTCAGCGGGCTCGGCGGGTGGTGGCTGAGGCACATCGGCACCGTGGTCAGGTGGAAGCCCGTGGCGTCGGTCGCCACGAAGAACTCTCCTCTGGTCAACCGTGCGATGTCCGGTACGGCGCTGCCCTTGGCCCGGGCCACCTCCTCAGCCGCGCGAATCTGCGCCGGACTGCTGAGCCGGCCGAAGATCTGCGTGGTCGCGTTGCCGCTGATGCGGTTGTCCAGTCCCTTGGGCGCCTGTGTCGCGAACACCAGGCCCAAACCGTATTTGCGAGCCTGGGCAGCCAGCATCTGCGTGCTAGCCGTCGAGGTCGTGGCCTTGCCCGACGGAGCCAACGTCTGCGCCTCGTCCATGACCAGCAGCCAGCCGAGGGACTGCACCGGGTTGCGTTTGACCCAGGCGAAGAGCTCCATCTGCAGCTGGCTCACGAAGCTCTGCCGTTGTTCGTCGGACGGCAGGCCGACGAAGCTGATCACCGACACGCGGGCTATGGCGCCGGATGACGGGGTGAGCAGCAGGGCCGGATCCACGGGTTCGCCTGTACCTGCGAACAGGCGATCGTTGATCATCGTGGCCTTCAGAGTCTCCGCCATCTCGCCCGCCATTGCTCGGGCGTTGGCCATGTCGGTGACCCCGTTCGGCAAACCCGCCAGCAGGTCGACGAACGCTGCCAGCTCACGCTTTCCGGTGCTCGCGAACGACTTCAGCGCATCGCGCAGCACGGCTTTCGATCGTTGGTTCTTGGCCGTGGACGACGCGACGCCAGCGCGGGGAGCCAAAGCCGATACCGCGACGTCAAGAGCCATCTCGAACTCGTCCGGATTGTCGAGCAAGCTCGCGAAGTCTGGGAGAGGCTGGAAGCACAACGGCCTGCCGGACTGCCGATTTGGCGTCCACACCACGACGTCCGTGCCCTCGAGATATGCGCGTGCGCGGTCGGCGTCACCGGAACCCCACCGGGGCGGCGGTGTCGGCCATGTATCACCCAGGCGGGCAAGGTCGTTGTTCGGATCCAGGACGATCGCCGACACACCCCGCAGCGCGCACTCCTCGACCAGGCGCCGGAGCAGAACCGTCTTGCCCGAGCCGGTACCCGCACAGATGAAGACGTGCTCCCGCAACGTCGCCAAGTCCACATCCACGGTGCCGACAGGCACACCAGAGATGTCGGCCGGCTCAGCGGTCAGTCGGCCAGACATCGCGGGGAACACCGTCGGCAGCACGGCGGCCAGCAGCTCGGTGTCGCTCGCGGGCTTGCGCGCCATCAGCCACGCCGGCAGCCGCGGATCCTGCGCGGTGAGCATTTCCTTCAACGCGGCGAACGTCCTCAGGTCTGACTCGGACACCGGCACGTCACGGCCACCCGCCTCGCGGAACGCGGCGATCGACTGCTGCGTGACCGGCCCGGACGACCAGGGCTGGTTGCGCAGCAGGATCAGCCTGCGTCGGTCGGACCCGAGGTGGTGCGCCGCCGCACTACGAGCCTTCGACAACCTCGACAACGCGGCCCGGTGGTGGGGAGCGGCGATCGCGCGGAATGCCCAATGCGCCTCGTTCTCGGTGTCCTCGTCCAGCGTGCGGATCAACCTGGCGTGCAAAGCCGGCTTCACCGACGGCGGCGACTCCAGGCTCCAGCCCTGATCGTTCTCCCCCAGCTCGGCGATCCACGCGGTCAGCGCGGCGGACAACAAGCCAGGCATCACCTCGTCCTCGTACCGTTGGTCGAGGGCAGGGCGAACATCCGCCGCGGCACGCAGCTCCTCGAAGAGGCGGTCGAGCTCGCTCAGATCAGTCGGAGGTGGTGGCGCCACCACGGGCTCGGGCTCGGCATCGAACCGCTCCAGATCCCGCGCGGCGTCGCCGAGCAGACACCAGCGAGCGTGCTCGTCAATGCGCTGCAACAACTTTCGTGGCGTGTATTGCTGCATGCCGGCGAACGCGTACTTGCTGATCGGCCACGTCGGGCTCGGCGGTGTGAAGTCCAGTTCCCGGTAGATCACCGAGAGCCGCTTCTCCACCAACGCGCGGGCCAGCGTGCCGTTGGGAATCTCGGACAACGGCCGCTCCGTCCGGAACCGGTCAGCGACGGTGTCGACCGCCTTGCTGCGCAACAGCTCCCAGGTGTGTGGCAGGCACGCAACCACCGACAACGTGCGGCTCGTGTTGTCCCGCAACGACATCAGGCCTTCGCCGACCAGGGCGAACAGCTTGTCGTCCTCAGCTGAGGACTCTCCGGTCGCCCGCGTCGACACCGCGACCAGCTGATCGATCTGGTCCACCGCCACCACCATCGGCCCGGTCAGAGCCAGGAGCTTGGACACCTCCCCGACGATCTCCTGCGGCTGCTTGGGGTGCGGCCGGATGCCCCGCGCCTCGCGGTCACCGGGGTTCGTCTCGGGCATCCCACTGAGGTAGTCGTCGCCGATGTTGCTGACACGGTCGTCCGGCGAGGCGAAGAGCACCAGTGCCCTCAGCGTGTCCTGACATCCTTGCCAGACAGCGCGGTCCAAGCGCCGCACCGACCCGACGAACTCATCGAGGTTTGTCACCGAGGTACCGGTCGACGAAGACAACCGATCGAGGAACTGCGCGACCTGCGAGCGGCCGCCCGCCCCCGGCCGGACCAACCCTTCGATGATCGCGTTCGCTGTGTTCGTCCAGAAAGCGTTGCCCTCCATGAGCTTCACCAGGAAGAAGTAGCCGCCCGTCTCCTGGACCCGCTCCCGCACCCACCCCAGCAGGTGCGTCTTGCCGACGCCCTTCTGCCCCTGGATCACCAGGCCGATCGGACTGGAACCGGTGCTGCGCTGTGCATCCTCCAGTCCGGCAACCACTGCTTTCTCGACCTCGGTGTGTAGGCCTTCCACGTGGAACTGCGCCCCGCCCCAGACGTCGTCCGGGGTCAATGCCCAGTTGAACCGCAACGCCGCCAGGGCCTTGCGCTCCTCGGGAGTCATCGCGCACCGATCTTGATGAGGTGGCGGTCCTCCCCGCCGATGCGGACGGCCGCGTCGCGGTCTTGCTGCGTCAGCACTTTCTGGTTCGACTCGGGGATGATGTTGACGTCGACCGCCCGGTTCAGCCGGTGCAACGCCTGATCCACCTCACCCCGTGACTCGCCGTCGAGCGTGGTCCGCAGCGCCGCAAGCCCCACCCATGCACTGGGTTCGAGCGCCAACTTGGCGTATGCCGCACGCACCCGTCCGTCGATGGCCAGCTCGCCGGCCTCGAAGACCTCGTGCGGCCGCAGGCCCGACCGCTCGAAAAACCGGGCGAGCCCGCCGAGCAGGGCGTACAGCGCGCCTCCCGCGGAACCCGCGTTCTTGGGCAGACCGGCGGTGAACTCCGTGGCGCACCAAGCCCATCCAGCATCTGTGAGGTCGTGGCGGTACGGCTGGTTGACCTTCTCTCGCACGCTGTCGACGAGCCCGAGCTCGTTGAGCACCTTCCGCTGCTCACCATTGAGGCGGAAGCCAGTGAGAGCCTCGAGCTCGTTGTTGGTGAGTTCCCGTGCCTCCGCCATCAGCGTGATCAGCGCCGCACGCTGCTTGATCCCGAGCTCCCGCATGCTCTTCCTCTCACCCGATTACCTCGAAGCGGTCCACTTTCAGTTCGGCGCGCTGACCCTCGCTGACGAGTCGGCCGGAGACGGTCACCCGATGCCGCTCCTTGCGGGCAGTGACCGCCGCGTCGGACCACGTCAGGTCGAGCAGCCGCATCCACACCGTGTCGACCTGCACCAACCCGCCGCCGCGCACGACCTCCACGAACCCGGTCACTGTCACAGGGCCGAGGTCGTTCGCCTCTCGCAGATACCGCGCTCCGGCCCGGATTCGCGCACCCGCGCCACCGTCGAACAGCACATCGGTAGCCGCGCATTCGGCTGGTTCACCAGCCGCCCAACGGAAAGAGAAACCGAACGGCCAAGTCGACTCCCTACCGGCGAACCCGACCAGTGCCTCACACAGGTCCGCCGAGGCACCAGCGACAACCGCGTTTCGAAACGCCACCGGATCGTCCTCCGCCACAGCCGCGTTCACCGCGCCCAGCGCCGTGTTGAGCCGCGTCAGCACGCGCCGCGCATACGAGTCGAACGGCACTCGTACCGGCAACACGCAACTACCTGCACGCACGGGGCCGACGAGCATCCGATCGACCATGTCGTGTGCCTTCTTGGGCAACCTGCCCCGTGAGCCAACGAACGCGCCGTGGTCGATTGCCCTGATGGTGGCGTGCACGACGCTGGTCAGGCTGGCGAGGTTCTCCAACGCGAACGGCAATGAAGACCAACCGCTCGGCATGTCAAGTGGATGCGTATGCACGCTGATCACGTCTGCCGGCGACCCGCTGCTGATGTCGAGCAACACGTCCGCCACCACGCGGCCTTCCCGCGTAGCAACGCCTTCCAGCAGTTCACGGGTGCGCAGCTCCGCGTCGTTCATCCCGTCCCGCGCTGGCACGAGTACCTCGGCGCCGTCGTCGTGCGTCCACACCGTCAACGTGCTCCACACCTGCGGTTGTGGGTACCACCCCGTAGCACGGAGATAGCCCGTGACAGCCTCCACCGGGAGCGCGGTCATCGAACGCTCCGCAACAGGTCGCGCAGCGTCGAGTCGGTCAACACCCTGGCGAGCGAGATGCGTACCGGACGGCTTTTCGAGCGGTCCGGCGCGGACACCGGAACCTCGTTTCCCATCGGGTGGAAATAGCCGAGGTGACGGAGCACCATGCCGTCGGGCTGGAACGACGCGTAGGCCTGATCGGGTGGCAGTGCCAGCAGGAAGAGGTAACGCGGCACGGTGAAGTCTCGGCCGGCCAGCTTGTTGAAGCAGACCTCGTCGAGCCCGTCGTAGCACCATTCCGCTTGTGCGCCGCGCGGCATCTCCGCGTCGTCACAGCCTCGCTCATCTGCGTCTTCGTCTCGCGGCATGGCAGTCCACACGACCCGCGCCTCGACAGCGGGAAAGACGGAGGAATGGAAGCGGAACCCGAAGTCGATACCATCACGAGCGACGTCGCAGGCGGACACGTGGAGCCCGGCGACGGAAGCCAGCGCACGCACGTATCCGCGGGCCAGTTCCGCCGGCTCAGACACGCGTCCGAAACTAGGACCCGACGGACCGTGCACCCGCCCGGCGGCGGGTTATTGGCCAGGATTTGGCAACTTCTCCCACGCGGTGACCATGTTCACCGCGCTCCGCAACGTGGTGAGTCCCTCTCGGAAAGCGATCATCGGCCGCCGCATCGGCACGCTCATCAGTTCCGCTCTCGCCGTACTTGCGAGCAACTGCTCGACGGCGTCGACGAGCTCTCGCAGAGCCGCGGCGTCAGGCCCGAGCCGAAACGGTCTGGCCCGCACCAGGCGATCGACCTCGGAGACTCTGCGTTCATACGCGCGGGCGGCGTCCCGCAGCAGCAGTGCGCCCGGCAGCAGAGCTTCTGCCCTCGACGCGTCATCGGTGGCTGTCGCAACTATGTCCTGGAACTGCTGCAGCACCTCGGAAGTCAAGTCCACGACATGACTGGTGTCGTACCCGAAGCGCTCGATGTCGGCGATGGCCTCCTCGACGTCGGGCACGTGCGAATCAGCCTCGGTGGCGAGGCGGCGCTCTGCCTCCTCGACGTGATCCACCAGCTCACCGGCCAGGGCGAGCATCGTGCGGCGCCAGGTCGGTGAGGAAGGACCGTCAAGCCACGCCTCGCGGACGCTGCGGTGCTGGCGCTCCACCACGATCTGCACAGCCAGGTCCGGGTTGCCGTCCGTCAAGTGGTCGTGACCCAGCAGGACGACGGGCAGTAGGAGGCCGCGGACGCCGTCCACGGAGGCCTGGTTGTAGAAGACGAACAGTTCCTCGCGGCAGTACGGGCGGTCGAAGTAGCGGCGGGTCAGGACGGGCAGGAAAACGGTGGCGCTGCGGACGGCGGTGCGGATGGCCGGCTGCGCGAGGTCTCCCCAGCCGATGGCTTCGCGGTCCAGGAAGATCTCCAGCGAGCGGCCGCGGTCGGCATAGGCGTAGTGGCGCAGCGAGGAAGCGAACGGGCCCACGAAGTCCATGACGACGTCGTCCTGGCGGGCGTAGCTCAGGAAGCAACGGATCGGCGGCGCATCCGAGAAGGGCGTCATTTGCCCTCGTTCGGCGCATTGACAATTCGCAATTCGTCCACCTCTGCCAGATTCCGATCAGGAACGACTATTGTGCCAGCAACAGAGCAAAATATGTGTTGTTCGTTGTCTCACCAAGCCACTGACCTGCACAAACACAGAGTGCTCGATTCAATGACAGAAAGTGGACAGCACAATGTCATCTCCCGCAGCGACGAAGGGAAGCGATTCCCCGAAGTTGCGCGACGACACGACCCGCTTCCTCTGCGGAGCCGCGCACCGCGACGAGGAGTTCGCGGACTCGGCCATTCGCGAGTACCTCGTGGAGGCCACCAGGTCGATTCCGCGCTCGCCCGGCGTCAACGCCGGCGCGGTGTTGCGGGAGGCCGTGGGCGCGCGCACGAGACGCAAGGTGCGCGACGCCTTGCTGCTGGCGTTGGCGGTCGTGGTGCTCTTCGCCGCGAGAATGCCCTCGACCGCGTCGAGGAAGGTGTCGCCGATCGGGCCGGGGTCCGAGAGGCACCCTGACGCCATCG
>NZ_VSRL01000293.1 GCF_012184385.1 Lentzea indica
CGGCCGGAGCTGCTGCGCGTCCTCGGCCTGATTGCCGACGCACCCGCGCTGATCATGGACCACCGCATGGACGTGCTCGCAGGCAACCGCCTCGCCGGCCTCCTCTACGGCCGGCCGATGCCGGGCCTGAACACCGCTCGACACATCTTTCTCGAGGAGGCCGAGCGCGGCCTTTACGCGGACTGGGAGAAATGCACCCTCGACGTGGTCGGGCACCTGCGCCTGGCCGCGGGCAAATACCCGGAGGATCCCCGTCTGGCGTCGCTCATCGGCGAGCTGGCGATGGGCAGCGAGCGCTTCCGCCGCCTCTGGGCCCGCGCGGACGTGCGCGCCCGCGGACATGGACGCAAGGCGTACCAGCACCCCTTGGTCGGGCTGTTGGAACTGCACCAGGAGAACTTCGCGCTACCGGACGAGTCGGGCATGGAGCTGGTGGTGCTGTCCGCGGCGCCCGGCAGCCCCGCTGAGGACGGGCTGCGCCTGCTCGCGGGACTGGGCGCGGACAGCGGTGACGCGCATCCCGCGGTGAACGCTCAGGTTCGCGAGTAACTGGCCGAGGCGGCGTTGTTCCGGGCGGAATCCGGTCACCGGATGCTCGTCTGCTGCGCCGAACGCAACTCGAAGCAGTCCGTGGCCGCTGGGCTGTCGCCAGCGAGAGTGAAGGAGGTCCAGCGTCCAGGTTGATCGAGCGTGCCTCGTGAGAAGATCGCGATAGCTCCGTGAGGGTGGCAGTAGATCAAACCCCCCTGGCCGCTGATGGGCGCCGTTTCCAAGGTTTGGGCGAGGACGAAGAGCGGCGCACCGTCGTCGGTGCGGAGTTCACCGAGCGCCTCAGACGGCGTTCTGTTCCCGAAAGGGGTCTCCATCATGGCTAGCAGCCCGTTGTAGTCACGCCGACAAGCCGCTTCGTGCACTGCGGTGACCGCAGCCAACATACTGTCCACAAGGGACATTTCCGTGGAGTCGGTCGTCTTGATCGCCCCGCACTGCGGTCTGACAACAGGTGCGATACCTGTTGTCGGGACCGGTCCGGTGACCGACGCCTGCGGCTGTTCAGATCCGCGGTGGACTCGAATTGCGACAGCGAGTGCCAGGATCAGAACTGCCGCGGTTACGCTCCCCATCAAGGCTCTTCTGCGCATACGGTGTTCCTGCATGGTCAGCAGTCTGAAAGAACGCTGATGTGGCCCGGATTTGGCTCAGGCACGACGCTGAAGTCGCCAGTGAGGACGTAGGCCGCGCGGTACGAGGCGATGTGAGGCCCGCCGCATGCCATACCTGAGATCCGGAAGTCTCGTCCGCTGTCGTTGACTCTCACTTCCTTGACGTTTGCACCTGACTGGTAGATCACGGCGAGCTCGTAGTCGTAGCTGTGGACATCAGCAGATGCTGTCACGACTACCTCGTGCGTCTCGCCGTCGTTCAGTTTGATGGTGTGCGCAGGGAAGAACGGGCCGGCTGGAACGCGCCGGCGTCCGGTCGCGTCCTCGACGGAGGACTGAACTACAGGGAATGGATCGTCCAGCTTGAGCAGAACTTCGGACGACAGCTCAGGTCCTTGCGGCGGAGCCCACACCAGACTGCCGTTCAGCGGCGGTCTCGTGTCGCGGATGACCGGTCTGATGTCGGTGACCGTGATTGCCCGGTCCTTCGGTCCTTCCAGGTGCAACCTGATGACCTGCTGCCGCAGGCTGGCTGCTCCGGACAACCGAACGTCTCTCGCGATCGCGCGATCCGCAGCCGCCATGGGCCGAGACAGCCTTTTGACGAGATCGGCACCGGGAAAATCGGGTGATTCGCTCACATAGCCCCACGGGCCCATGTCATTGGATGAAAGATCCGCTGTGACCCGTAGCTCGGACGGTGCTTGCCCGCCGATGTCTCCTGTGGTGTTCTTTCCCATTCCGGGAACTGCGACGATCGCAGCACCGACGAAGACGGCCGTGATCACGATGCCGGCAGGGAGCAGCCAGGCACGAAGAGTGCTGGTGCCCACGTTGAGGTCACCGTGAACGTCGCCGGCCTGGATCACCTGGTCCGCCGTGCCGCGCTGCGTGTTCCGCGTCGAACCGGACTTCTCGCTGGTATCGCCGGGATGAGTGCTATCGCTCATCGCTCTCCCGAGATGTACGGCATTGTGTCTCCTCGGTGCCGCCGTACTCGCTTGTCAGAGTGGGCTGGCGATCTTACAGGCCAGGCGGACGGCGGCCGATGGGCGCAACTGCTCAAGGCGCCTGACTGCGACAAGGCCGGCGCAGCGCGATGTGGTCGAACGGTGCTTCAACCGGCTCAAGCAGTTCCGTGACCTCGCGACGCTCACTGGACAGTCGCTAGCCCTGTCTCCTGCAATGGCGAGGTGACGGCGAAGGCCAATCGAAACCGGTGTGGAACAGCCGGCTGCGCGGACTCGGGTTCCAATGCTGAACACACGTGTGGTTCAGCAGGGTCACATTGATCGTGACGGGGCCTGTGTTCTGGCCTGGTGGGCGGTGGTCCACAGTGTCGGGGTGCGTGAGAGGGAACATGGCGGTTCGTCGACGGTCAACCGCAACCACGGGACTGCCAACCACCTCGTCCAAGCGGGCCGGATCGATCAGGTGATCCTCCAGTCGTCGGACTCCGCTTCGACGGCGGAGGCGGTGGTTGTGCCGGTGATGGGCACGGAGATGGCAGCGCCGGAGTTGTTCGTCGGCCGTGATGAGCAGGTTGAAGCGCTGTTGGGTGCCTTGGCACCAGATGACGGGCGATCGAGGACGGCGGTGGTGTCGGCGGTGGCCGGGATGGGCGGCGTCGGCAAGACCGCCCTGGTTCGCCACGCCGCCGACCTCGCCGTGGACCGCGGTTGGTTCGCGGGCGGGGCAGTGGTCGTGGATCTGCACGGCTACGACCTCGACCGGCAGGGTGTCCGGCCGGAGCAGGTCTTCGCCCCTCTGCTTCGTGCTCTGGGCATGCAGGGCGCCAGCGTCCCGGCCACCGCCGCCGAACAGGCCACCGCTTATCACCAGCTGTTGGCCGCCGCGGCCGCACAGGGACAACGGATGCTGGTCGTGCTCGACAACGCCTCGACCGGCGACCAGGTCCGAGACCTGCTGCCCCAGCAGCGGGCACACCGGGCCTTGGTGACCACTCGTGACACTCTGGCCCTGCCTGCAAGCACTCGCCGCCTGGTCCTCGACGTGCTCGGCATCGACGATGCGGTGGTCCTGCTGGACCGGGCCGTGCACGAGCAGCGGCCGGACGACGACCGCATCCACGCAGATCGACCGGCGGCGAAGGCGTTGGCACAGGTGTGCGGCGGTCTGCCACTGGCCCTGCGGATCGTCGCGGCCCTGCTGGCCGACGACGCCGACCTGCCGATCGGACGGTTGGCGGCCGAACTCCGCCAGGCGCCGGTCGGCGGTTTCGCCCACGGCGAGACCGCCGTGGGTAGCGCGTTCGCCGTGTCCTGGCAACGCCTGCGATCCCGTGCGCCCGAAGCGGCGCGACTGCTGACCTTGTTGCTCCTCAACACCGGCCCCGAATTCGCCATCGAGATTGCCGCCGCGCTCGCCGGCCAACCTGAACCACTGGTGCGGACTCAGCTGCGCACGCTGTGCCAGGCTCACCTGTTGCAGCACGGCAACGGGCGCTGGCGCATGCACGACCTCATCCGCAGTTACACCATGGAACACACCGTGGCAGAGCTGCGCACAGAGCAGACAGCCGCGGCGGCCATGCCGGCCACCGAGAACATGGCCGCAGCTCTCATAGCTCTGTTCGAGTACTACACCGACGGCGTCAAGGCCGCGAACAAGCATCTCAGGGCATTCGAGAACCGGTTCACCGGGCCTCCCGCCGACGCGGTGACCGCCCTGCTGGACCAGTTCGTCCGCGAAGCCCAGAAGGACGAGGAACATGTGAGGAGGATGCGCGAGCTTCGCGCGCTGCAAGGTCCTGACCTCTTCGCGGATCTCGACGAGGCCTTGGACTGGCTGGACGCCGAGCTCCTCAACCTCGTCGGCACCGTGCACGTCGCCGCAGGCGGAGGTTTCCACAGCGATGCCTTCACCCTCGCGACCGCGCTCGATCGGTACCTGGCGATGGAGAACCACCTCGCTGTGCGGCTCATCACCGCGCGGGTTGCCTGCGCGGCGGCTGAACACCTCGACCACGACCGCCTCGCCATCGCCTGCAACAAGCTGGGCGGGGCGCTTGTCGCGGCGGACCGGCTTGAGGAGGCCATTGCCGTCCACCAGCGGGAAGTGGCGCTCTACCAGGAGCTCGGAGATCTCGACGGCGAAGGGCGGGCCTGGGGCGCCTTGGGCACCACGCTGGCTGCCGCGGACCGGTTTGAGGAGGCCATTGCCTCGCACCGACAGGAACTGGCGATCGCTCAGGAGCTTGATGACCTCGACGCCCAGGGCAAGGCATGGGCCAATCTTGGCGACTCGCTGACCGAGATGGCTGAGTTCGACGAGGCGTTCAGCGCCTACTACGAAGCCATCTCCGCCTTCAAGAACGGCGAGAATCGCTGGTACGAGGCCATCACGTGGAACCACCTGGGGCTGGCATACGCCTGGCTGGTCATGGATGAGGCCATCGTCGCCCAGGAGATGGCCCTCGACCTTTTCCGGGAGATCGGCGACCGTGACGGCGAGGGTGCGGCGTTGGTGGCCATGGGGATGGTGGAGGAGTTGTTGAAACCCGAAAAGGCCTGCGAGTACTGGCGTGAAGCGCAGTCGGTGTTCCGTGACATCGGCGACAACGACGCCGTCGAGAGAGTGCAGTACCTGATCGACAACGTCAAGGAACCGTAGGACATCACCATGTAGGTGCAGGGCGGCATTGGCCTGGAGGTGTTGCAGTGAGGCGCAAAAGCTTCTTCGAGTGCGGTGAGCGCTGTTAACTTCCCTGCTTTCCACGTTGTGCGGGCAAAAGGGGAGTACTGCCGTCATGGGTTCGAGAAGCTTCAGCAAGATCGTCAGCCGGGTCGCGGCCGCCGCCGTGGTAGCGCTCTCAGCGACCGCTGTGAGCGCGCCGTCGGCCGGTGCCGCCGCGCAGGAGTTCATCTACTCCGGGCAGGACTACGGGTATGCCGGGGCGACGTTCGACTGGACCGGGCGGAGCTCGGTGTCGAACATCGACCTGATCGTGTCGGACTGGGGCTGTGACGCGAAGCCGGTCTACGCCTACTTCCTGTTCTACAACGGGTCGCTGCACCTTGACACGACGCCGACGCGCCGGTACGACCACTCCGGCTGCGACAAGGAGGACTACTCGAAGTACAACGACCTGAAGTGGTCGATCAGCGGTGACTCGATCACCTACATGGGCGTCGTGGTCTGCCGTGACGCGTCGAACGGTCCGTGCAAGGTGGGCGGGCTTTCCGGGCGCAACCCTTACGCGTAAGGGTTGCGCTACCTCGCCGTCAGGGGCAGGGCGAGAAGAATCGGCGGGTGCCGGGGCCGTTGTAGGCAGTGGGATCGGAGAACCGGCAGCCGAACGTGGGTGCGGCGACCGTGTTGCGGTCGCCGATCACGTCACCGGCGGGTTTCGTTCCGCGGCTGGTCCACGTCACGAGGTCGTTCCACGCCGCTCCTGCTTCCGCTGGCGAGAACTCACAGTGGTCCACCGTCCGGATCGCTCGCTGCACCAACCACTTCGACTGACCGTTGCGGGCGACGTCGGTCCGGTAGTCCTGTTCCATCGAGAACGGCACGAAGAGGTCACCCAGACCGTGCAGGGAGAGCACCGGGACCCTGGGCTTGCCCGCGATCCTCGGAATCTCGGTGAGCGCGGGGGAGAGCCGGGTCCGCCAGTCGCGCGGCGCCACACGTTGCACCTCGCGGTTGAGATCGACTGGCGTGTTCGGCTCGTAGCGGGTGCCGAGATTGGTCGCCAACCGGCCGGGATCACGCGCGAGTGGAGCATCTTCGTCGGGCGGTGCGGCGAGGCTGAACAGGAAGTCCTTCCAGAACGCGAAAGCGGGCGTCGCGCCAGGACGCGGTCCGCCGCTGCGTTCGACGACCACCGCGCGGAACTGGGCGCCTCTGTCCGTCACGGTGTCAGGTCCGCCGGGAACGAGAGTGCTCAGCCCCAGTTTCTCCTGGATGCGCGGTACCACGGTCGTGAGGTAGTCGGGAGGCACCGGGTAGGCGCGTTCCCCGGCGAGCGCCTGCGCCGTCAACTGGTAGTCGAGGAAGAAGTCGAACAGCTCGTGATCACCGAGCACGCCGCACATCGGCAGCGCGCCGTCGTAGAAGCCGGGGTACTGCTCCAGCGAACGACCGATGATGTGGCCGCCCATCGACACTCCTGCGATGAGGACCTGCTTCGGCTTGGCGACCAGCCTGCCGAAGTGCTTCGCCAGATCGTGCGTCGCCAGTACGCCGGCGCGGACGTCGTAGCCGTTGCTGTAGTAAGAGGACGCGGCCCACGCGTATCCCTGGCCGAGCATCCGGGCGCGCAAGCCGTAGGCCGGCGGGTCAACGGTGAGCACCGTGCCGGTGCCGCGGTAACCGTGTGCCCACATGGCCAGACGGCCGTTCCACTTCGCGGGCACCTCGACGATGTACGCGGAGTGCTGGTGGATGCCCTGCAGCACCCTCGTCGGCTGCCCGTCGACGATCTCCGGCTTCAGCGGCGGGTTGTTGACGGTGTAGCCGGGCAACGGCTGGTCACCGGGGACTCCGTGGCTGATTCCCGGCGTGGCGTGCAGCGGCGCTGCCACTGCCGGCACACCACCGGTGAAGAGCACGAGCCCCAGCAACGACATCACGAGCCGTGTTCGCATGCCACACCTCCGTCGGCTTCCCATGCCGGTTCATTCCACCCCGGCGGGGTCGCCCCGGTCACCCTCTCAATGGCTGAATGGCCGGCAGCGAAGAGGTGGGCTTCCAGGGTTCTGGTTGTGCCGGGCCCGGTTGTCTAAGGTGTCCGCCATGGTGCGACCACGGCGGGTGACGGCGCCCGTCGTCGGACTGTCAGTGCTTCTCGTGTTGTCGATCGTCGCCTGGATCGGTGGTGACGCGGTCATCGACCGGCTCAACGCGACGCGCTGCACAAATCCGGCGACGGTCCTGATCACCGCCGCGCCCGCGGTCGCCCCGGCTCTCAGCGACGCCGCGGAGAGCCTGGACGTGGGTGCCGACTGCTACCGGGTCGAGATCAAGGCTGAGCCCGCCCGCGAGACCATGACCAGGCTCGTCGACGTCGGGGGATCGCCGTCGGTGTGGGTTCCCGAGTCGACGATGTGGTTGCGGCAGGCACGAGACTCCGGAGTGTGGCGGGTGCCGGAGGCGGGCATCTCGGTCGCGCAGTCGCCGGTCGTGCTCGCCGTCAAGGATCCTGCGAAGGGCAAGAACTGGCGCGAGCTCATCGGGCTCGGCGCCAAGGCGGTCGGTGGCATCGCCGATCCGGCCAAAGATCCGGCCAGCCTGTCGGCGTTGCTGGCGCTGCGCGGGTTCGCGTCATCGGAGAAGGATCCGGCGGCCGCGACGGTCGCCGCCATCCGTCCGGTGTCCGTCGACTACGCCGAGCAGGCAGATGCCTTGTTCACCCGCCCGTTGGACGTGTTCCCCACCTCCGAACAGGCCCTGGAACGGCACAACTCCACCCCTGGTGCCGCCCGGCTGACGGCGGTCGCCTCAGAGAACCCGGTGCCGCCACTGGACTTCCCGTACGTCGTGCTGCCGGACGCGGGGGAGCAACAACGCGCAGGCGCCGAGAAGTTCCTGGCACACCTGCGATCCGGGGCGAACCTCGCCAAGTTCGGGCTGCGCGCTCCCGACGACAAGGCCGCCGGTCTCGACCAGGGCTTCGTCGACGAGACGCTACGCATCTGGGGCGGGCTCACGCTGACCGCGCGTGTGCTGGGCGTGCTGGACGTGTCCGGCTCCATGAACCAGATCGTGCCCAGGACGGGCACCACGCGGATGGCGCTGGCCGTCGCCGCGGCCGAGCGCGGCCTGGGCATGTTCAAGCCCGGTACGCAGATCGGCCTGTGGAAGTTCTCCACCAGGCTCGACGGTGCCAAGGACTACAAGGAGATCATCCCCTTCGCGTCCGTCAAGGACCACCTCGCGAGTGGCCGCGCCGTCAAGGAGGTCCGCGCGACTCGCGCGACCGCCAACGGGGCGACCGGTCTCTACGACACCACCTTGGCCGCGTACCAGGAGGCGCGGAAGAGCTGGGAGCTCGGCCGCATCAACATCGTCGCCATCATGACCGACGGTCGCAACGAGGACCCCGACTCCATCACCCAGCGTCAGTTGCTGGACGAGTTGGCCAAGCTGCAGGACAAACGCAGGCCGTTGCCCGTCATCGCGATCGGCATGGGCCCTGACGTCGACGTGGACGAACTGACGAAGATCGCCGACGCGACCGGCGGCCGTGCATTCACCACCGTCGATCCCGCCGGCATCAGCGACATCTTCGCGCAGGCGTTGAGCACCATGCTGTGCCAGCCACCCGCGTGCCGTCCCCAGTAGACGGTCCTCAGCAGACGGTCTCCGGCAGACGGTTGTCAGTACGGGTCGTACGGGCTGTCGTGACCGAACAACCTCGCGACCGGCCGCAGCCGCAGACGCAACAGGACCTTGATCCACACGTTGCGCAGGAACCAGGGCATCTCGGCGAGCACGCGCCTGCGATCCGCCCAGCTCGGCTCGGCCAAACGGAAGCGCGCCAGTGAGCCCGCCCGGTCGACGTACGTGTATCGATTGCCGCACAGCACCTTCACCAGAATGCCGCTGGTCACCCCGATGGACGAGAAGGCGTCGTGCACCAGGATCTCGCCGTTGGCCACGAGGTTCTCCGACCACAGCATGTCGTCGGTGTACGTCCAGTAGTCGTGCTTGCCGTCGATGTACAGCAGGTCGATGCGCTTGTCCCAGCGCTTGCGCAACTCGGTGCTGTACTCGGCTTCGAGCTGCACGACGTCCGTCAGGCCCGCGCTGGCGACGTTCTTCTCGAAGCGGGCACGGGTGGGCGTGCCTCCGAACAGCCGGCCCTCGACGAACGGGTCGACGGCGACCACCGTCGCACCGACGGAACGTGCCGCGATGCCCAGAACCGTGGTGGATCGCCCCTGATGACTGCCGATCTCCACGATCCGCGCGCCGGGACCGAGCCGGAGGGCGGCCTCCCACAACATGGTGGCTTGGTCAACTGTCAACCAGCCGGGGACCTGATCACCCAGTTCCCACGCTTGCTCGAACGCGGTCGGAGAAGTCATCGCCACCTGCCTGAGTGCGCCCCAGAACGGTCGTGGGGGCCCAAGATAGCGATAGTCGCCCGCGAGCACTACCCGGTGGTAACTTCCTCCGCCATCAGGAGCCTGAAGATCGCACATCGGAATCCGACGACGTGGGTGCTCATCGCACTCACGGCGCTGTCGTTCGCGCAACGGTTCGGGACGACCACGTTCGACACGAAACTCGACCTCGCAGTCAACCCGCTCGGCTTCCTGAACAGGGCACTTCACCTGTGGAATCCCGCGGCGACGGCGGGCGAGCTGCAGAACCAGGCGTACGGCTACTTCTTCCCGATGGGGCCGTTCTTCGCGATCGGCCAGATCCTCGGTGTGCCCGCGTGGGTCACCCAGCGGCTTTGGTGCGCGCTTCTGCTCTGCCTCGCGTTCTACGGGGTGCTGCGGCTGGCGCGTGCGCTTGGCATCGGCCACGAGCCGACCCGGTACGCCGGTGCGCTGGCGTACGCGCTGGCCCCTCGAGTGCTGACCGAGATCGGGCCGCTGTCGTCGGAGATGCTGCCCGCCGTCATGTTGCCGTGGGTGCTGCTGCCGCTCGTGCTGGCGGACAGGATCGGCTCGCCGCGCAGGGCCGCCGCTCTGTCCGGCCTCGCGGTGCTGGGGATGGGCGGCATCAACGGCGCGATGGTCGTCATGGCGCTGGTTCTTCCCGGCATCTGGCTGCTGACGCGCAAGTGGAACCGCCAGCACGTGAAGCTGGTGCTGTGGTGGGCCGGATGCGTCATCGCGGTCGCGTTGTGGTGGATCGTCCCGTTGCTGCTGCTCGGGCGGTACAGCCTGCCCTTCCTCGACTACATCGAGTCGGCCGCGAACACGACCGCGCCGATGTCGCTGTTCCAGGTGTTGCGCGGGACGAACCAGTGGGTCGCCTACGTGCTGCAAGGTGAGCCGTGGTGGCCCAACGGTTTCGTGCTCGTCGACAACCCCGTGCTGATGGCCGGCACGGCACTGGTGGCGCTGATCGGCGTCGTCGGCCTGGCGCGGCTGGGGTTGCCGGACGCCGTTTCCTGGTGCTGGGCACGCTGGCCGGGTTGACGCTGCTGACCGTCGGCTACGTCGGGTCGCTCGACTAGCCGCTCGCCGAGATCGTTCGCGGACTGCTGGACGGGCCGCTCGCG
>NZ_VSRL01000294.1 GCF_012184385.1 Lentzea indica
CTAGACAGCTCCACTTCACAACCAGAGGCCTTCGCCTGTCTTCACGACAGGCCGTCACCCGCCCAAACCGGAACAACGTCCCTGGACATCACAGCTAGTGGCATGGCCCGGCAACGTTCCGGGCCACGCCACTAATGGATCCGGCCCCTGAGCATGATCATGCGCGGCGTCCGCAGGACCTCGAGGTTCTCACGAGGATCCTCGTCGTAGACCACGATGTCCGCGGCCGCGCCCTCGGTCAGCGACGGGAAGCCCAGCCACTCGCGGGCACCCCACGACGCGGCGCCGATGGCCTCCGACGCGCTCAGGCCCACGCCGTGCAGCGCGATGATCTCGTCGACGATGCGGCCGTGCTGGATGCCACCGCCCGCGTCGGTGCCCGCGTAGACCGGTACACCGGCCTCGATCGCGGACGCCACGGTCGTGGAGACGCGGGCGTGCAGGTCACGCATGTGGTTCGCATAGGCGGGGTACTTGCCGGCCCTGTCCGCGATGCCGGGGAACGTCTCGATGTTGACCAACGTGGGCACCAGCGCGGTGCCCTGTGACGCCATCAGCGAGATCATGTCGTCGGTCAGGCCGGTGCCGTGCTCGATGCAGTCGATGCCCGCGTTGATCAGGCCCGGCAGCGCGTCCTCGCCGAAGACGTGGGCCGTCACGCGGGCGCCGGCGGCGTGGGCGACCTTGATGGCGTCCGCCAGTTCGTCGTCCGTCCACAGTGGAGCGAGGTCGCCGACGCAGCGGTCGATCCAGTCGCCGACCAGCTTCACCCATCCGTCGCCGTACGCGGCCTGCTCGGCGACGGCGGACGCCAGATCCGACTCGATCTCCACGCCGATGTGCGGGAGGTAGCGCTTCGGGCGGGCGATGTGGCGGCCCGCCCTGATGATCCGCGGCAGGTCCAGACGTTCCTGCAACGGCGTGGTGTCGATCGGCGAACCGCAATCGCGGATCAGCAACGCACCCGCGTCGCGGTCCGTCAGCGCCTGCTCGACGGCCTCGGCCAGCTCGACGCCACCCTGCGGGCCCAGACCGACGTGGCAGTGCGCGTCGACCAGGCCAGGAACCAGGAACCCGCCGTCGACCACGGTCTGCGCGTTCGGCACCGGGCGGGTGCGGACACGACCGTTGACAACCCACAGGTCACGCGGTTCGCCGTCCGGCAGGACGACGCCGCGCAGGTGCATGGTCACTTCTTCTTGTCGTCCCCGTCGAACTTGAACTTCGACGGGTCGAAGCCGGGCGGAAGCTCGTTCATGCCGCCACTGAGATCAGGCAGACCGCCGCCGCTAGGCATGCCGGGCATCGCGCCGGGAGGCATACCGGGCATGCCACCGGGGAACATGCCGGGGAAGCCGCCCTTGATCTTCGGCGGCGTCGGGCCACGTCCCTTGCCCTTCTTCCCCTTCTTGCCCTTGCGGTTCTTGCTGCCGCCACCGCCGCCGAAGCCCATCCGGCCGGCCATCGCCGACATCATCTTGCGGGCCTCGAAGAAGCGGTTGACCAGGTCGTTGACGTCGCTGACCTTCACGCCCGACCCGTTCGCGATGCGCAGGCGGCGCGAACCGTTGATGATCTTCGGGTCGTCGCGCTCCGCCGGGGTCATGCCGCGGATGATCGCCTGGATGCGGTCGAGGTGCTTCTCGTCCAGCATCCCCAGCTGGTCCTTCATCTGACCGGCGCCAGGGAGCATGCCGAGCAGGTTCGCGATCGGGCCCATCTTGCGGATCGCGAGCATCTGCTCCAGGAAGTCCTCTAGCGTCAACTGGCCGGAGTGCAGCTTCTGCGCGGCCTTCTCGGCCTGGTCCTGGTCGAAGTGCTGCTCGGCCTGCTCGATCAGCGTCAGGACGTCGCCCATGCCCAGGATGCGACTCGCCATCCGGTCCGGGTGGAAGACGTCGAAGTCCTCGAGCTTCTCGCCGTTGGACGCGAAGAGGATCGGCTGGCCGGTGACCTCACGGACCGACAGCGCGGCACCACCGCGGGCGTCGCCGTCGAGCTTGGTCAGCACCACACCGGTGAAGCCGACACCGTCGCGGAACGCCGTGGCCGTGTTGACCGCGTCCTGACCGACCATCGCGTCGACCACGAACAGGACCTCGTCCGGGTCGACCGCGGCCCGGATGTCGATGGCCTGCTTCATCATCTCCTCGTCGACACCCAGCCTGCCGGCCGTGTCGACGAGGACGATGTCGTACTGCTTCGCCTTGGCTTCCTCGACACCGCGGCGCGACACCGAGACCGGGTCGCCGACGCCGTTGCCGGGCTCGGGAGCGAAGACGGGCACGCCCGCGCGCTCACCGACCACCTGAAGCTGCGTCACCGCGTTCGGGCGCTGCAGGTCGGCGGCGACGAGCAGCGGCGTGTGGCCCTGGCCCTTCAGCCACTTGGCCAGCTTGCCGGCGAGCGTCGTCTTACCCGCACCCTGCAGACCCGCCAGCATGATCACCGACGGCGGGTTCTTCGCGAGGTTGAGCCTGCGGGTCTCGCCGCCGAGGACGTTGACCAGCTCCTCGTTGACGATCTTCACGACCTGCTGCGCCGGGTTCAGCGCCTGGTGCACCTCGGAGCCCTTGGCGCGCTCCTTCACCTTCGCGATGAAGCCGCGCACAACGGGCAGCGCGACGTCGGCCTCGAGCAGGGCGACCCTGATCTCGCGCGCGGTCGCGTCGATGTCGGCGTCGCTGAGCCGGCCCTTGCCGCGAAGGCCCTGGAGAACAGTGGTCAGCCGGTCGGAAAGCGTGGAGAACACGCCTCCCAGACTAGCCAACGCCACCGTCACCCGAGGTGCGGCTCCCCAACGGCCTCCGGAACGGGTCCTCCTTCAGGCCCGAATGATGCAGGATGCTCCGGGTGGGTCGGATCTTCCTCAGCTACCACGGACACGACGAGGGCAACGACATCGCGCTCCACCTGCGCGACTCGCTGCTGACCGCGGGCTTCGAGGACGTCCACGCCTACACCGCCCCCGGCTCCGGCCCCGACGTCTCGCTGCCGTGGAAGGACAGCCTGCGCCGCGAGCTCCTCGGCGCGGACGCGTTGATCGTCGTCACCTCCCCCGGCTCCTACTCCGAGTGGTGCACCTGGGAGTCGTCGGTCTTCCGCGAACGCAAACCGCACGCCCCCTGCATCGAGTTCTTCAGCGCCCGCTCGCGGAACCGCGCGATCCTCAACGACCTGCAGGCCCAACGCGTCGACCACACCGACGCCGCTTCGCTGGCCGCCGCCCGCGACACGACGATGCTCGCGCTGGAACGCGCCGGCGTCACCAAGGCCGCGACCACCACTTCACCGTTCCCCGGCCTGAAAGCGTTCGACGAGCACCAAGCCTCGCTCTTCTTCGGTCGCGAGGACGACGTCCAACGGCTGGCCGAACCGTTGCTCGGACGCCGGGAGTTCGGCGCTCTCGCCGTGATCGGCCCGTCAGGAACGGGCAAGTCATCGCTGCTGCAGGCGGGTTTGATCCCTCTGCTCCGACGTGAGGGCTGGACGATCATCGGCCCGCTCACGCCGTCGCAGGGGGTGCTGCCGGCGATCGAAGGCCCCGGACGGCGGCTCGTGGTGCTCGACCAGGCCGAGGAGCTGCTGATCGGCGACTCCACCGCGCTGGTGCGACGACTCGTGGCCGCCAGCCAGGGCGAGGCCTGGGTCGTCCACGCGGTCCGCGCCGACTTCCTCGACGAACTGATGCGGCACGAGGACCTCGAGCTGCTCTTCCGCGACAACTTCCTGGTCACGCCGCTCACCAAGGCCGAGATCCCGATGGTGGTCAACGGCCCGCTACGCGCACTCGGCTGGAGCGTCGACGACGCCGCGCTGGGCCTCATCCAGGAAGACGCGAGCCGCGAGTCGCTGCCCCTGCTGGCTTTCGCGCTGGAGAACCTGTGGCGCCACGTCAACCGCGACGGCGAACGCGCGCCCAGGCCGATCACCCGTGCCGAGTACGTCGCGTCCGGACGTGTGATGGACGTGCTGCGGCGGCAGGCCGACGAGGCCTTCGCGATGGCGCGCGACCTGGTGCGCGAGGACGACGGGTCGTGGCCGAAGGTGAGCGACGCCGAACGCCGGGTGCTGCGAACGTTGCGGCTTCTGGTGTCGGTGGACGAAGGCGGGAAGTTCACCAAACGAGCGGTGGCGGTGGCGGAACTCTCCCCGGACGAGCGGCAGCTGCTCGACCCGTTCATCACCAACCGTGTGCTCACCGCGACACGGGAGTCGATCGAGGTCACGCACGAAAGCCTCTTCCTGCACTGGCCGCGGCTGCGCGAAGGTTTGGAACGAGACCACGCCGCGCTGCGCGCCCGCCGTGAGGTCGAGGACATCGCCAAGGAGTGGGTGAAGCACCCCGACCAGGTCATCGCCCCGTCCCGGCTCGTCTCGTTGCTCACCGTGCTGTCACCCGCAGACGACACGTTCCTGCACCTCTCCGCCGACGCGCTGCAGTTGCTCCAGTTGTCGTCGCAGCAGAAGGTGGATGACGACGTGCGGCGGGCAAGTTCGCTCGATCCAGTCGACGCGCTGCACGTTCTCGCCGGTGACGACTTCACGGTACGGCTGCTCCTGCACGCCCCCGATCTGTCCGGCTGGCGGCAATCGTTGTTGCGTGCCATGGCTTCCACCCACCGGCTGCGCTCGTACAGCGGACACACGGCCGGCGTCTGGGGCGTGGACTGGTCGCCGGACGACACGATGCTGGTGACCGGATCGAAGGACGGCACGGTCAGGGTGTGGAACGCCGAGACCGCTGTTTGCCTGCACGTGTTCTCACACGGCGGAGACCTCCGCGGCACCGGCCCCGGCTGGGTGCGATCCGTCGCCTGGTCCCCGAACAGCGATGTCGTCGCGTCGGTCGCGACCGACGAAACGCTGAGGTTGTGGTCCACAGGGGACAAGCGGGAAATCCGCGTGGTCGGCTTGCCGGACCGTCCGTGGTCGGTGAGGTTCGACGCCAAGGGTGACCGGGTGCTGGTCGCTTGTGCGGACGGTGGCGCCTACCTGTGGGACGTCGACGGTCAGAGCGGAGCGCCTGTGCACGAGGTCCGGGCAGTGGTCAAAACCGGCGAGCAGAGCACCGTGCGCTTGTGGGATGCGGACATCTCGTCCGACGGCAGGTGGATCACCATCGCGAGGGACGACGGCATCGTCGGAATCGAGGGAGTCGGCCACCGTTCGACGAGCACGCTGTCCAAGCGCCATTGGACGAACGCGGCGGTGCGATCGGTCCGGTTTCACCCGCACGACCCGGAGATCTGGGCGAGTGGGGACGGACGCTCGAGAGCCGTGCTCGACAGTCCCATCGGACAAACGCACTTCCGCGGGCATTCAGACCGGGTGCGCAGAGTGAGCTGGTCGCCGAGCGGTACCAGGATCGCCAGCGCCTCGGCAGACGGAACCGCCCGAGTCTGGAGCGCCGCGACGGGAGCGGAGTTGTTGTGCCTGCGCGGCCATGATCAAGGCGTCTGTGATGTCGCCTGGTCGCACGAGGGGGATCAGCTGGCCACGGTCGCGGACGACGGCACTCAACGCGTGTGGAAGATCGGCTCGGAACCGAGCGCCGACTGGTTCGACGCGAGGGGTGAGGTGCTCGCACTCGCGCGGAATCCCGTGTCCGGTGAACTGACGATCGGTCTCAACTCCATCATCGATCGCACCTACAACTGGCAGTGCTCCCTCGCGTGGACACCGGACGGGCAACGGCTTGCGATCGGTTCCGACGACGGGGTGGTCACCGTTCAGGACCAGGAGGGAGCTCTGGTCGCACAGCTCAGAGAGACGACCGACCGAATCAATGACGTGCACTGGTCGTCGGACGGAACGCTGCTGGCCGCTGTTTGGCGAGACCGAACACGGCTTCCCAGGGTCTACAGCCGCGATGGCGAGCTGCTCACTCCTCCGGCGTGGAGGCGGCACTCCGAGGACCTCAGAGCGGTGGCATGGCATCCGCACCGCCAGATCTTCGCTGTCGCGGGCGAGGACAACCTGGCGGTGAACTCGATGGATCGCACGCTGTGCTCGTTCACGGCGGGCAAGTGCTTCACCTCCATCGCCTGGCATCCGGAACAGGACGTGCTCGCCGCAGGATGTGACGATGCGACGATCATGCTGTTTCGCCTGGCCGACGACCTCGTCAAGGTTGGCGAACTACGCGGCCACGCGGACTGGATTCGCGCAGTGGCCTGGTCACAGGACGGCCGCAGCCTGCTCACCGCGTCATGGGACGGAACGGCCCGTGTCTGGGATTCCGCAACCAGCGGGCAACGCACGGCGCTGCTCGGCCACAGCGGTCCGGTGACCGCCGCGCTCTGGTTGCCAGACGGAACGGTGATCACCGGCTCCTTGGACAGAACGGTGCGGTATTGGGACGTCGCGGACGGTTTCACGCGTCCGCTGTCCGGCACCGCACACGGCAACGACGTCGCCGACCTCATCGCGGAGGCCCGGCTGCGGATCAGCTGATTCCGTGGCGCGCCAACGCCTCCAACAGCACCGGCTCGCGCCGCCCCACCGGAGCCGTGGAAATCTGCGCGAACCGCAACCCGGCAGCAACGGCCGCGCCATCCGAAACGGGGTCATCGCCGACGTACAAGCACTCGGACGGATGAACGTCCAGCCGAACGCACGCGGCGTCGAAAGCCCGGACAGAAGGCTTGGAGAAACCGATCTCGTACGACAACGCGAAGGCGTCCACCGCCAGCAACTCCCGCGAGAACACCGACCGGATGTCCCACGAGATGTTGCTCAGCACCCCGACCTTCAGCGGCCGCGCAGCCGCCAAAGCCTCGGCGGTGTCGGGGTAGGGCAGCCAGAAAGCCGGGTTGTGCAGGCGCTGGAACAGGTCGTCGTTCATCGTGAGCCCGGCCAGCCGGAACAGGGTCCAGTAGGCCGAACGGTTCGCCAGCGCAGTCAGGTCGCGAGCCTCCCACACGGCGCGTTCAGCGGCGTTCATGCGCGCCACGAACGGCGCCGGAGCGCGCAGCACCGACAGGTGGGGAGGCGAGAGCCATCGGTAGGTCGGACGCCCGAAGAGGGTGCCTGCGAAGTCGAAGAGGACAGCCTTGATCACGACACCATGATGCGCAGACCACCCGAGGTTCCCGCACGGGTGAGGAGCGTCACGCTCCCGAATCCGAACGGCACCCAGCCCGCCTCGAACTGCGCGCGCATCGACGAGCCGCGGCGGACGTGGCGTTCGAACGCGTGAGTCCGCACCAGGCGGCGGCGGGCGATCTGGCCGTCCAGGGCCTGGGCCGCCGAGGCGTCCAGCCACAGGAAGTGGCGTCGACGCCCCGACAGCAGGCCGGCGGCCACCAGCATGAAGCGCGTGCCGGGCCTGGTGGACGGTTCGTGGACGACCAGCAGGCCCGCGCAGAACAGTGCCGCCCAGAACACGCGCAACCGGTGTGTGAGGTGCACGAAGACGCGCCAGTACTTGTACGGCAGGGGCATCCGCGGCTCCAGCCACATGCGCACCTGGTCGGAGTCGAGCACGGTGACCGGCTCGTCCGCGTCCAGGCGGGTGAGCAGCGTCGTCTTGCCCGCGCCGGGGATGCCGGCGAGGACTACGAGCGAGCGCGGCTGCACCCGGACGACAGCGGTCTGCGTGTTCAACACGGCGGTCATGTCCTAAAAGACGTCTTGACCATCCTTCTCGTTCAGTTTGGTCCGATTTCAGGCGAAATGCACAGGGTTCAGCGCCACACGACGGCTCGGTAGATGCCGTCGGCGAAGGTCGCCACGCCGATGACCTGCCCGACTTCGCTCAGTCCCGTCACGGTGTGGCGTGCGGCACCCGACAGCGCCGGCAGCAACGTTTGAGTGCCGCTCAGGTTCCACGTCGCGGCCGTGGTGCCGACGGTGCCCGCGACGACACCGGAGTTGTTCACCTCGGAAGCACGCGAGGGCGCGGGCGCCAGCGGAGCGCTGCCGCCGCCGAAGAGGTCCCACCGGAAGGCCTGCGACGACAACTCCCCGACCGCGAAACCGTTGTCGCTGAGGTCGAACGGCCGCGCGCCCGTGCCCAGCTGGGTCCGGCCGTTGCGCAGCCACAGCACTCCGTTGGTGCCGACGGTGCCGCCCGCGTCGCCGAGCTCGTTGTTCGCGATCAACGTGCCCGCGTCGAGCACGGTCCGCACACCGGACGCGTTCCACCGGACCACGTCACCGCCGGTGTACCCGATGGCCCAGTTGGCGTTGGTCACGCGGTGCGCATTGCCGGCGCCCAGGACCGTCGCGACGCCGGTCGAGTCCCAGAGCACCGCCTGGCTCACGCCGTTGATGGTCGCGGTGCCGGCGACGGTGCCGGAGTCGTTGACGTCGTAGGCAACGGAGCTCGTCGCGCCCGCGACCGTCAGCTGCACCAGCGAACCGGAGACGTTCCACTTCACCGCTTGCGCTTGGTTGGCCGAGTTCACGGCGTAACCGACGACCACGCTGTCGCGGTTGATGGCCGCCGCCCACGAGTCGAACCCGAGGTCCGCGAGCTTCTTGATGCCGTCGAACCGGTCCCACCGCACGGCGTGCTGCGAGGTGCCGGTTCCGTAGGAGACACCGGCGATGGAGCCGGCGTCGTTGATGTCCACCGCGGAACTCCGGAGATCACCCGGCAGGGTGCCGAGGTCCTCCACGGCCAGCGGAGCCGCTTGGGCGGACGGTGCGAACAGGAGAGCCGCCGAAACGGCAGCCACCAATGCGATTCTCAACGTGTTCCTCCCCAGTCAGAACAACGAAACTCGACCATGCCCGGACCCGTCAGCGGTTGTCCAGGAAGCTGTCTCGTTGTCAAGAACCGGGAAACACCGGCCGGAGCCGCCGGCGGTGTGATTGCGCGGTGCCTCCCCCGGCGCCGCCAATGATCACCGTCGGCCTGCCCCGGCCGGGCCTGCCCGTCCAGAAAGTGTTCCACCCCTCGAGGACGCTTTCCGGACACCACGAAGACTGCCGGGTTCCGGAAGCACTGAGGAGCGTGAGCACCCCGAGAGGTTGTGCGTAGAGCTACTCAACCTCTACCTGGCCGCGTCCAGCACCGCCCGCTCGATTCGCCGCCGATCCAGATCCGCGCCCGCGATGCTGAACGAGTCGACGACCGTCGCGCCCAACGTGGACACACGCGCCCACTGCACGTCGACGCCGCACTGCTCCAGTGCACTGGCCACGCGGTGCAGCAGCCCGATCCGGTCGGCGGCACGCAGTTCCAGCACCACCGCGCCGGTCGACTCGTCGTCGAACCACAGCACCTTCGCCGGCGGCGGGTCGAGCGGCGGGCCTCCGTAGTCGCGTTCCTTCGCGGCGAGCTTGTCCGCCAACGGCAATGAGCCCTCGATCGCCCTGGACAGCTGTTCACGCAGCAGCGACGCGTCCGGCAGCGAACCGAACCGCGGCGACACGGTGAACGCGTCCACCGTCGCGCCACCGTGCGAGCGCAACGTCGCCGCGTGGACCTCCAGCGAGTTCAACGCGAGCACACCGGCGGCCTTGGACAGCACGCCCGGCCGGTCCGCGCGAGCACCGTCACGACCGCCGCGTGGTCCTGCTTCTCCAGCAGTACGTCCGGTTTTCCTGATGCCGCAACGCGTTCCGCCATGACCACGAAGGACGGATCCAGCGGTTCCGGCTTGGGGAGCGCCTCGCCGGCCATCGCCGTGCGGCAGCGGGCGACCAGGTCGGCCATCAGCGCGGCCTTCCAGTCCGTCCACACACCGGGCCCGGTCGCGAGGGAATCCGCCTCCGACAAGGCGTACAGCAGCTCCAGCAGCACCGCGTCGCCGCCGAGCGTCTCCACCACCCGGTGGACGGTCGCCTCGTCCTCGACGTCACGGCGAGTCGCGGTGTGCGGCAACAACAAGTGGTGGCGCACCATCGCGGACAGCGTCTCGACGTCCTGCGGCCACAACCCGATCCGCTCACCGATCTGGGTCGCCAGTGCGGCGCCCACCTCGGAGTGGTCCTGCTGCCGTCCCTTGCCGATGTCGTGGATCAGCGCGCCCAGCAGCAAAAGGTCCGGCCGCGACACGGTCGTCGCCAGCCGTGCGGCGTGCGCGACCGTCTGCACCAGATGCCGGTCGACCGTCCACATGTGCGCGGCGTCGCGCGGCGGCAGGTCCCGGACCGCGCCCCACTCCGGGAACAGCCGGCCCCACAAGTCCGGTGCGTCCAACGCCTTCCACGACGTCCACGAGCCGCTGCCGCTGCCCAGCACGCCCAGCAGCTCCTCGCGGCTCCGCGC
The DNA here is from genome assembly GCF_012184385.1 of Lentzea indica. Classification (GTDB taxonomy): domain Bacteria; phylum Actinomycetota; class Actinomycetes; order Mycobacteriales; family Pseudonocardiaceae; genus Lentzea; species Lentzea indica. The sequence goes on from NZ_VSRL01000294.1 coordinate 10,223, forward strand.
GGCCACGGCTGGC
>NZ_VSRL01000295.1 GCF_012184385.1 Lentzea indica
CGGCGGCGTGGTCACCGCGGAGTCGCAATGCCTCACCCCGCTCGTAGGAGGCCTGGCCGACGGCCTGGTGGCCGCCCTGCGCGGCGTACCGCCGGGCGGCACGCTCGAGCTCGGCGACCGCCTCCTCGTAGGCACCGTGCAGCAGCATCAACTGACCCCTGTGGACGGCACACTGTCCGGTGAACGCGACCAGGCCGGGCTGGGCGTCGCACCAGATGGCCAGCGCGCGGGTCCATTCACCGGCGCGGCGGAAGTCGCAGACCTGCTGGCACGCCTCGATCGACGAGCAGTAGACGATGCCGGCGAAGATCGGAGAGACCTCCCCGGCCAGCACTCCCACCATCGCCTCGTCCAGGAGCCGGAGCCCTTCGGCGACCTTCCCGGAGAAGGCCGCCAGCCGCCCCTCGCAATGCAGCCCGAGTGCGACCAGGTCGGGCTCGTGGAAGCGCTGCCCGTAGGCGGTGACCTGCGGAGCCAGTGCGAGCGCCGCGCCGAACTCCCCCTTGATGATGTGGCTCATCAGCTGCTCGTAGCACAGGTAGCCGCGCTCGACCACGTCGTCGTCCACGTCGTCGAGAATCCGCCAGGCCCGCGACATCCAGCCGCTCCCGATCGCCGCCTCACCGCCGTGGAACAGCACCGTCGCGAGCCAGAGCGCGGAACGGGCGACGGCGAGCACCTCGCCGTGGTCGAGGTTGATCTGGTACGACCGCTGCAGCGCCTGGACGCAGTCGTTGCGCTGCCCGAGCAGGAACGCAGTGGTGGCGAGCGCGACGAAGTCGTCGGCGGTCAGCTCCGCCTCTTCCAGGCCGGAGAGTGCCTCGTACGCCACCACCCATTCGCGACGCTCGAAGGCCTCGCGGGCCTGACGCAGATCATCCACGACGCTCATGGCGCACCATCCCTTGCGCCATGAGCGTAACCGCGTGACCGAGCACCGACCTCCCGAAGCCGCCTCAGGTCGCGCGCCGGGGAATCCGGGCGGAGATCGCGGAGATCTCAGCGGCGATCGGAAGCAACGCCAGCAGCGCCGCGGCCGGCTGCACGTAGAACTGCACCACCCCGATCGGCACGAGCCGTGAGAGCCCGAAAACGACCAGTGCCCCGGCGACCAGGACAGCCCTGCCCCTGCTCATCGCGGCCGATCGCACCACCGCCACCGCGAAGAGCAGCGTGCCCACGGCGAACAGCGCCGAACCGCCCATCAGCACCATCACGAACCAGCGCTCCAGCGCATCCTGCGTGGCCACGACGTCAGCACCGGTCTCGTGGGCGGCCAGAACCGCGAACTCCATGCCGGGCAGTACGGCGTACAGCGTGCTGCCGGCCACCACGAACCCGAGGCCGGCCGCGCTCAGTGAGTGATCACCACGCTGCCGCAGGTGGCCACGAACCGCGATGAACGCCAGTGCGATCATCGCCGAGGCGATCGCCGCAGCGAGATGGGACAGTCCCCACCGTGTGATGTCGCTGGCCGCCGCATGGGCCACCGCCTCGCTGTCGGGCAGACGGCCGTGCAACGGTGGATGCCACAGCAACGCCCCGACGAGCGCGAGCGGGCCGATCGCGACGAGGGCCGCCATCTTCCGGGACGCGGCGTCGCGCGTCGTCTGGTCCAAGTCGGTGTACATGGCTTTCTCCTTCGTCCGGCGGTGTCATGCCGCAGCCGGAGTCGCGGCCGGAGCTCTGGCGGCGATGCGGTGGGCGAGGTAGGCCGCGTCCCGGCTGACGCCGTTGACCTCCCCCGAGGCGAAGCAGTACTGGAAGGCCAGTCCGCAGAAGTAGAGCCCAGGGATTTCGTCGACGATCCCGCGATACTCCGTGGGCCAGCCGTCCTCGATCGGCAGCGGCAGATCGATCCAGTCGTAGGACTGCCGGAAGCCGGTCGCCCAGATGACGCTCGCGACGTCGAAGCTCCGGCCGTCCGCGAGGCAGGGCCGCCCGCCGTCGACGCCCGTCAGGTGCTCGGTGATCCACTCCACGCCGCGCTCACCGAGGTGCCGGCGCTTGACCCGCAACTGCGGAACCCCGTGGTGCCGAACCTGCTGCATCTTCTTGCGCCCCATCGGGGTGCGCCGGGTGAGCACGTGGTTGAACGCGAACTCGATGAGCGGGAACGCCTGTCGGAACCGGAGGGATCCCCACTCGAGCGGGATGTTCCCGCGATCCGGGCCGACCAGCGTGACCGGACGCGTCGCGGCCACCTCGTAGGCGATGTCCAGTCCGCTGTGCGACGCACCGACGACGAGCACAGGCCCGTCCGGAAGCTCCTCCGGACGCCGGTAGGCACTGGAGTGGAGCTGCCGATGGTGGGGGCGATCCCGCCGGCGAACGCCGGGACCTGCGCCGTACGACCGAAGGTGCCGGAGGCGACAACGACGTTGTCACAGGTGATCTCATCGGTGCCGATGGTGGCCGCGAATCCGCCGCCGTCACGGCCGGAGAGCCGTTCCACTCTGGTCTGCATCCGCACCGGCAGGTCGTGGGTGACGGCGTACAGCTCGAGATAGTCGGCGAACTCGTCCTTGGTGGGGAAGTGCCAGGGATCGCCGGGGTACGGCATGCCGTCCAGGCTGTTCGCTCTGGCAGGCGTGAACAGGGTCAGGCTGTCGTAGTGGCAGCGCCAGTTGTCCCCGACACGGGCCATCCCGTCGACGATCAGGAACTCACGGCCGAGCCGCTTGAGCTGGTAGCCGGTCGCCAGGCCGGCCTGGCCGGCACCGATGATCAGTGTCTCGATGTGTTGTGTGGTCATGCCGCCGACGCTAGGGACGACGTACCGCACCCCACATCGGTCAGCACACCCAACTGCTCACCGGACTCGATGGGTGGATCGACCCATGTGGTGGCCTAGCGACTAGATCGCGCCGGACCTGATCGCGAACGCGACGGCGTGCGTGCGGTTGCGCAGCTGGAAGCGCGTCAGCACGTTCTGCACCATGCTCTTCACCGTCCGCTCCGAATAGGACAGTTTCTTCGCGACCTCCGCGGTGGTCCAGCCGTCGGCGAACAGGCGCAGCATGTCGAGCTCGCGCTCGGCCAGTCCGGACATGGTGAGGCTGACCGGCATGGACGCGCGTCCCTCGTACGCGGCCAGCACCGTCGACACGAGACTCTCGCAGGTCAGATCGGTCCGCGGCAGGACGGCGACGACGCGGTGCTCGATCGCGCGGGGAAGCTCGTGGGCGCGCAGGTCGTCGGTGACGAGCACAGCGCACGCAGACGTCCGTTGGGCAACCAGCCGCAGTTCGGCTGCCAGTCCTGCCCCGCCGGCGGCGATGAGCACCACCTCGGCCTGGCTCAGCGCGTGCTCGGCGACGACCTGGAACTCGGGCCGCAGCCGCAGAAAGCCCGCGAGGCCCCAGCGGGTGACCGAATCCTTCGCGTGGATCGCGACGCGCACACGTTGCATGAACGGAGTGTTCGTCAACGCTCTCCATTCGGACTCCACGCCGTCTCCACGCGGATGCCCGATCGGGCACGGACGGGCGGCAACCAGGGCGGATTTCCCCAAACGGAGGCCAATCCATGCCTAGGTTCGCCCCCTCCTGCCACGCGGAGGTTTCTCGATGTCCGCCACCATCGACGCCCTCGGCGAGCTCGCCAAGCCCGAGCACCGCCGAGATCCGTACCCGTTCCTGCACTGGCTGCGCGAACACGACCCCGTGCACCGGACACGCTGCGGTTTCTACCTGCTGAGCAACTACGACGACGTCGCCTACGCCCTGCGGCAGAACGCCGCGTTCGCGGTCGCCGACGAAGCCGCGATGTGGAGCGACGTCGGTTACGGGAAACGGAGTCGTCCGGCGGTCAAGAAGCTGGTCGCGGCCTTCGCGGCGAAGACCCACCCCGGCTACGCCCGCCTGCGCGCGGCCATCGCGGGCGACATGACCCCGGCGCAGGTGCTCCGGCTGCGGCCGCGGATCCTCGAGCACCTGGGCAACGTGTTCGACGACATCGGGCCGCGGCTCGTCGCCGGCGAGACCGTCGATCTGCATTCCGAGGTGTCCGTTCCGCTGACCCGGTCCGTGTTCGCGGACCTGGCCGGAGTGCCGGACGAGGACCGCGAGTGGATCGCGGACGCCATCGCGTTGATGACACGGGCGCTCGCGAGCGACGACGAGCAGGTCGTCCTGGAGGCCGATCGCGCGAGCAACGCGGTCGAGGACCACTTCCGCGAACAGGTCTCCGAACGCAGAGCGTCTCCGCGGGACGACCTGATCACCCGGCTGGTCCAGGCGCATGACGGCGACGAGTTGCTGATCGCGATCATGTGGATCATGTGGATGACCGGGTACGAGAGCACGATCTCCGGCATCGACCGCGCGGTGCAGGCGTTTCTCGCTCACCCGGAGCACCGGTCGTGGTGTGACGACGACCAGTCGAGGGTGCAGCGGTTCATCGACGAGACCTTGCGGCACGACGGCGTCGTCCTCTACACGCCCGTCCCGCGCATCGCGGTGGACGAGGTCAGGTTGGGCAGCGTCACCATCCCAGCAGGGGCGTCCGTCCGCATGCTGATCGCCGGTGCCAACCGCGACCCCCGCGTATTTCGGGATCCCGACACGTTCGACCCCGCCCGCGATCCCCGGCGAATGCTCTCGACGGGCACCTGCTGCGGCACCACGCTCGGGCGCGCGGAGATGGCGCACGTCGTGACCGGGCTGTGGCAGCGGTTCCCGACGCTGGTCGCGGCCGGTGAACCGCGGTGGAGCACCACCAGCGTCGCGCGCAGGACCGTCGAGACGCTGCCGGCGAAACTGGGTGGTCCGCGAGGTTCGGACGGGCAGTGCTCTCACTCGAACGGGCGAATACCCTGCCCGCATGGGCGAGCTGCGGGTGGACGTGCTCGGTGATCTGCGGATCACCGTCGACGGCACGCGGCTCGTGCTCTGCCAGCCACGCCAGCGCGCGGTGCTCGCCGTGCTGGCGATGCGGTCACCGCACCCGGTCTCGCGGGACGAGCTGATCGACGCCGTGTGGGGCGACGACCCGCCGTCGAGCGCCTCCGGCAGTCTGCACACCTACATCAGCGCTTTGCGGCGGCTCGTCGAGCCGGATCTGCCGTCCCGCGCGTGCGGCAACCTGATCATCACCACCGACCGCGGGTACGCCTGCCTGGTGGCGCCCGGCGACCTGCGCGAGTTCGAGGCCCGCATCGCCGCGGCCCGTCAGAGCGGACGGTGCTCCGAGCTGTGGTCGGCGCTGGAGATCTGGCGCGGGACTGCGTTGTCGGACGTGCCAGGACCGTTCGCGCAACGCCAGCGCGCCCGGCTGGAGGAGGCCCGGCTGACCGCCGTGGAGGACTGGGCCGCGGCGGCGATCGAGTCCGGCGTGCACGCCGAGGTCGTCGACACGCTCACCCGGTTCGTGGCCGACCATCCGGTGCGCGAACGGCTCGTGCGGCTGCTCATGCTCGCGTTGAGCCGGTCCGGCAGGCAGGCGGAGGCGCTGGCCGCGTTCCGCGACGTCCGTGCCGCGCTGGTCGAGCAGCTCGGTGTCGAACCCGGGCCTGAGCTGCAAGAAGAGCACAAGCGAATTCTCAAGGGGGATCCGTCGGCGCCGAAGTCCGTCCGACCGGCTCAGACCATCCACGACACCATCGGCTTCGTCGGCAGGGACAGCGAGATCGCCGAGCTGTGCACGCGGCTGAGCGGTGCCGGACCACGGACCGTCGTGATCTCCGCGATCGACGGCACCGGCGGGATCGGCAAGACCGCGCTCGCCGTGCACGTGGCGCACCTGCTGGCGGACAGGTTCCCGGACGGTCAGCTCTTCATCGACCTGCAGGGGTTCTCCCCGAACAGCACGCCGGTCTCACCGGACGACGCGCTGCGCCGGTTGCTCGCCGGCCTCGGCGTCGACCAGAAGAACCTGCCGGACGATCTCGCGGGAATGTACCGCAGCGTGCTGGCCGAGCGCCGCGTACTCGTGTTGCTGGACAACGCTTTCAACGCCGAGCAGGTGCGTCCGCTGCTGCCCGGCGTGTCGTCCAGCGCGGTGCTGGTCACGAGTCGCAACCGGCTGAGCGGGCTCGTGGTCTCCGGTGGCGCGCATCGCGTCACGCTCGACGTGCTCCCGGAAGCCCAGGCGCTCGCGTTGTTGCGTTCGGTCATCGGCCACCGCCTCGACGCCGAACCTCAGGCCGCCCGCGAGCTGGTGCGGTTGTGCTGCGCGCTTCCGCTGGCGTTGCGGGTGGCCGCAGAGCGGGTGAGCATCGGTCCGAACAGGACACTCGCCGCGCTGGTGGACGAACTGGCGAAGGAACGGCTCGACGTGCTGGAGGCCGACGAGACGACGGCCGTGCGCGCCACGTTCTCCTGGTCCTACCGGGCGTTGGCGCCCGAAGCCGCGCGCATGTTCCGGTTGCTGGGCCTGCATCCCGGACCTTCACCCTCACTCGGTGCGGCCGCGGCGCTGGCGGGTTTGCCGTCACGTGCAGCACGAAGGCTCCTCGACGTGCTCTGCGCGGGCCACCTCGTCGACGAGATCGCGTTGCGCCGCTACAACTTCCACGACCTGCTGCGGACTTACGCGCACGAGAAGGCGCTCGACGACGAGCCGGCTCCGGACAAAGCCGTCGACCGGCTGCTGTGCTGGTACCTGCACAGCGCGGACGCAGCCGACCGGCTGCTCTTCCCCGGCCGCAGACGGATGCCGTTGCCCGAACTGCCCGAGGACGTCCGTCCGGAGGTGTTCGAGAGATCGGACGATGCTCGGACGTGGCTGCGCTCGGAGTACGTGAACCTCTTGGCCGCGATCACGTACGCGGCGGAGAGCGGCAACACCGAGCTGGCGGCGCGGCTTCCGTTGGCGCTGATGAGCTTCTTCGAGTTCGACTCGCACTTCGACGACGGCATCGCCATGTACCTGACCGGCTTGGACGCCGCCGTGACTTCCGGTGACCAACGCGCAGAGGCCGTGCTGTGCAACAACATCGGCATCCTGCATTCCGTCCGCCGCGCGTACGACGACGGCGAGCGGTGGTTCCGGCGCGCATTGCCGGCGTGGCGCGCGATCTCCGACGAGCACGGTGAAGGCCAGGCCCTGCTCAACCTCGCCGGCGTGTACCTCGGCCGTGGCGACGGCGACGCGACGGAGGTGGAGAATCACCTGCTGCGGGCCATGGACATCTTCGGACGCCTCGGCAACGAGCACGGCCGCGTCTTCGCCATGACCCACCTCGCCACCATCTACCGGCGGATGCGCCGCCTCGACGAGGCTCTGGCCGTCGGCACCGAGGCCGCTTCAGCCGCCCGTGACCTGGGCGCCTCCGTCGTCGAGGCGGCAACCCTGAGCGACCTCGGCCGCGTGCACGAGGAGCTGCGCGACTTTCCCGCCGCCCTCGCCTGCCACGAGGCCGCACTGGAGATCCACCGCGGGACGAACAACCAGCTCCGCGAGGCCCGCGACCGCCTGTGCATCGCCTACGCGTGCCGCGGTCTGGGCGATCACGACCGCATGCGGCGCGAGTACACGCGGGCGTTCGCGATGCTGGAGGAGCTCAACCCGGCCGAGGTGGAGGCGGAACGGGCCGCGTTCGGTCCCCTGCCGTCGTGACCTCGTTGCTCGCCTTCCGGAACGCGAGTCCCTGCCCCACCGCGACCATCAGGTTCGCGACGGCCAGAGCGACCCACAGCGCGGTCAGTCCCGGCACGGCGAAGGCGACGATCGCCAGTACGCCGTAGCACCAGCACGATCAACGCCAGCAGACCCGCGACCAGAGCCAGGACCTCCGGATCGCCGGTGAAAGGCGGGACGACGTTCCCCAGCACGATGATCGCGCAGATGACCGACAGGATCGCCATCGTGATCGTGAAGCCCGCGACCACCGCACGCCGCACGCCGTCCCGGTCCGGCTGGCCGATCGCCACCGCCGCCGTGAACGTCTGGCTGACGAGAGCCGTCGCGATGTTGTGCGCCGCCGCGGCGCTGTGCTCACGCGTGCGGCGGCGATGGCGAGCACGCCGAGCACCGCGAACTTCACCAGAACGGTGCCGGCCATGGGGATGCCGACCTTCGCCAGCTCCACGACGTGTCCACAGTGGATCCGCCAGCCGGGCCTGCCCTGAAGCCGCCCGCGCAGCCCCGACACCGTCATGACACAGCTGACGAGTTGAGCGACGCACAGCGCGACTCCCGCACCGTAGGTACAGCGGCAGCGCGACCCTGCCGATCTGCCTCGCGTCGCTAAACAGCATTCCGCAGGGCGTTGTAACTCTTGAAGAGCGCGTCCCAGGCCTTGTCGCAGCGAGCGTTGAGGGACCCGTCGGCACTCACCCCGCCGGCCGCGAACCACGGCTCGCACGGCGCGATCTCGGCAAGGTGCCTGCGTGTCTCGGCGATGGCCGCCTGGCCGGCGGGAGGCAGCTTGGCTGCCTGCTTGTCGACCTCGTCGAGCACGCCGGTCACGTCCGGCATGAGGTGGGCGCAGTTGTCCACGGGGTCGACCGGCTCGCCCCGCAGGCGCGGGATGCAGGCCGTCAGCAGGACACCGATCGCGTCGAGCCGGGGTTGCAGTTCCGGCAGCGGCGAGACCGACGACGACGTGGGGGCCGGCGTGATGGTGGGCAGGGACGTCGTCCCGGAACCGCACCCGAACAGGAGGAACACCAGCGCAAGGGCGGAGTAGCGCATACCGGCAGCCTAGCGAGACGACAGGGCCGCCAGAGCCGGGGTGCTCTGGCGGCCGTCGCGTTCACCCGATCAGGCGCGGATGTAGGACTGCGCGCCGTCCGGGAAGCCGAGCTCGGCCGTGTCGCGGACGTCGTCGCTCACGACGGCGGACTTGCCCTTGCAGCCCGGCTCGGACCAGATCTTCACGGCACCGTTCGGGGACAGCGACTGGAAGCCACCGCGCAGATCGGCGCACTTCGCCTCGGGACGGACGCCGGTGGCGAAGTTGTTGCCGCTGAAGTCGTCGAAGTTCTTGCCGGTGAAGAAGGTGACGGAGTCGGCGGGCTTGGCGCCTGCTGTCGGCGGGGCGGGCTTGGTGGCCGGGGCCTCGGCAGGGGCGACGGCGCGCTTGCCCTCGGGGTTGATCACGAACCACTTGTTGCCGACGTTCTGCCCCTTGATGTCACCGGGCTTCTCGTCCTTGGAGAACAGGTAGATCGGGCGACCGCCGATCGTGACCTGGGTGGTCTTGCCGTCCTTGCGCTTGATGAAACCGATGTTCTCCCGCTTGATGCCGGGGAAGAACAGCTTGGTGCCCTTGGCGACGGTGATCGGCGTCCACGTCTTCTCGCACTCGCCGTTGCAGTTCGACACTCCGCCGTTCACCGGGTCGTCGCTGAACCAGTAGACGGTGCGACCGGCGCCGTTCACGACCGCGGGCTCCAGGCCGCCGGCGTTGGCGACGCGCAGCTCGACCCACTTGGTCTTGACCTCGGGTGCCGCAGCCGCAGGGGCGCGGTCGCCGGTGTTCTTGTCCGCCTTGTTGGAGTTCGCGGAGCCGCGCAGAAAGTCCACTTCGGACTCACCCGCGGGAGCCTGCTGCGTTTGCTGAGCCTGCTCCTGGACCGGAGTGGCCGTACCGGACTGCGCGACGCCCTGTCCGCAGGCCGTCAGAGCGACGGCACCGACCGCGAAAAGGGCAGCAACGATCCCAACTTGCTTGCGACGCATGGGTTTCTCACTCCTGAGTGGACTTTCATCAACCTGTTCACCTCTGTCACGTACGCCTTCTCGGAACGGTTCAAACGAGTTCGAGGTGCGAGCGCGGTCACACCGCCGTTTGGACCTTCCCGGTACGGTTGAGGGCGTGAACATCAGCCTGAGCAGCGATTTCGCTCGTGCGGTTCCGGAGATGGCGGTCTCGTGGGAGGCGGCGCCGGTCGCCGAACCACGCCTGCTCGCCCTCAACGAGCCCCTGGCGAAGGAACTCGGCCTCGATCCGGCCTGGCTCCGGGCCGACGGCCTGCCGTTTCTCGTGGGCGCCCAGGCCCCCGGAGTGGCTCAGGCGTACGCGGGGCACCAGTTCGGCGGCTACTCCCCCAGGCTCGGCGACGGCCGCGCGCTGCTGCTCGGCGAACTGACCGACGCCGACGGCCGCCTGCGCGACCTGCACCTCAAAGGCTCCGGCCGCACCCCGTTTGGTGTTCCACGAGGTCCGCGCCAAATCCGTGCTCAACGGGGTACCGGGTTCGTCGCTGCCCTTCTCCTGGACCGTGAACCCGTATCGGGGCTGCTCAC
>NZ_VSRL01000296.1 GCF_012184385.1 Lentzea indica
CCCGGTCGCGCCGCGGCACCGCGAGGATCGTCGACGTCCTGATCGTCGCGGACAACGCGCGCAACGGTTGCCGCGCCACCCGCAGAATGCCGGGAGCCGGTTCCCACGCCTGCCCGAGCCGGAACATCTGCGCACCGATGCGGTATCGGCCGCGCACGTTCTCGACCGCGCCGAGCACCTCCATCTGGTCCAGAAGGCGGTGCACCGTCGTCTTCGGCATCTCGCAGCGGTCGGAGAGTTGCGTGAGCCCCAGCTCACCCTCGTCCATCAGCTTGTCCAGCAACGAGAAAGCCCCTTCGAGCACTGACCTGCCCATGTTTTCCTGCCCCCTGTTCCGATCTCCGGAACTGTCCCTGTGCACCCCTCCGGCACAGCCACACACTGATGCTGTCGCGGATGCATGGGCGGCACATGAGTACATGGGTACTCATCTTTCGCATGCGTTCGATCACGCCTGGTCACGGCCAGGGGAGGATCGTGAGTCCAGGCCACTGCTCACGCCACCGCCGGGTTTTGGACTCGTAGACGCCGCGGGGCGCGAGCACGGGGTTGGGACGCACGACGAGGTTGAACACGTCGGCGAGGCCGTGTGGAGCGTAGACGCGCCACTTGTCGTCGTTTTCGAGACGGATGCCCAGACAGCAGGTGGTTGCCGCGAACGAGTCGATGGCCGCTTCGGTGGAGGTGTAGGGCGTGCAGGGGACGCCGAAGTGGTCCTCGTACCAGAGATGCACCCGTGCCTCGTTGCGGATCTCGACGAGCGCCGGCAGGTCGGCGAAGGCGCGCTCGCCGGTCTGGATGACCTCGTTCTCGGCGTCCCAGCCGAGATCGGTGTCATCGAAGTAGAACAGGTCGTAGTCCTTGATGCCTTCGGCAGGCGGCCGGCCGGTGACCACGTTCCACACGGTCTGGATCACGCATCCCGCGGTCAGGTACCACCCCGGGAGGTCGAGTTTCGCGGCGCGGCCCAGGAGTTCCACCAGGATCTCGTTGCGGGCCAGGGTCGCGCGCAACGTCTCGACTTGTTCGTCCACCGGGAGTCGGCCGAGCAGCATTGCGCATGTCTAGCAAAACAGAAGAGCCCCACACCGAACCGGTGCGGGGCTCTCTGCGTATGCCTCGGTAAGACCTAGTCGAGGTAGTCGCGCAGAACCTGCGAGCGCGACGGGTGGCGCAGCTTCGACATCGTCTTGGACTCGATCTGGCGGATGCGCTCACGCGTGACGCCGTAGACCTGGCCGATCTCGTCCAGCGTGCGCGGCTGGCCGTCGGTGAGGCCGAAGCGCAGCCGGACGACGCCCGCCTCGCGCTCGGACAGCGTCGCGAGCACGGACTGGAGCTGGTCCTGCAGCAGCGTGAACGAGACGGCGTCGACAGCGACGACTGCCTCGGAGTCCTCGATGAAGTCGCCGAGCTGGCTGTCGCCCTCGTCGCCGATCGTCTGGTCCAGCGAGATGGGCTCACGTGCGTACTGCTGGATCTCCAGCACCTTCTCGGGCGTGATGTCCATTTCCTTGGCGAGCTCTTCCGGCGTGGGCTCGCGGCCCAGGTCCTGCAGCAGCTCACGCTGTATGCGGCCCAGCTTGTTGATGACCTCGACCATGTGCACCGGGATGCGGATGGTGCGGGCCTGGTCGGCCATCGCGCGGGTGATCGCCTGACGGATCCACCAGGTGGCGTACGTGGAGAACTTGTAGCCCTTGGTGTAGTCGAACTTCTCGACGGCGCGGATCAGACCCAGGTTGCCCTCCTGGATCAGGTCCAGGAACGCCATGCCGCGGCCGGTGTAGCGCTTGGCCAGCGACACGACGAGACGCAGGTTCGCCTCGAGCAGGTGGTTCTTGGCGCGCTCGCCGTCACGGACGATCCAGCGCAGGTCGCGGCGCAGCTGCGGGGTGAGCTTCTCCTGCTCCTCCTCGGAGCGGCGCACGCGCTCGGCGGCGTAAAGGCCTGCCTCGATGCGCTTGGCGAGCTCGACCTCCTCCTCGGCGTTGAGGAGGGCGACCTTGCCGATCTGCTTGAGGTACGCCCGGACGGAGTCGGCCGAGGCGGTGAGCTCCGCGTCCTTGCGCGCCTGGCGCAGGGCTTCGGACTCCTCCTCGTCCCAGACGAAGTCACCCTCTGCCTTGGGGTCCTCCGCCTCCTCCGGCTCGTCCACGACGGGCTCGTCGACCAGTTCCACGTCCTCGACCAAGTCCTCGGCGCCGGGAGCGCCTTCCATGTCCTCGGGCTCTTCGCCGTCGGCCTTCTTGGTCGCGCCCTTCGCGGCAGGATCGGCCTTACCGGCCGTCTTGCGCGGGGTCTTGGCGCCGGCGGCCTTGGCGGCGGCGGGCTTCTTCGCTGCCGCAGCGGTCGTCTTGCGCTTCGGCTTCTCCTCGGCCTCGCCGGCCGCGGTCGCCTTGGTCGTCTTGGCGGCGCTCGCGGCGGAGCTGGAGCGTCGGGTTGCGGTTTCTGCGGCTGCCACGTACGCCCTTTCGCGACGGTCGTTCAAGGCAAACCAGAGGGCGCGAAACCTCGGTCGCCAGAGTTCAGGGGATCTCCCCGCCGATCTTGCTTGGCGGGTGTGCGTTCCATTGTAACGACGTCGGTGACGCGGTGTTGCGCCCCGAGGTGTTTCGAGGCGCTCTCACCTGCGTTCTCGCAGCTAGATCGAGTAAGGCGAGTCGGACACGTTTCGGTGTCGAATGGTCGTCACGGCCTGATGCCGTGCGCGGATGCCCACGCGGCACCGACGATGCCCGCGTCGTTTTTCAGTGCTGCGGCAACGACCTCCGTGCGGACCTCGAGCAATGGCAGCCACTTGTGCGCCTTCTTGCTCACTCCGCCGCCGGCGATCACGAGATCGGGCCAGATGAGGTCCTCGAGCACGTTGATGTACCGCGTCACCCTTGGCGTCCACTCCTCCCAGGACAGGCCCTTCTCCTCCTTCACGGACGCGGCCGCGCGCGTCTCCGCGTCGTGCCCGTCGACCTGGAGGTGGCCGAACTCGGTGTTCGGGACGAGCTTGCCGTCGAGGAACACCGCACTGCCGATACCCGTGCCGAACGTCAGCAGCACCACGGTGCCGTCCTTGCCGACGCCCGCGCCGAACGACATCTCCGCGATGCCGGCCGCGTCCGCGTCGTTCATCACGACGATGTCCTCGGGCTTGCGCTTGAGGCGCTCCGCGAAGAGTTGCGCCGCGTCACAGTTGATCCAGCCCTTGTCGACGTTCGCGGCGCTGAGGGCCACGCCGTGCTTGACCACGCACGGCAGCGTGATGCCGACCGGTCCGTCCCACTGGAACTTCTCGATGATCTCGGCAACGACCTCCGCGACCGCTTCCGGCGTCGAGGGCTGAGGCGTGGGGATCCGCATGCGTTCGCCGTCCAGTGCCCCTGCTTCGAGGTCGACCAGGCCGCCCTTGACGCCCGAGCCGCCGATGTCCACACCGAACCCGCGGGTGATGCCCATCCCCGTGGTCCTTCCTACTCGATCCTGCTGGTTTCGATTCAGTACCGTGGTTCGCAGACATTAGCCTGACGTTGTCCGATAGTCCCGTGCTAGTGACGCAGGAGGGAACCGGTCGTGTTCGATCCCCGGCCACTCGTCGACATCGCGACGGCCATCGGCCGGGAAGCAGGCGCTCTGGTTCAGCGCATGCGGGCTTCCGCCGTGGTGTCGTTCGACACCAAGAGCACCTCGACGGACGTGGTCACGGCCGCCGACCGCGCCTCAGAACAACTCGTTCGGACGCGTCTGTCCGAGTTGCGTCCCGGCGAGCCGGTCCTCGGTGAGGAAGAGGGCGGCACGGTCGTGGAGGGCCTGACGTGGGTCGTCGACCCCATCGACGGCACTGTCAACTATCTCTACGGCATCCCCTGGTACTCGGTGTCGATCGCAGCGCAGCTCGACGGCGAGTCGGTCGCGGGTGCGGTGGTGGAGCCGGCGACCGGCCGGGTGTGGACCGCCGCCCGCGGATACGGCGCCTTCCTGGACGGCACGCCCCTGCACGTGTCCGCGACGACGGACCTGTCGCTGTCCTTGCTGGGATACGGGTTCGCCTACCGGCCGGAACGGCGTCAGCGTCAGGCCGACACGTGGGCGGCGATGGCGACGCGGGTCCGTGACCTGCGCCGGGCGGGAGCGGCGTCGCTCGACCTCTGCTCGGTGGCCGCTGGACGGCTCGACGCCTACGCAGAGCACGCGCTCGGGCGGTGGGACTGGGCGGCCGGTGGCTGACTGCCGCGAGCGGCGCTGTCGTGCGGTTGCCGGGTTCGTCGCCGGAGCTGGGGGAGGACGCGACGTTCGCGGCCGCGCCGGGCATCGCCGACGCTCTCTACAGCGCGCTCGTCGAATCCGGCTTCGGCAAGGTCTGAATCAACCCCTGAATCAACCCCTGAATCAACCCTGGATCAACCTCGAATCAACATTGATTCGCTCGATCAACGTTGATTCGAGCGTCAGCAGCTCACGTCGCGCGCGCCGGCCAGGTTCTCCTGGCTGAGGGTGGGCGGGCTGGCGTCCGCGACCTGGCCGCCCTGCTGCTCCGGCTGCTGCTCTGCCCACTCCTTGAGCTGGTCGAGCACCTTGCGGGCGTCGCTGTTCGGCTTGACCTCGTCGAACTTCTTGCCGATCGCGATGTCGACGGTGGCGTCCTGGCGGTCGTCGCGCACGAGCTCCAGGCACGGCTCCAGCAGTGACAGCGTCCTCGCCGCCTGCGAGCCGGGCGCGCCGAAGCGGATCTGACCGCGGCACCCCATGTCGCCCGCCGGGTAGATCGGGTCGTTGCCGGGCTCGGCCGCCTGCTTCAGGCCGAGCTCGGTGAACATCGTCGCGACGGCCTTGGCGTGGTTGCGCTGCGTCGAGGCGTTGACGACCTTGAAGTTGACGTCGCCGACCGGCACCGGGTTGGTGCGGTCCAGCGCGTCGTGTTCCAGCACGGTGCCCAGAGCGGGCGGAGGCGCGGTCGAGGTGGCAGCGGGATCGCCAACCGGAGTGCCCGACGTCGTGACGTGACCGGGCGCGTTGCACTTGATGGCCTGGTCCACGTCGCTCGCGTTGCCGAGCACCTTCACCCACACGAACACGGAACTGACCAACAGCACCGCGAACAGGACGAGCGCGGGCACGGGCCGACGCCGCTTGTAGGGCGTCAAGCTTCCCGATACGGGTCCCACGTCCGAAGCCCTCCCCGTGTCCGTCCCCTGATCAGCCTAGGCCCTGCCCGGCTGTCGCGCGCTCCGGCGGGCGTGACCCACCGCACCGGCCTGGTCGCCCACAGTCAGGACGGTACTGGCCAGGGGCCAGGTTGCACGCCGGGGTTAACGCGCTCCCGCACAGGGTATCGGTCCAGCGTAGAAAGGTTGTGTCACCCGTCCGGTCGGTAAGGGGTAACCCGATGCCGGGCCACTCGGACAATGAGCTACCCTCTGCGCGCTCCGCACACATGTGGATCAAGCCGACGGTCACGTCAAGGGGGTTGGCTTGCAGCTGAGTGCGCGAGACCTACGTCACCTTGACGTGGGGCACAAAAGAGGGCGCTGGAGCGTT
The DNA here is from genome assembly GCF_012184385.1 of Lentzea indica. Taxonomy (GTDB): domain Bacteria; phylum Actinomycetota; class Actinomycetes; order Mycobacteriales; family Pseudonocardiaceae; genus Lentzea; species Lentzea indica. The sequence continues at coordinate 5,533 of NZ_VSRL01000296.1, forward strand.
AACCAGCGACACGAACAGTCTCCGTAGACCGCAGGGGTGAAGAAGATGGCGACCGACTACGACGCGCCGCGTCGCAGCGAGGCGGACGAACTCGCTGAGGACTCCCTCGAGGAGTTGAAAGCCCGGCGGAACGAGACGCAGTCCGGCGTCGTCGACGTCGACGAGGACGCGAGCGCGGAGAACTTCGAGCTGCCCGGCGCCGATCTGTCCGGCGAGGAGCTCACGTTCAAGGTCCTGCCCAAGCAGGCCGACGAGTTCACGTGCTCGAAGTGCTTCCTGGTGCACCACCGCAGCAGGCTCGCCGAGGACAACGGCGGCGTGTACATCTGCCGCGATTGCGCCTGACTGCCCGTCAGCGAAACGTCCGCCAAGAACTGGGCGCTCACCCTCACGGGTGGCGCCCAGTTGTGTTCTCTCAGGACTTGATCGCGGCGGCGAGCTCTTCCGGGTGCCGCGTGCTGATCATCCAGTAGGGCGTCGGGTCCTCCGGGTCGTCGACCCGCACCCGCACGAGCGGCTTGACCCAGCCGCGGTGCACGACGTACGCCGCCGGGTCGAGCTCCCGGCCCATGGCCCTGCGCCGGTCCTCGGGGGCGATGATCTCGACGTCGCCGAGCAGGTCGAGCGGGATGTGCGCATCGCCGGCCCGCAGCTCGCCGCCGGCCACCTCGACCTTCGTCGACCCCATCCGCACGATCAGCACGATCGTCAGCGGCAGCAGGATCACGTACGGCAGCCAGGAACGCACGCCGGGGAAGCCCATGTGCACCTCGGCGGACAGCAGCCCGGCCGCCAGCAGCGGCAGCGGCCAGATCCACCACGTCACGTACAGGCGCTCGCGGAAGGTCGTAGTGGCGGTCACGGCAGTCTCACTCACGTCGTCAGGGTAATCTCGGCCGCCGTGTCCAGCGTCGAGGTGTTGCTGACCCGGCTCGATCCGGGGGTTCCCGTGCCCGCCTACGCCCGTCCCGGCGACGCGGGCGCCGATCTGGTCACCACGTCGGACGTGGTCATTCCACCAGGCGAGCGCGCCGTGGTCGGCACCGGTGTCGCCATCGCGCTCCCGCAGGGGTTCGCCGGGTTCGTGCACCCCCGTTCCGGACTGGCGGCGCGGGTCGGGCTGAGCGTGGTCAACACGCCCGGCACGATCGACTCCGGCTACCGCGGTGAGATCCGTGTTTGCCTCGTGAACCATGATCTCCGTGAGCCGATCGCGCTGTCACGCGGCGACCGGATCGCCCAGCTCGTCGTGCAACGCGTCGAGCACGCGGTGTTCCGCGAGGTCACCGAGTTGCCGGAAACGGAACGCGGTGCGGGAGGCTATGGCTCGACCGGCGGGCACGTGGTGCTCGCCCGTGCAGCGCTCACAGAGACTGAGGGGTAGGGAATGTTCGGAAGGCGCCGCAAGCGCGGTCGTCACTCCGCGGGGGCGGTCGACACCGGTCCGGAGCACGACGAGGTCTTCGACGACGTCGACGGCCCGTGGGACTCGACGGTGGCGCCCCGTGACGATGTGCAGCGGCTCGACCTGGGATCGGTGCAGCTGCCGATGCCGGACGAGGCCCAGCTGCAGGTCGAGATGGACCAGCAGAGCGGCTCCGTGCGCGCGGTGCACGTCCTCACGTCCGTTGGGCAGCTGACTGTCAGCGCGTTCGCCGCGCCGAAGTCGGGTGGCCTCTGGAAGGAGGTCGGCGCCGAGCTGATCGCCGGCCTCAAGGAGGACGGCGCCCGCATCAACCGTGAGAACGGCGAGTGGGGCGAGGAGATCATCGCGCGCAACCAGGGCGTGCAGATCCTCTTCGTCGGCGTCGACGGCCCGCGCTGGATGCTGCGCGGTGTCGCGGCCGGTCCGGAGGAGCATTTCGCGCAGAACTCCGAGGCGCTGCGCGAGATGCTGCGCGGCACCGTCGTCGTGCGCGGTGAGCAGCCGATGCCACCCCGCACCCCGCTGCCGGTCGAGCTGCCGGAAGCGATCGCCCGCCACATCGAGCAGCAGGACTAACGCGCCTGTTGCCACGCCTGCACCGCACGCCCCAGTGCGTGTGGGTAGGCGTCGAGCGTCGTTGTGACGAGCACGGCGCGTGGGATGGCTTCCGCCCATGCCCGCGCGACTGCGATCGGGTGCACCGGGTCATCGGTGCACCCGACGATTCCCGTCGGCACCTTGAGCGACTGCAGCTCTTCGAGCGTCGGCGCCGCGGACTCGGAGGCTTCTTCCAGGTGTGGCACGAGCAGGTCGCCGTAGCCGTGCCAGGCCCTCGTCAGCTCGTCGTGCAGCCAGCCGGTCGTGCCGGTGAGTGCTGCTCGCAGGCCGTGGTTCGTGACGATCTCCGCGCTGGCCCTGGCCGCCAGTGCCGCGGGAGCGCGGTTCGGTGCTCCTGTCCAGGCGGGCAACGCGAGGATCAGCCCTGCGCACCTGTCCGGGTTCCGCACGGCCCACGTGGCGGCGACGTGCGCGCCTAATGAGACGCCGCCCACCACGATCGGGTGGCCTGCCCAGGCATTTTCGAGGGCCGTCAACCGTTCACCGAGTGTGCGGACCCGCGGAGCGTTGAGAACGGCGCCGACCTGCGACAACGGCTCGGCGAACACGGAACGGACAAACACCTCGTCAGAGGCGGTTCCGGGCAGGAGGAAGACGGTCTCGGCAGGCACGCCCGAGATTGTCGGTCCTCGTGCGTACCCTCACTGTCAGACGGCCCACACCACTGGGCCACCAGAGCACTGCAGGAGTCGGGGATGAGCGGCTATTGGCGCCGCTTGGTGCGTCGCTTGACCAGCGACGTCGCCGAGCTCGACGCGGACGACCTGTCGCGAAAAGCGGAGGCCGTCGGCGCGGTGAAGGCCTGCGACTGCAAGTCCGGTGAGGAGGTCACGGTCCTCGGAAGGCTCCGCAGCGTGGAGCTCTGCCCCAGGGACGCGGCCGCCACGCTGGAAGCCGAGCTCTACGACGGCACCGAGGGCGTCACGCTCGTCTGGCTCGGCCGCCGTCGCATCGCGGGAATCGAGCCTGGTCGGACGATCAAGGCCCGTGGCCGCATCGCCGTGCGCGACGGGCGCAAGGTGCTCTACAACCCCTACTACGAGTTGCAGAACGCTTCATGACTTCAGCTGAGACCGAAGAAAAGCAGCCCACCGTCCTCGAGCAGATGGGCGGCGTGAGCGGAATGCTCTACTCGTCGCTGCCCGTCGTCATCTTCGTGATCGTCAACTTCGCCGCCAAGAACCTGATGGCCGCGATCATCAGCGCACTCGCCTCCGCCGTCGTGATCGGCGTGGTCCTGGCGGTCCGCAAGGGCACCGTCCAGCCCGCGATCTCCGCCGTGTTCGGCGTGGGCATCGCGGCGTTCATCGCCTACAAGACGGGCGAGGCCAAGGGCTTCTTCCTCTTCGGCATCTGGCAGAGCGTCGTCTACGGCAGCGCGTTCCTGCTGTCGATCATCGTCCGCTGGCCGCTCGCCGGTGTGCTCTGGACGTTCCTCAACGGCCGTGACCGCTCCTGGCGCGCGGACAAGGCCTCGGTCCGCGACTACGACATCGCGACCTTCGTCTGGGCCCTGGTCTTCTTCGCCCGCTTCGTGGTCCAGCGCTGGCTCTACGACGAGGACCAGGTGGGCTGGCTCGCCGTGGCACGTCTCGCGATGGGCTATCCGCTGATGGCCATCGCCCTTCTCGCCACGGTCTGGGCGTCCGCCGCGCGGACAAGCGCCTGAAGGCGGCCGAGGAGGCCGCCGCGGCCGAGATCGCGGCCAAGGCCTCGGAGGAGGAAGTGCTGGCTCGTACGGCCGACGACCTGCTCACGCCGGACATGGACGAACTCCAGCGCGTCGTCGACACCGAGGCTCGCGACAAGTCCAGAGACTGACCGTATGTGCTGTGACGGCCGGCGCCTCGTCTGAGGCGCCGGCCGTTTCGCGTCGCACATCGCCGTACTCCTGATGTGCAATATCCGATATATCGCATATCGGAGTGCACCTGCAGGTCAGGACGGGCCGAGCACCGTGCGCAGTTCGTCGCGCCCTGTCACCCCGAGCACTCCGTAGATGGCATGCAGATGGTTGTCGACCGTGCGCTTCGAGGTGTGGAGCTTCTCCGCGATCTGCTGGTTGGTGAGCCCGGACGTGGCCAGGCGGGCGACCTCCACCTGGCGGCGGGTCAGGTGGGTCAGGCCGTCGACGCGCAGGGCCGGGGGTGCTGGCGCCGTCGAAGTCGCGCATCAGGAGGGCCTGGCGGGCCGAGGTCTGGGAGGCGGCCCGGACGTTGCCCTGGCTTCGGTGCAGGCGGGCGGCGGAGGCCAGGGCCTCGGCGGCGTAGAGAGTGGCGCCCAGACGCAGGAAATCCGTCGCCACAGCCTCCAGGACGGTCGGTGAGGCGTGCGCGAGTGCGGTCGCGTGTGCCGCGTAGGCCGAGGTCATCGCATCGTCCATGGTGGACGTCAGGGCTGCCAGACGCAGTGACGTGTCGACGCCGAAGCGGGCGGCGTCGTGCAGGGCCGTGGCCTCGACGCTGTGCACGCCCAGTTCGCGCATTCGTCCGCGGCCGCCATCGCCGCCTCGGCGGCGCCGCGGATGTCGCCGACACTGGCGAGCACCCACGCGCGTGCCACCGACACCGTCGTGCCGGTCACGCG
>NZ_VSRL01000297.1 GCF_012184385.1 Lentzea indica
ATGTGACTTAGACACTCTCATGATCAACTAGGACGCCGTGCCCGTCCTACGTCCAAACGGCGGACACGACTTTGCCGGAACCCTGGGGCGGAGCCCCAGCAAACTCTCGCAACCGCAAGGTGACCACGGAAGACGACCACCTACGAACGACAAACCGGACAGCCGCCAACGACACAGGGAGACGGCCAACGGACCAGACGCGCCCCCAACCGACCCAACCTCAATTCGCCTGAGCAACCTCAGCCCGCTCACTGAACCGAGGAGTCGCATAAACCCCAACAACAGGAGGCTCAGCAAACTGAGTGTTGTAGAGATCCGAATACCGCCCCCCAGCAGCCATCAACTCAGCATGCGTCCCCCGCTCAACAATCTCCCCATGCTCCAACACCAAGATCTGATCAGCAGCCCGAATAGTCGACAACCGGTGCGCGATCACCAACGCAGTCCGCCCAGCCAACGCCTCGGTAAGAGCCTCCTGCACAGCAGCCTCAGACTCGGAGTCCAAATGCGCAGTGGCCTCATCCAAGATCACAACCCGAGGCCGAGCCAGCAACAACCGAGCGATGGTCAGCCGCTGCCTCTCTCCACCAGACAACCGGTACCCGCGCTCGCCGACCACGGTGTCCAACTGATCCGGCAACGACGCCACAAGATCCAGCAACCGAGCCCGCCGCAACGAGTCCCACAACTCGTCATCAGACGCCCCCGGCGAGGCATACTCCAAATTCGCCCGGATCGTGTCGTGGAACAGATGACCGTCCTGAGTCACCACACCAACAGTGGAGCGCAACGACTCGAACGACAGATCACGAACGTCCACACCAGACAGACGAACCGATCCGGAATCCACGTCGTACAACCGAGGCAACAACGAGGCCAGCGTCGACTTGCCGGCACCTGACGACCCGACCAGAGCGACCAACTGTCCGGCCGAAGCCTCGAAACTGATCCCGTGCAACACTTCCTCGCCACCACGAGTGTCCAAAGTGGCCACGGACTCCAGTGAGGCCAGCGACACCTTGTCAGCAGAGGGATAGGCGAAGCGAACGTCCTCGAACGCGACCGACACCGGGCCGGAAGGCACAGCGCGCGCGTCTGGCTTTTCCTGGATCATCGGCTTCAGATCCAGGACCTCGAACACCCGCTCGAACGACACCAGCGCGGTCATCACATCAACGCGGGCGTTCGCCAACGCGGTCAACGGCGCGTACAGCCGAGTGAGCAGCAACGCCAGCGACACCACGGTGCCGGCGGCCAGGTGCCCGGTCAGGGCCAGGTAGCCGCCCAGGCCGTAGACCAGCGCCTGAGCCAGAGCCGACACCAGCGTCAGCCCGGTCATGAACCACCGGGTCGCCATCGCAGTGCGGATGCCGATGTCGCGGACCTGCGCGGCCTTGTCGGAGAACTCCTGCTCCTCGCGGTCAGGCCGGCCGAAGAGCTTCACCAGCGTCGCGCCCGGCGCCGAGAACCGCTCGGTCGACTGGGTGACCATCGATGCGTTCAAAGTGGAGGCCTCGCGCTGCATGTCCGCCATCCGGCGCCCCATCCGCTTGGCGGGCAGCACGAAGGCGGGCAACAGCACCAGGGCGAGCGCCGTGACCTGCCACGACAGCGTGAACATCACACCGAGCGACAGCACCAGCTGGATGATGTTCGTGACGAAGCCGGACAAGGTCGAGGTGAAGGCGCGCTGCGCCCCGATCACGTCGTTGTTCAACCGCGACACCAACGCACCGGTGCGCGTGCGCGTGAAGAACGCGACGGGCATCTTCTGCACGTGCCCGAAGACAGCACGACGCAGGTCGTAGATCAGCCCCTCACCGATCCGCGTCGACTGCCACCGCTCGACGACACCCAGGCCGGCGTCGACCACGGCGACCAGCGCGATCACCACGGCGAGCCACACCACGACGGACGGCACGGAGCCGCCGACGATCGCATCGACCACACGACCGGCGAGAAGAGGAGTGGTCACCGCGAGGACCGACGAGATCACCGTCAGCAGCAGGAACACCACGAGTTTCGCGCGATGTGGCCCGGCGAACGCCAGCACGCGCCGGAAGGTGCCGCGGCGCACCTTGGAAGGTGCGTCCGCGGTCGCCCCCATCATGAATCGCCAAGAGCTGTAGCCGTCCACGCTGACTAGAACAGCACAGCGGTCTGACAATTCCTTCGCGTGCGGCTGGCGGGGCAGAAAAGTTCAGCTTTGAGCGGACAGGGCCGCGAACGACTGCAGCCGGCGCAGCTGCGCGGCACGCTCCAGGGCCAGCTGTGTCTCCGGAGCGGGACCGGAAGCCGCAGACGCGATCAACGCCAGCGTCTCGGTGACGGCACCCGGCAGAGGCTTCAGGACGGCGGCCACGAGCGCGTCAACCGCCGCGTCCAGCCCGTCCGCGGGCGCGACGGAGTTCGCGAGGCCGATCTGCAGAGCCTCCGCGGCGCCGACGCGCCGCGAGGTCACGCACATCTCGGCCGCGCGCGAGTAACCCACGAGGCGCACCAAGGGCAGCGTTCCGCCGAGATCGGGCACCAAGCCCAGCCCGGTCTCGGCCATGCAGAACTGCGCGTCCTCGGCGAGCACGCGGAAGTCGCACGCCAGCGCCAACTGGAAGCCCGCGCCGATGGCATGCCCGTGCACCGCGGCGATCGTCACGCGTGCCGGGTCGCTCAACCACGTGAACCCGGCCTGGTAGGAAGCGATCTTCGCGTCTGCCTCCGAAGCAGGCAAAGACAACATCGCACCAAGCCCACCGGGTTCGCCGTCGACGGGCTCACCGGTGAACATGCGCCGGTCCAGCCCCGCCGAGAAGGCGCGGCCGGAACCCCGGACGACCACGACGCGGACGTCCGGGTCCAGCAGTTCGCCGATGTGCCGCAACGCCTGCCAGGTGGCGGGCGTCTGTGCGTTGAGCACGTCGGGACGATCGAGCGTGATCGTGGCGAGCGGCCCGGAAAGAGCGAGCCGAACGCCACCGCGCTCGAGCACACCAGCGTCGATTGCGGGCACTGGCATGTCATTACCTCCGGCGAACTAGGAGCTAGTTACCGGAGAGTAGCAGTCTGGGTTGTGGCTACTTCTTCTTCGTCCGGGTGGCGCCACCGCGACCGCGCAGCGTGACGCCGGATTCCGACAGAACCCGGTGCACGAAGCCGTAGGAACGTCCGGTGCTCTCGGCCAGAGCTCGGATGCTCGCGCCCTTTTCGTACTTCTTCTTCAGGTCAGCGGCCAGCTTGTCCCGCGTGGCGCCGGTGATCCGGGCACCCTTCTTCAGGTCAGCCACCTCGTCCCGCCTTCCGTACGAGCAGGTCGGGCCGTTCTACGGCCCCTGTCGTCGCAATGATCGAACAGGAACACGCAGAACGCCAGGTGATCAAGCAAAGAGATCGCCGAACGGTCGATTCGATCACACACAGTTGATCACAGGGTGCGCTCGGTAATCCTTTGATGCGTGGAGATCACGCCAGCTGCACGAGCTCGAGGTAGTCCTCCGACCAATGATCCTCGGTGCCGTCGGGCAGAAGGATCACCCGCTCGGGCTCCAGCGCCTCGACCGCGCCGGGGTCGTGCGTCACGAGCACGACGGCGCCCTCGTACCGGCGCAGCGCGTCGAGCACCTGCTCGCGCGAGGCCGGGTCGAGGTCGTTGGTCGGCTCGTCCAGCAGCAGCACGTTCGCGGCCGACGACACCAGACCGGCCAGCGCCAGTCGCGTCTTCTCGCCACCGGACAACGTGCCGGCTGGCTGGTCGAGCTGCTCGCCGCTGAACAGGAACGTGCCGAGCAACGACCGCAGCCGCTGCTCCTGCTCGTCCGGCGCCATGTGCCGGATGTTCTCCCACACCGACGCGTCGTGGTCGAGCGTCTCGTGCTCCTGCGCGAAGTAGCCGATCTTCAACCCGTGACCGGGGACGACCGAACCCGCGTCCGCCTTCTCGCCACCACCGAGCAGGCGCAGCAACGTCGTCTTGCCGGCACCGTTGAACCCGAGCACGACGACGCGGGAACCCTTGTCGATCGCGAGGTCCACGCCGGTGAAGATCTCGAGCGAGCCGTAGGACTTGCTCAAACCCTCTGCCATCAAAGGAGTTTTGCCGCACGGGGCCGGCGACGGGAAGCTGATCTTCGCGACCTTGTCGCTCTGGCGCACCTCGTCGAGACCGTCGAGCAGCTTCTGGGCGCGCTTCGCCATGTTCTGCGCCGCAACGGCCTTCGTGGCCTTCGCACCCATCTTGGCGGCCTGCGTCATCAACGCGCCGGCCTTCTTCTCGGCGTTGGCGCGCTCACGGCGACGGCGTTTCTCGTCCGTCGCACGGGCTTCGAGGTACTTCTTCCAGCCGAGGTTGTAGATGTCGACCTCGCCGCGCATCGCGTCGAGGAACCACACCTTGTTCACGACGTCGTCGAGCAGCTCGACGTCGTGCGAGATCACGACGAGGCCACCGTCGTGCGACTTGAGGAAGCCGCGCAGCCACGTGATCGAATCGGCGTCGAGGTGGTTCGTGGGCTCGTCGATCAGCAGGATCGTGCTCGACTTGGCGCCGATGCCCGCCTCGGACGCGGCGAACAGGATGCGAGCCAGCTCGACGCGGCGGCGCTGACCACCCGACAGCGTGCTCAGCGGCTGCGCCAGGACCCGGTCCGGCAGGCCGAGGTTCGAGCAGATGCGCGCGGCCTCGGACTCGGCGGCATAGCCACCGAGCGAGGAGAAGCGCTCTTCGAGCTTGCCGTACTTGGTGACGGCGGTGTCGAGCTCGTCAGGGTCGACCAGCTCCGCCATCTTCGACTGCGCCTTCTCCATGTCGCGGAGCAGCTGGTCGAGGCCGCGCGCGGACAGCACGCGGTCCTTGGCTATGACGGACAGGTCGCCCTCACGCGGGTCCTGCGGCAGGTAGCCGAGCTCGCCTTTGCGCGTGATCGCGCCGGCGTAGGGCTGGCCTTCGCCCGCGAGGACGCGAAGCGAGGTGGTCTTGCCGGCGCCGTTGCGGCCCACGAGGCCGATGCGGTCGCCGGGCTGAACGCGCAGGTTGGCGCCACTCACGAGAATGCGTGAGCCCGCGCGCAACTCCATGTCAGTTGCGGTGATCAAGAGAATCTCCGAGTAGAAAGTTCCGGGCACGGCAAAGGTCGGCACGTCCGGGTCGGCCTACTCGAGAAGGATCACGGGAACCAGTCTACGGGCTCCGGGCCATCGAATTTCCCACCTGTGGCCAGACGCATAGATTGCCGGCCATGAGCGAAGACTTCTCGGGCAAGGCCGCGCTGGTCACCGGCGCTTCCCGCGGTATCGGCCTCGGCATCGCACGCGAGCTCCTCTCTCGCGGAGCAGCCGTCACGATCACCGGCCGCAAGGCAGACCAGTTGGCCGAAGCCGCGAAGCAACTGGAAGCTGACACCGGTGGACGCGTGCTGGCGCTGCAGGGCAACGCGGGCGACGACGCGTCCCGCGAGGAGGTCGTGGCGCGCACGGTCGAGGAGTTCGGCAGCGTCGACGTGCTCGTCAACAACACGGGCATCAACCCGCAGTTCGGGTTCCTGATGGACGCGGACCTCAACGCCGTCCGGAAGATCTTCGACGTCAACGTCGTGGCGGCGCTCGGTTTCACGCAGCTCGCGTGGAAGGCGTGGATGGGCGAGCACGGCGGCGCGGTCGTGAACATCGCGTCGATCGGCGGCATCCGGTCCACCGGCGTGATCGGCGCGTACGGCGCGTCCAAGGCCGCGCTGATCCGCCTCACCGAGGAACTGGCGTGGCAGCTCGGCCCGAAGGTGCGCGTGAACGCCGTCGCGCCCGCCGTGGTGAAGACGAAGTTCGCCGAGGCACTGTGGACCGGCCGCGAAGAGGAAGCCGCGCAGCAGTACCCGATGAAGCGCCTCGGCACGCCGGAGGACGTCGCCTCTCTCGTGGCCTTCCTCTGCTCGGACGGCGCTTCGTGGATCACCGGCGAGACCGTGCGCGTGGACGGCGGACTGCTGTCGACCGGGACGGCGGGCTAGTCCGCCGCCACACCGAGCACGTCGAGGAACGCGGCCGCGGCCGGTGTCAGCCCGGCCGCGTTCCACACCAGGTGCTCCACCCTGGACGGCCCGTTCGTGATCGGCAGAGTCACCACACCGCTCAGCCGCGGCGTGTACCGCGACGGCAGCACGGCGATCCCGAGGCCTTCGCGGATGAGGCCTGCCATCAGCTCCGCGGTCGTCACCTCGAACGCGACCTCGCGATCCAGTCCCGCCGCGGCGAACGCCTCATCGGACTGCATGCGTCCCGGCGACCCCGCGGGAAAGTCTACGAACAACTCCTCCGCGAGCGCCTTGAGGTCTGTTCCGGCGCGCCCTGCGAGCGGATGCGATGGCGCGACCACCGCGACGTGGTCGTCGCGCGCCAGCTCGTGCCCGCGCACGCCTTCGGGTCGCGTGCTCGGCGACAACCCGAGGAACGCCAGATCTAGCCCGCCCTGCCGGACCTGCTCGACGAGCTCGTGGCTGGGAGACATCCGCAACGCGACCCGCACGTGCGGGTACCTCTCGCGGAACACCTTCAGCGCGGCAGGCAGATCCACGGCGGCGACGGTGGGGATCACGCCGACCACGAGCCGCCCGCGCACCTCCCCCATCGCTGCAGCAACCTCCGCCGCCGCGCGTTCCGCGAAGTCGAGGCACTGCCTGGCGGACGGCAGGAACGCCGCGCCGGCCGGGGTCAGCCGGACGCTGCGGCTGGTGCGGTCGAACAGCCGGGCGCCGAGCTCGCGTTCGAGGCGGGCGATCTGGTGGCTGAGCGCTGACTGCACGACCAGGCACCGCTTGGCGGCCTTGGTGAAGCTGCCCGTCTCGGCGACTGCCACCACGTACCGCATCTGCTGGAACTCCACGGATCTATCTTGAATCACGATGGATCAGATGAAAAGCATGTGTTGGACTCATTGATCGCGCGGCCCAACACTGGACGACGTGAGAAACAACGACCTGTCCCGCACCGCGCTGGCGGCGTTCGCGCCGGTGGTCTGGGGCTCGACCTACGTGGTCACGACCGAACTGCTGCCGGTGGGGCACCCGCTGTTCGCGGGCCTGCTCCGCGCGCTTCCCGCCGGCTTGATCGCGCTGGCGCTCACCAGGACGCTGCCGCGCGGTTCCTGGTGGGCGAGGGCCGCCGCACTCGGTGTGCTCAACATCGGCCTGTTCTTCCCGTTCCTGTTCATCGCCGCAGAACGCCTGCCCGGTGGCGTCGCTGCCACGCTGGGCGCCGCGCAACCGCTGGTGGTGGCGTTGCTGGCGGTGGGCGTGCTGAAGGAGAGCCCGTCGGCGTGGCGGTTCGCGTGGGGTGTGATCGGCGTCGTGGGCGTCGGGCTGGTGGTGCTGGGACCGGCCGCCGGGTTCGACGTGATCGGCGTACTGGCCGGGCTGGGCGGCGCCGCCACGATGGCACTCGGGGTGACGCTGACGAAGAAGTGGGGCAGGCCCGCGGGGGTGAGCCCGACGGCGTTCGCGGGCTGGCAGCTGACCGCGGGCGGGCTGTTCCTGGTGCCGGTGACGTTCCTGTTCGAAGGCCCGCCGCCCGCGATCGGCCTCACGGCGGTGATCGGTTACCTGTGGCTCGGGGGCGTCGGTGGCCTGCTCGCCTACGTCCTGTGGTTCCGGGCGATCACCACGCTGCCGGTCACCTCGGTCTCGATGCTCGGCCTGCTCTCCCCGATGGTCGCCGCGCTGCTCGGTGTCGTGGTGCTCGGCCAGACGCTGGACCCGGTGCAGCTCACCGGTTTCGCACTCGCACTGGCCGCGATCGTCGCGAGCCAGCGCCCGGCTCCCGTTCTCAGCAAAGGAGTTCTCCAGTGAAGTTGGCAGTCGTCGGCGCCTCCGGCATGGTCGGGTCGCGAGTGGTGGCCGAGGCGGTGCGCCGCGGGCACGACGTGACAGCGGTGTTCCGCGGCCAGGTACCCACCACACCGGGCGTGCGGGCGGTGCGGGGTGACGCGACCGACGTCGATCTGATGGGTGACCTGCTGTCCGGAATGGACGGTGCCGTCGCCGCCACCCGGCCACGACCGGGCCAGGAGTCCACCGTCGGCACGACCACCACGGCGTTGCTCGACGCGGCACTCGCCTCGCGAACGCGGATGATCGTGGTGGGCGGCGCAGCACCGCTGCGGTCACCGGGCGGCACGGGACTCGTGCTCGACGACAACCGTTACGTGCCAACGCACATCCGTCCCATCGCCGCGGCCAGCGTGCGCCAGTTCGAGGTGTGCCGGCAGCATCCGGCGGACTGGGTCTACCTCAGCCCGCCCGCGCTGCTCGAACCCGGTGAGCGCACCGGCACCTACCGGCGCGGCCAGGACGTGCTGCTCACCGACGCGTCCGGCGCGTCGTGGATCTCGGCGGAGGACCTGGCCGTAGCGGTGCTCGACGAGCTCGAGGAGCCGGGTGCGGACCGGCATTTCACGGTCGGGCGCTGAGATCCAGCTTCAGGATGATCTCGCCGTCCTCGTCGACCTCGCCGGTCGGCAGGAATCCGTACCCGCGGTAGAACGGCTCGGGTGATCCCTCACCCGGCACGTAACTGGTGAGCAGCTCGGTGGCTCCCTCCGCGCGCAGCAGCGCCACGACCTCGTTCAAGATCGCGCTGCCGTAGCCACGGCCCTGCAGCTTCGCGTCCACGAGCAGGCGCCACAGGAAGTACGGCCCGCGGATGTCGGGCTGAGGCGTCACGTTCCAGCTGAGCATCACGAAGCCGACCGGCCCGTCGCCGTCGTAGACCGCGCGGAACCACGGGTTGGCGTCCGGGCTCTCCTCCGCGTGCTGGAAGGACTTCTCGACGGACGCGACGAAACGTTCCTGCGCCGGGTGCACGCGCACGGCGATCACCGCGTCGCGATTGGCGTCGGTGACCTCGACGAGGCGTATCTGAGAGCTCATGCCCGCATTGTGGGCGCGCCGATCCCCGCAGCCGAACGAATAAACGATCAGCGGGACGGTGGCGGCGTGGTCGCCCCCGCGGGCATGGAGGACGCCGGCACCGACGTCCCTGGCTGTTCCGCCGTGTGCGACGAGTTCGTCGTCTGAGGTGGCGACGACGAGGTGTCCTGTTGCGTCGGCGGAGTGCCGAGCGGACTGGTCGATCGCGGCGGCTCGTCGGGCGCTGTCGTCAGCGGTGTCGACGGCACGGAACTGGGCGGCATCGTGGTGGTGGGCACCTGCGTCGACGTGGACGGAGGCGGCGCCAGCGGTTCCGGTGGCACGGAGGGAGGCAGCACGGCGAGCGCCACGCCCACGACGCCGAAGGTCGCGAGCGCGGTGCCGCCCACCGCGATGGCGCGCCGGCGCGACCGCACACCTCGTCCGCGCTGGATCAGGTCGGCGGCCGTGACGGCACGCGGCGGCGCCTCTTCGGCGCTCAACGCGGAAAATGTCGCCCGCAGATCGTCTTCGCGAACCATCACACCTCCAGCCTCAGATGGTCGAACTCCGGTCCCAGTTTGCGCCGCAGTGTCTCCAGTCCCTTGCTGCTCTGCGACTTGACCGTGCCGGTCGAGCACCGCAGCGCCGCCGCGGTGTCCTCGACGCTCAGGTCGTTCCAGTAGCGCAGCACGAGGACGGCGCGTTGCCGTGCGGGCACGGCGGACAGCGCCTGCCACACCACGAGCCTGTCCTCCGTCCCTGCGACGGAGGACAGGCCCTCAGGAGGTGTGTCGGTGAGCTTCTCCCTGCGCCAGCGCACCTTCCGGCGTTCCGCGAGGAACGTCCGGACGACGATCTGCCGCAGGTACGGTTCGAGCCCCTCCCGGTCGGCCAGCTTCGGACCGGCCAGGTAGAGCTTCAGGAACGCCGACTGCATCACGTCTTCAGCTTCGTGCCAGTTGCCGCACAACAAGAACGCGGTGAAGCGCATCGAGTCGGCGCACCGGTCGAAGAGATGGGTGAACTCGGCCTCCCAGTTCAGCGGTGACTCCCTACCGGGCAGGGCTCGACGAGGCCGGCGGCGTCGTCGCGGGGTAGGAGGTCTCCGACGGACGCGACGTCGTCGGCGGGTGCTGCGGGGTGGTCGGCGGGTAGGTCACCGGCGGCGTCGGTGGCCGCGAGGCTCGTGCCGACAGGCATCTTCTGCGTCACGGTGACCGCGGTCGTGTCGCTCTGGTCGAGGTAGTTCGTCTGCAGCTGG
>NZ_VSRL01000298.1 GCF_012184385.1 Lentzea indica
CGTGCTGCTGGTGCCCGACGCCGACCGCCCGCACCTGCTGCGGCAGCTGACCGCCCGCACCGCCGTCGTCGTCGGCCCCGCACGTCCATGGATGCGTGCGTCCGCCTCCTACGCACGGGCCATGCGCGCGCGTCAGGTGTCCCCCGACATCCGCGACACCGAGGACCACCTGGTCGAGCTCGTGCTCAGCGCCGATGCCGAGCGACGCGACCTGCGTGCGCGCGCGCTCGCGCCGTTGCGTGCATTGCCTGTGAGCACGGCTCGACGGCTGGAGGAGACGCTTCGGGCGTGGCTGCTGCACCACGGCCGGCGCGAGGAGGTGGCGACGGCGTTGTTCGTGCATCCGCAGACCGTCCGGTACCGGATGTCGCAACTGCGTGAGCTGTACCCGGATCTCGCCTCGCCGCAACGGGTGCTCGAACTGACGCTGGCGATCGGGCTTTCCAGGTGAGCAGCACGGTGACCTTCTTCGACACCTGCCGCACGACGACGAACAGTTGCACGGGCGCGCCCGTCCCGGCTCCGAAGCCCTGACTCAGGCGATCGCGTCGAGCGCGATGTAGTCCGCGATCGCCTGCTGCCCCTTGATGTTTGAATGGACGCCGTCACCGGTGTCGTAGGGCGGGTTGATGCTGTTCGGCCTGACCGGGTCCTCCAGCACCTGCTCGAAGTCCATCAACGACGAGCAGGTGTCCGAGCAGTCGCTGCCGCGCTTCACGAAGTCGTTGACGGCGTGGCGATCCACGTTGTTCTGGTCGCTGTAACCGGGCCTGGGCGTGATCGGGGTGACGTGCACGGCGATCCCGGCGGCACGCAGTCGCCGGAACACCTCGCGGTAGCTCGCCACGATGTCGTTCGCAGTGCAGCCGTTCGCGACATCGTTCGTGCCGTAGTAGTAGATGACGTCCGTGACGCCGTGCAGCGCAAGGACATCTCGTTCCAGCCGTGCCAGCGCGTCCAGGCCGACGAACGCCGCCGGTGTCCTCGGGCAGACGGCGCTCGTCGTTCCGCTGATACCGGCGTTGGCGACGGCGAGCTGTGGCTGGTGCGGCGACTCGGCGACGATCCGCCTGGCCAGCACGTCCGTCCACCGCTTGTTGGTGCCCAGCTCGGTGCAGCCGGGTCCGCAGTTGGTGCTGCCCACGCCGTCGACGACCGAGCTGCCGAACGGCACCACCGTCCCCTTCAACCGCGGGTTGAACACGTCGACCGCGCTGACCACGTAGGTCGACTGGACCGTTTGCGTGTACGCCGCTCCTGTGTCCGTGGTGTGCTCACCGGAGCCGGGCGGCGTCAGGTAGTTCTCCCGGAACGCCGACTCGTGCCGGCCGGGGACGACGTCACCCGCGACGTGCATGCTGACCGCGACGTCGGCGCCGGGCGCGGTGTTCAGGGACGTCCGGTCGCTCCACAGCTCGCCGCCGGGCGGGATCGTGACCGCGCGACGGCCGCCGAACGTGACGTCGCGCGTGGCCTCCACCGCGGCACCACCGGTGCTGAGCGCGACGGTCGTGCGGTCGATCGTCAGCGGGACCTTGCCGAACGTGTTCTGCACCCGGATCCGGACAGCGCTGCCGCCCTGGCTGAGATGCGTGATCATCCGCATCGACTGGTCGTGCAGCGTGACAGGGGCGAGGTGCTGCTGGGACTGCGCCCACGAGGTGAACCAGCCGGTGCCCGCCCGCTCGGCCTCGGCGGCAGGCGTGACCAGGGTGGCGGCGACCAGCGCGCTCAACACGACCATCCGAGTGCTCATGGCTCGCCTTCTTACCGGATCGTGGCGATCACGTCACGAGCTGTGACCGTCAGGTCACCAGTCCCCGCCGGTAGGCGTAGACGACCGCCTGCACCCGGTCGCGCAGGTCGAGCTTCGTGAGAATGCGCGACACGTACGTCTTCACCGTCTCCTGGCTGATCACCAGTGCCGTGGCGATCTCGCTGTTGGACAGGCCTTCCGCGATGAGCCGCAGCACCTCGAGCTCGCGCGGGGCGAGCTGGACCTGGGCCGGGGTCTGCTCGGCGGGCCGGATGCGCGCCGCGTACCTGCCGACGAGCTGGCGGGTCACCTCGGGGGCGAGCAGGGCAGCACCGCTCGCGACGGTCCTGATGCCGTGCAGCAGCTGCGCCGGTGGCGCGTCTTTGAGCAGGAACCCGCTCGCACCGGCACGCAGTGCCTCGTAGACGTAGTCGTCGAGGTCGAACGTCGTCACCACGAGAACCTTGACGGGATCGGCGACGCCGGCGCCCGCCAGCAGCCGGGTCGCCGCGATGCCGTCGAGCACCGGCATCCGCACGTCCATCACCACGACGTCCGGGTTCAGCCTGGCGGTCAGGTCGACCGCCGCGCGGCCGTCCCCGCACTCCCCCACCACCTCGAGGTCGGGCTGCGCGTCGATGATCGTGGCGAACCCGGTGCGGATGAGCGCCTGGTCGTCGCAGACCAGCACGCGGACCGGTGCGGTCACGACGGGTTCCCCGCGGGGATGCGCGCACGGACCACGAAGCCGCCTTCCTGTTGTCCCGCCGTGAACTCGCCGCCCAGCACGTCGACGCGGTCGCGCAACCCGGCCAGGCCGCGGCCGCTTCCGCCGGGCGAGGCGGTGGACGACCTGGTGCCCTCCGTGCCGACCTCCACGAGGATTTCCCTTTCGCCGTAACGCACGTGGACGTTCGTCGGGTTGCCGTGCGCATACTTGAGCGCGTTCGTCAACGCTTCCTGCACGACCCGGTACGCGACGGCTTCGGCACTGCCCGCGTCCCGCGTCGTCCGTCCCTCCTCGGCGAACTCCACCGGCTGACCGGCCAGCCTGGTCTGCTCGACCAGGCTGTGCAGGTCGCCGAGGGACTCTCTGCTGTGGTCCGGGTTCAGGAGGTCCAGCAGGTGCCGCAGGTCCGTGAGGGACCGCCGTCCGGTGTCGGTGATCGCCTGCAACGTCTGGTCCAGACGGTCGGGGGACGCGGTCAGATAACGCGCTGCCTCGGCCTGCACCACCATCGCGGTCACGTGGTGGGTCACCACGTCGTGCAGCTCGCGGGCGATGGAGGTCCGTTCCTCGACGCGGGTGGCCACGGCGATGTGCCGGCGGCGTTCCTCCTCCGCGCTGCGGGAGAGCCGCAGCCACGCGCCGATGGCCCACGCGGCGGCCAGCGCCAGGTAGAAGGTGACGAACCCGGCCACGCCCTCGGTCGCCCCGTTGAGGTCCAGCGCGACCGCCAGCGCCACGTATCCGGCGGACGCCGCGATCACAGTGCCGCGCCGGTGATGCGACACGTGCAGTCCGGCGCTGATCAGCGCGATGGGCAGGGCGGTGCCGGCGACGGTGTGGTAGGCGCGCAGCTGGTCGGCGGCGAACGCGATCGACACCAGCGCGAGGCAGATCAGAGGCCACCGCCTGCGCACGATCAGCGGCAGGCATTCCAGTGCGATCACCACGATCGCGAATGCGTCCATCGGCCTGGTCGGCAACTCGCCGAGCTGAGTGCCCTTGTTGTACAACGCGGGCACCAGCGACGCCAGCACGAAAAACAGCGCGAGCGGTGCGTCCTGAACCGTGACGTCCCAGCGGCGCCACAAGCTGACCAGACGGCTCACGCGGCTCACGTAGCGAGCGTAGCGGCCGGTGCCCTGCGTCCCCTGCGTGGCACGACGTTGCCCCGGCGCCGGGCCAGCCACAGGAAGACCACCGTCAGCAGCACACCGGCGAGTACCGAGTAAACGCTCGCCTCAGGCCCGAACTCCCCGCCGCTGACGATGGAGGGACCGGACGTGACACCGTCCAGCAGCCCCTGCGGAGCGTCCGTGCCGGAGATGCTGGTGCTGAACACACCGCCCTGGGCGAAGTTCCAGCCGAAGTGCACTCCGATCGGCACCCACAGGTTGCGCGTGGCCGCGTACACCGCGGCGAGCATGAAGCCGGCCTCGATCGCGATGGCGGTGGAGCTCCACAACGTGGCGTTCGGGTTGAACGCGTGCACCAGACCGAACAGCACACCGCTGAGCACCAACGAACCCCACGTGCCGAGCCGTTCCTCGACGATGCGGAACAGGATGCCGCGGAACAGCAGCTCCTCCACCACCACGGCGGCGGCCGTGAACCCGAAGATCGCGATCGCGCCCGTCGCGGAACCCCAGCCGTTCACCTCGTAGCTCCCGAGGAAAGCGATGTTCACGATCACGGCGACGAACATCGCGAGTCCGATCAGGACTCCACGGCCGAGGGCGGCCGGAGCGGTCTTCAGCGCGACCTCCACGGGCTCACGGCGCTCGCTCCGCCGCACCACCCAGGTGTACGCGGCCAGGGACAGCACCGCCGTGGCGAGGCCGAGGACCACGGTGAGCGGCACGTTCCACGCCACCGCGTTGACACCGGCGCTACCGGCCAGTGCGACCAGCGCCACCAGGCCGAGCTGCTTCAACAGTCGCATGAGCGATCCTTCGTCAGATGTTCGCGGCCGTCGTGCCGCCGTTGCCGGGAACGCTAGGGATTTCGCGGCGCCGAAACGTCACCGCTGAGTGGACATCCGCGTGTAGCTCGCACGAGGGACACGGTCTAGTGCCGTGACCGCCAGCCATCACCGCGCCTTCCGGCGCTCAGCAGGGCACCTCGCACCCGTCTGACCGTCGAAATACGGGGCAAAGCCTGGCGGTCACGGCACTAGCGGACAGGTGTCCGCTACCGTGATGGCATGCCTGCTCGTCCTGACACCGGCCCCGACTTCATCGAGGCGCTCGCCCGCGGGCTGGACGTGATCCGCGCGTTCCAGCCGCTGCGTCCGGTGATGCCGCTCAGCGAGGTCGCCGCGGCCACCGGACTCGCGCGGCCGACCGCCCGGCGTGTCCTGCTCACGCTGGTCGAGCTCGGGTACGCGCGGCAGAACGAGAACGGGTTCGCGCTCACGCCGAAGGTCCTGGAACTCGGTGTCGCGTACGTGCGGTCGATGGGGCTGTGGGACGTCGCCCGCCCGCACATGGAACGCCTGGGCGCGCGCACCAACGAGTCCTGCTCGATCGCGCAGCTCGACGGCTCGGACATCGTCTACGTCGCGCGGGTCGCGGTGCCCAAGATCGTCACGCTGTCGGTGCAGATCGGGACGCGGTTCCCCGCACTGCAGACCTCGCTCGGGAAGGTGCAGCTCGCCGCGTTGCCGCCGGCCGAGCTGGAGGCCGTGCTCGCGCAGCCGACGCGGTCGGGACTAACACCAAGGTGGCAGCCGGACGTGGCCGAGCGCGACGCAGAGCTGCGGGACGTGCGGGCGCGCGGGTGGGCGTTGACCGACGAGCAGCTCGCGCCGGGGATCCGGTCGATCGCGGCGCCGTTGCGCGACGGGAACGGCACGGTCGTGGCCGGGCTCAACGTCAACTGCCACGCGGCCGAGACGTCGGTCGAGTTCATGGTCGAGCACCACCTGCCGCTCCTGCTGCAGGCGGCCGGCGACATCAGCGCCGACTTCGCGCGGCTCGACACGGTGCCGCACGTGGTCGTTGCCTGAGCGGGTTGACGCACGGCCGGACAAGGTTGAGGATTCAACGGACACCTGTCCGCATGCCGGTCGAGGAGGTCCCCGATGGTCGGCGAACGACGTCCTGTTGTCCTGAGAAACGGCACCGTCCTGACGATGGACGGCCAGCATCGGGTGCTGGCCGATCACGACGTCCTCGTCGCCGGTGACAAGATCGCCGCGATCGGGTCTCGGCTGGAGGTGCCGGAGGGCACCGTCGAGATCGACGCCACGCACGGCATCGTCATGCCGGGCATGATCGACACACACCGGCACATGTGGCAGACCGCCATGCGCGGCTACGGCGCCGA
Source organism: Lentzea indica (assembly GCF_012184385.1). GTDB lineage: Bacteria > Actinomycetota > Actinomycetes > Mycobacteriales > Pseudonocardiaceae > Lentzea > Lentzea indica. Next base: position 5,811 of record NZ_VSRL01000298.1, read on the forward strand.
CTGGACGCTCACGCAGTACTTCGTCTGGTACTACCTGGAGTGGGGCAAGGTCTTCCGTCCTGAAGACGTCCACGCCGGCAACCTTCTCGGCGCCGCCGAAGCGCTCGACGCCGGTGTCACCACGACCGTGGACTGGTCGCACGGGCTGCAGACGACCGATCACGCCGACGCCGCGGTCGACGCGCTGCAAGCGGTGCCGGGCCGGTTCGTCCTGGCCTACGGCAACATCCAGGACAGCCCCGCGTCGTGGACGGCCAAGCCCGAGTTCCGCGACTTCGTCTCCCGCCGCATCACCGGCGACGACATGCTGGGCTTCCAGCTCGCGTTCGACGTCACCGGCGACCCGGCGTTCCCGGAGAAGCCGGCCTTCGAGGTGGCGCGCGAGCTCGGTGTCCCCGTCACCACGCACGCGGGCGTGTGGGGCGCGACCAACGACGACGGCATTCGCCTCATGTACGACAACGGGTTCATGACGCCCCAGTCGATCTACGTGCACGCCGCCACGCTGTCCGCCGACTCCTACCACCGCATCGCGGCCACCGGCGGGTCGATCTCCGTGTCGACCGAGAGCGAGCAGAGCGCGGGCCAGGGTTACCCGCCCACCTGGGCGATCCGCGACCACGGCATCCCGGTGTCGCTGTCGATGGACACCTCGGTGTGGTGGAGCGGTGACCTGTTCTCCGCAATGCGCACGACGTTGGGCGCCGACCGAGCGCGCGAGCACATGGCGGCACACGCCAAGAACGACACCGTCACGCACTCGTCGCTGAGGGCCGAGCACGTCGTGGAGTGGGCGACGATGGGCGGAGCGCATGCGTTGGGACGTGAAGACCTCGGCAGCCTGGAGGTCGGCAAGAAGGCCGACATCGTGTTGCTGCGCAACGAGAACTCGCCCGCGATGTTCCCCGTCCTCAACCCGTACGGGCACGTGGCGTTCCAGGCCCAGCGGTCCGATGTGGACATCGTGATCGTCGACGGGCGGATCGTCAAACGCGACCACCGGCTCGTTGACGTCGACCTCGCCGCGATCCGCTCCCAGGTCGAACGCACCGTCGACCACCTGCGTGCGCAACTGGGAGAGGAGGCGTGGGAGAAGGGCATGAACCCGGACATCCCGACCACGAAGGTCCTGGACAACCCCTACACCTACACCGAGTACCGCGGCGACACCCGGACGTCCGTCTGATGGGTCCACTCGAAGGCCTGCTCGTCGCCGACTTCTCGCGCGTGCTCGCTGGCCCGTACGCGACCATGCTGCTGGCCGACATGGGCGCGTCCGTCGTCAAGGTCGAAGGCCCGCAAGGGGATGAGACCCGCACGTGGATGCCGCCCGTGCGGGACAACGTCTCGACCTACTACCTCGGGATCAATCGCGGCAAGCGCTCCATCGCGCTGGACCTGCGCGACGAGACCGACGCCGCGCTCGGCCGTGAGCTCGCCCGCCGTGCCGACGTCCTGATCGAGAACTTCAAACCGGGCGGCCTGGCCAAGTACGGGCTCGACCACGCGAGTGTCAGCGCGGCGAACCCGCGGGTGATCTACGCGTCGATCACCGGTTTCGGTTCGGGGGACGGAAGGCACGTCCCCGGTTACGACCTGATGGTGCAGGCGATCTCCGGCCTGATGAGCCTCACCGGTGATCCGGACGGGCCGCCGTACCGCGCGGGCATCTCGGTGTTCGACGTCATGGCGGGCAACCACGCCGTGATCGGCATCCTCGCTGCGCTGCGCCACCGCGACGCCACCGGGCAGGGCCAGCTCGTGGAGGTGAACCTGCTGTCGTCGGCGCTGACCGGCCTGGTGAACCACAGCTCGGCGTTCGTCGCCGGAGGCACCGTGCCGTTCCGGATGGGCAACGCGCACCCCAGCGTTTTCCCCTACGAACCGTTGCCCACCGCCGACAACGACCTCATCGTGGCGGCAGCGAACGACGGCCAGTTCCGCAGGCTGTGCGAGGTGCTCGGACTGCAGGACGTCGCGGACGACCCCCGGTTCGCCCGCAACGCCGACCGCACCCGCAACCGCGAGGAGCTGCGGCCCGTCCTGGTCGAACGGCTGCGCACCCGCGGCGCCGTCGAGTGGTTCGACCTGCTCGTCGCGGCGGGTGTGCCGTGCGGGCCGATCAACACGATCGACGGCGGGTTCGCGATGGCCGAGCGGTTCGGGCTCGATCCCGTCGTGGTGGTCGGGGACGTGCCGACGACCCGGCACCCCATCCGGTTCTCCGAGACACCCGCCGTCTACGAGCTGCCGCCACCGGAGCTGGACGAGCACGGCGCCGAGCTGCGCGCGTGGCTGAAGGAGGACCGTGACGGTGTATGAGACGGCGCTCGGCGCGTCGACGCCCGAGACGATCACGTTGCTGGGACAGGACCTCGCCCGCGACGTGATGGGCAGCGTCGGGTTCGGCGAGCTGGCGTTCTGGCTCGCCACCCAGCGCAGGCCGAGCCGGGGTGAGACACGGGTGTTCGAGGCCGTGCTCGCCGCGCTCGCCGACCACGGGTTCACGCCGACCGCGATCGTCAGCCGCCTCACCTTCCTCTCCGCGCCCGACTCCGTGCAGGGGGCGCTCGCGGCGGGGCTGCTGGGCGGTGGTTCGCGGTTCCTCGGCGTGACCGAGGACGCCGGCCGGTTCCTGCACGCCGTGGTGAGCGCCGCCGAGCTGCCGGCCGATGACGACGGCTGGGACGCGCTCGCGCTGGAAACCGTTCACGTTCAGGCACAGGGAAAAGCCCGAATCCCCGGACTCGGCCACCACATGCACAAGAACGGTGACCCGCGCACGGCCCGGCTGTTCGAGATCGCCGCGGAGGAAGGCCTGATCGGGCCGCACCTGTCGCTCTTCGCCGCGATCGGACGCGTCCACCCGCGCGTGCTCGGCAAAACATTGCCGCTCAACGGTGCCGGCACGTGCGGTGCGGCACTCGCCGACCTCGGCCTCCCGCTGGAGTTGTTGCGGGGCTTCGCTTTGCTGGCCCGCACCGCCGGTCTGATCGGGCAGCTCGCCGAGGAACTGCGCAATCCCGTCGCCAACGACATCTTCCTGTCCGTGGACACGAACACGCGGTCAGTCACGCCTTCAGAGGAGTGAGCATGCAGCTGGTCACCGAGGACAACATCACGACTCTCGCGGAGCAGCGCTGGGCCACCGCGAAGGACCCGCGGACCGCGCAGCTCATGACCGCGCTCGTCCGCCACCTGCACGACTTCGCCCGCGAGGTGCGGCTCACCGAGGCCGAATGGATGACCGCGATCCAATGGCTCACCGCCACCGGGCAGATCAGCGACGAGAAGCGCGAGGAGTTCATCCTCGCCTCGGACGTGCTCGGGCTGAGCATGCTCGTAGTGCAGATGAACCACCGGTTCGAGCCGGGCGCGACACCGGCCACCGTGCTCGGCCCGTTCCACATCGAGGGCTCCCCCGAGCTCGGCTTCGGCGGGGACATGTCCGACGACGTGGCGGGAACTCCGCTCTACATCACCGGAACCGTCCGTTCGCTCGACGGTTCGCCGGTACCGGATGCGGTGCTGGACGTGTGGCAGGCCGACGCCGACGGCGCCTATGAGGCTCAGCTCGACGTCGACGAGGCCCGGCTGCGGGCGAAGTACCACGCCCGTGAGGACGGCACGTACTGCGTGCGCACGATCGCGCCGAAGGGGTACTCGATCCCGATGGACGGCCCGGTCGGCGACCTGATCGGGCGGACGGAGATCAGCCACTTCCGCCCCGCGCACGTCCACTTCCTGCTCACCGCCGACGGCCACGAACCGTTGATCACGCACCTGTTCGAGGAGGGCGCCGAGTACCTCGACAGCGACGTCGTGTTCGGCACCAAGCAGGAACTGGTGGTCAGATACGACCAGCGCGAGCCAGGATCCACCCCGGACGGTCTCGAGTGCTCCGTGCCGTGGGTCGAGGCCAGGTACGACTTCGTCCTGCAACCATGCGCGCCGCACTGATCGTTCGTCCCGGTCAGCCTCCGGCGTTGGCCGACAGGGACGAGCCCGTTGCCGCACCCGACGAGGTGCTCGTCGACGTGCTCGCCGCCCCGATCACTCCGCTCGACCTGTTGTGCGCCACCGGAACCTCGTATTTCGGTGTCCCCGCGACGCCCGGCGTGCAGGGCGTGGGAACGGTCGACGGGCGAGCGGTCTGGTTCCCCACCAGCGCCGGGATGGCCGCGGGCGATGGAAGCATGACTTCGAAGGCGGTGGCGCGCCAGGAAGATCTGGTCTTCCTGCCGGACGGCGTGCAGCCTGCTCCGATGGCCGCGCTCGGGCTGTCCGCCGTCGCCGCGCACATGGCGCTGACGTGG
>NZ_VSRL01000299.1 GCF_012184385.1 Lentzea indica
CGGCCAACGCGAGCACGGTGACGGCGGCGCCGAGCAGTTCGCCGGGACCGGCGCCGGCGTGTGACGCGACGGCGAGCCTGCGTCCTGGTCCGCTCCCCGCACCGGGCCAGATGCCGGCGGGCTCGAACATGGAACGGATCCTCAAGCGCGGCCGGTTGATCGCCGGGGTGGACCAGAACTCCTACCTGATGGGGTTCCGCAACTCGTTCACCGGCGAGATCGAGGGCTTCGACGTCGACGTGGCACGGCAGATCGCGAAGGCGGTCTTCGGTGACGAGAAGAAGGTGCAGTTCAAGGTCGTCACCTCGGCCGAACGGATCCCGATGCTGCAACGCGGCGAGGTCGACCTCGTCGTGCGGACGATGACCATCACCTGCGACCGGCTCAGGGACGTGGACTTCTCGCAGGTCTACTACCAGGCCGGGCAGCGGGTGCTGGTGCGCCGCAACTCCGGCATCACCGGCGTGGAGAGCCTGGCGGACAAGAAGGTGTGCGTGGCGTCGGGGTCGACGTCGCTCAACAACGTCGTGAACCGGGTGAAGACGACGGTGAGCGTGCCGAACTGGACCGACTGCCTGGTGATGCTGCAGCAGGGGCAGGCGGACGCGATCTCCACCGACGACACGATCCTGGCGGGGCTGGCGGCGCAGGACCCCTATACCGAGGTGGTGGGGGCGAGGTTCACCGAGGAGCCCTATGGCGTGGGGGTGCCCAAGGGGCAGGAGGACCTGGTCAGGTTCGTCAACGGTGTGCTGGAGCGGATGCGCGGCGACGGCACGTGGGGTGCGATCTACGGGCGGTGGTTGAACACGCTGGGGCCGGCACCAGCGCCGCCTGTCGCTCGTTATCGGGACTAGGGAGGGGCACCCGGGATGAAGAACGAGTCGAGCGAGGAACTGGATCTGCCCGCGACCGGGCCCGCGACGTCGCCGGGGACCGCACCCTGGTCGGTGTCGCAGGAGGCGTCCCGAGGCAGTTCGGGCCGCTCCAGTTCCGGGCGCACCCGCCGGGGCAGCGCGCGGTCGATGAGCCGTGGCCGGCTGGGGGCGGGCCTGGTCGAGGTGCCGCGGGTGCCGTACCGGGATCCGAAGACGGCGGTGCTGGAGAACCCCGAGGTTCCCGAGGCGAAGCGGTTCTGCTCGAAGTGCGGCAAGAAGGTCGGCAGGCAGAAGGACGGCAAACCGGGCCGGGTGGAGGGGTTCTGCCCGCAGTGCGGTCACGCGTACTCGTTCACGCCGAAGCTGGAACCGGGCGAGGTGCTGCACGACCAGTACGAGGTGCTGGGGTGTCTGGCGCACGGTGGCCTGGGGTGGCTGTACCTGGCGCTCGACCACGCGGTGAGTGACCGGTGGGTGGTGCTCAAAGGCCTGCTCGACTCGGGTGACGCGGACGCGATGGCGGCGGCGCTGGCCGAACGGCGGTTCCTGGCCGAGGTCGAGCACCCGAACATCGTGAAGATCCACAACTTCATCCGGCACGCGGACCGCAAGACCGGCAACCTCGTCGAGTACATCGTGATGGAGTACGTCGGCGGCGAGTCGATCAAGGACATGATCACGCACCGGCGCCGCGAGGGCCGCGGCGACGAGGCGCTGCCGCTGGCGCAGGCCATCGCGTACGTGCTGGAGATCCTGCCCGCGGTCGGATACCTGCACGGTGTGGGGCTGTTGTACTGCGACTTCAAGCCGGACAACATGATCCACACCGAGGAGCAGCTCAAGCTGATCGACCTGGGCGCGGTGCGGCGCATCGACGACCACCACTCCCCCATCTACGGCACCGTCGGCTACCAGGCGCCGGAGATCGGCACGATCGGGCCGTCGGTGTTCTCCGACATCTACACCGTCGGGCGGGCGCTCGCGGTGATGAGCTTCCCGTTCGACTTCCGCGGCCGCTGCAAGGACCGGCTGCCGACGGTGGACGAGGAACCGCTGCTGGGGCGGTTCGAGTCGTTCCACCGGCTGCTGCTGCGCGCCACGAACCCGAACCCGGAGCTGCGCTTCTCGAGCGCCGAGGACATGGCCGACCAGCTCACGGGCGTGCTGCGCGAGGTGCTGGCGATCGAGGACGGCGTGCAGCGGCCGGGCCCGTCGCGGCAGTTCACGCCGGAACGCCGCCGCTTCGGTGTGGAGGGCTCGCTGGACCTGGCCGAGGTGGCGCCAGGCGTGCTGCCGCCGCGAGCGTGAGCACCTCGGACGCGGCGGCCTCCTGGCTGGCGACGGCGACGACGTCGGATCCGGCGGGACTGCGCAAGGCACCGGAGCTCACCGTCGAGGTGCGGCTGCGGATCGTGCGGGTGCTGATCGAGTCCGGGGACACCGAGGCCGCGTTGCGCGAGCTGGAGGCTCTGACGACACCGTCGCTGTTCGACGAGTCCGAGCTCGACCCCGAGGACTGGCGGCCCGACTGGTACCGGGGCCTGGCCGCGCTGACCGACGAACGCGCCGAGGACGCGCTGGGGTTCTTCGACGCGGTGTGCTCGGCGGTGCCCGGTGAGGCGGCGCCGAAGCTCGCGCTCGCGGTGTGCGCGGAGGCCACCGGCGACCTGAAAGCGGCGGCGGGCTGGTACGAGCTGGTCTGGCGGACGGACCACGCGTACGTGTCGGCGGCGTTCGGTCTGGCTCGGGTGCTGCTGGCCTGCGGGGACCGGGCGCGGGCGGTCGACGTGCTGCTGTCCGTTCCGGACACTTCTTCACAACATCTGGCGGCGCAGATCGCGGCGGTACGCGCGCAGCTCGGTGACTGCGGTGCCGAGGACCTCGTCGCGGCCGGGGAACGGTTGCACGCCTTGGACATCGACGTTCATTCGCACACCCAGCTGTCGGCTGAGGTGCTGGAGGCGGCGTACGACTACGTGACCCGCAATCAGGCCGCGGAGGGCAGGGTGCTGGACTGTGCACTCTCCGAACACGAGCTTCGGCTGGGTCTCGAGCGGCGCTACCGCACGCTGGCCCGGTTCGCGGCCACGCCGGAGGAACGGATCGCATTGGTGGACCGCGCGAACGCGGTAAGGCCTAGGACGTTGGTTTGATGGACACCCTGAAGTGCCCGGAGTGCCTCGCGCCCGTCGCGCAGGAGGACCGGTTCTGCGAGGCGTGCGGGCGCAACCTGCTCGTCCGCCGCACGCCGCTGGGCGGGCCGACCGGTCCCGCGCAGGCCTCGTGCATCCTGTGCGGCTCGCCGGACATCGACGACGAGGACTACTGCACGCAGTGCGGCCGGCACCAGCCATCGGCGCGTGACCGGGTGGAGTACACGCTAGGCACGGTGTCCGGGGTCAGCGACCGCGGCAAGCGACGAGCGCGCAACGAGGACTCGATGGCGTTCGGGACCGTCGCGGGCAAGGGTGTCGCCGCTGTGGTCTGCGACGGGGTGGCGTCCTCGGAACGCGCGGAGCAGGCCTCGCAGGCCGCCGCCGACGCCGCCGTGGACGTGCTGCTCAACGCGTTGATCGACACCGCGGATCCGGAACAGGCGATGATCGACGCCGTGGCGGCCTCCTGCTTCGCGGTCGAGCAGCTCGTGGAGACCGAGCCGGTCGAGGCAGGTGGGCGGGGTGTCGCGCCGTCGTGCACGTTCGTGTCGGTGCTGGTCACGGACACCTCGGCGACGATCGGCTGGGTGGGCGACTCGCGCGCCTACTGGTTGTCGGAGGAGGGCTCCAAGCAGCTCACGACCGATGACACGTGGGCGGCGCAGCTGGTCGCGGAGGGTGTGCTGACCGAGGAGCAGGCGCGCACGGACCGTCGCGCGCACGTGCTGTCGCGGTGGATCGGCGCTGACGCCGGCCCGGTGGTGCCGCAGGTCGCGACGCTGCAGCCCACCTCTCCTGGCGTGTTCCTGCTGTGCTCGGACGGGCTGCACAACTACCGGCCTCAGCCGGAGGACCTGCAGCCGCTGCTGCCGTGCGGGCCGGAGGAGTTCGTGAAGGTCGCCCTCGAAGCAGGCGGCCACGACAACATCACCGTCGTACTGGTGCCGTTCGCTCCTGCACCATAGAGTGACCGTGCCGCCGCCCTCCGTTACGTTTTGGAGGCGTACGGGATGGGCACAGGTAGGCGTGGATTCCTGCTGGGCACGGCTGGGGCTTTGGCTGCGGCCGGAACGGCGTCGGCTGCCCCTGGCGGCGTGACGTGGGTGCTGACGAACAACGTCGGGTATGAGGCGGACGGGCCGAAGCGGGCCGTGATCGCCTGCTCGACGCCGGGCGTGCACCGGTTCGAGCTGGTGGAACACGGCACGGGCAAGGTCGTGCATCGCGGCACGGCGAAACACGTGGGCCCGGTGGCGGACTGGAAAGCGAACCAGTTCCCCGCGGTGCCGTCGTTCTATTCGGTCGCGGACTTCTCCGGGTTCACACGTTCTGGTGAGTTCGTGCTGTCGACGGACGGTGCGGTGTCGCGGCCGTTCGTGGTGGAGCCGCTGGTGCTGGAGCGGCGGACGTTGCCGCACGTGGTGCGGTTCTTCAAGGACTCGCGGTCGTTCGGTGAGTACGACCGGGTGGATCGGTCGCTGCCGTATGAGCCGGATCCGTCGGTGCGTGTGGACGCGCACGGCGGTTGGTACGACGCGGCGGCGGACTGGTCGAAGCACTTCACGCAGCTGTCGCGGTACTCGTTCTGCAACACGCTGCAGTTGCCGTTGACCGCCTACGTGCTGTGGGCGGCCTACGACGAGCTGACGCGGCGTGAGGTGGCGGACTTCAGGCATCTGCGGGAGTTGCTGCACGACGAGGCCTTGTACGGAGCGGATTACCTGGTGCGGGTGCAGATGCCGGGTGGGTCGTTCTACGGCTCGGTGCGGCAGCCGCAAGAGGACGACATCGGCATCGACCCGTCAAAACGCTTCCTGCGCATGGGGCCTCTGAACTACCGCGAGGGCTGTGGTGTCGCGGTCGCGGCTCTGGCGCGGGCGGCGCGGGGTTCGGTGGACGGGGAGTTCCCGCGGTCGCGGTACCTGGCGGCGGCTGAGGCGGCGTTCTCGTTCTTGCAGGTCAACAACGTGCGGTTGACCAACGACGGCAAGGAGAACATCCAGGACGACTACAACGTGCTGCTCGCGGCCGTGGAGTTGTTCAAGGCGACGTCGAAGGCCGAGTACCGGGCTGAGGCGGATCGTCGCGCGTCGTCGTTGGTGGCGCGGCTGATGCCTCGCGGGAATTTCCGGGCCGATGACAAGGATCGGCCGTACTTCCATCCGTCGGACGCGGGCATGCCGGTGGTGGCGTTGCTGGCGTACTCGTCGATCGCGGGCTCCGAGGTGCTTGCGGCGGTGCGGAAGTCGCTGGAGTTCGAGCTGTCGATCACCGGCGCGGTGCCGAACCCGTTCGGGTATGCGCGGCAGGTGGTGCAGACGGCGGCGGGTGAGCGGTTCGACGGGTTCTTCTTCCCGCACGACGCGGCCGGCACGTGGTGGCAGGGCGAGAACGCGCGCCTGGCCTCGCTGGCAGCGGCGGCGCGGCTGGCGGCTGCGCGGTTCGACGCGGCGTTCGCGGCCCGGTTGCGGTCGTACGCGGCGGATCAGCTGAGCTGGATCGTGGGCTGCAACCCGTTCGACGTGTGCATGCTGGAGGGCAGCGGGAGGACGGCGCCGATCTACCTGGAGTACCCGGACGGCTCGGCGGTCGGGTCGTGGCGGTGGATCAGGGCGGCGGGCGGGATCGTCAACGGCGTCACCGGTCGTGGCGCGGACGGGCGTGGGATCGAGTGGGATCCGGGTGTGGCGTCGTCGGGTCCGAACACGGACTGGCGGTGGCTCGAGCAGTGGATCCCGCACTCGACGTGGTTCCTGTACGCGGTGGCCGCGGGGTGACGCCCGCGGCCAGGTCAAGCAGCGTCATCGCGTCGTGGTCCGGGGTGCCCGGCGTGGCCAGGTAGACGACGAGGCGCTGACCCTGAGTGCGGTTCAGGGTCAGTCCCTCGTGGGACAGCGTCATGGTGCCGACCTCGGGGTGGTGCATGGTCTTCTCGCCGTCGCCGATCGAGCGCACCTCGTAGCGTTCCCAGTGCCGGTTGAAGTCGGGGCTCTTGACGATCAGCTCGCCCACGAGCGAGGCGAGGTCGGGGGCGTCGGGGTCGGTGCCGGCGATCGCACGGAGCTGGGCGACGCACGCCTGTGCCTTCTGTTCCCAGTCCATCCACAGCTCGCGGGCGGCGGGGTGTAGGAAGGTGTACCGGATGGTGTTGCGTTGCCGTTCCGGCCAGTCCTCGATGCCGTGCAGCAGTCGCAGGCCGCCGGGGTTGGCCGCGAGCAGGTCGTTGGTGCGGCTCACGACGTACGCGGGGTTGGGCCGCAAGGTCTCCAGCAGCAGGGTGACGGTGGGGCGGACGCGGCGTGAGGGCAGTGGACGGGGTTCGGGTGCCTGCCGCGCGGCGCGTGCCGCGAGTCCGCGCAGGAAGTCGCGCTCCTCGCAGTTCAGGCGCAGAGCGTCGGCCAGCGCCTCGACCACGGAGGGGCTCGGGCGGGTCTCCTTGCCGCGTTCCAGCCGCACGTAGTAGTCGATGCTCACTCCTGCCAGTGCCGCCACTTCCTCGCGGCGCAGGCCGGGGGTGCGGCGGCGGGCCGGTTCTGGCGGGCAGCCCGACGTCGGCCGGGCTGATGCCGCCACGGCGAGCGCGCAGGAACCTCCCGAACTCGGTCATGGTCGTCAGTCTTCCAGCGGAAGGTCTCGGTTCCCTGGCCGTGTCACACCCCCTCTGGCGTGACCCCGAAGATCGCGGTCTGCCCGGCGCTCGCGATCCTCACCAGCCTTGAGCGGGTGACAACTCTCGTACCAGAGGTCCGGCGCCAGGCGGCCGGACCGAAGCTGGTCCTGGCTACCGCTTTCCTGGGCATCTTCCTGCTCAACCTCGACTCCATGGCGATGAACGTCGCGCTGCCCAGCATTGGGCGCGAGTTCGGCGGTAGTACGGCGGCGCTGCAGTGGGTCGTGGACGCCTACCTGCTGATGTTCGCGGCACTTCTGCTGTCGGCGGGCGCGTTGTCGGACCGGGTCGGCGCGAGCCGTGCGTTCGGTGCCGGCGTGGCGGTCTTCACCGTCGCCTCGGCGGCCTGCGGGCTGGCGCCGGGGCTGGGCGAGCTGATCGCCGCCCGGCTGCTGCAGGGTGGTGCGGCCGCGGTCATGCTGCCGTCGTCGCTGGCTTTGGTCCGGCAGGCTTTCCCGGACGCGGCGCGACGGGCACGGGCGATCGCGCTGTGGACCGTCGGTGGTGCTCTCGCGATCGCCGCTGGTCCGGTGGTCGGCGGGGTGCTTTCCGGCACTCTGGGCTGGCGGGCGATCTTCTTCGTCAACCTGCCGGTCGGCGTCGCCACTCTCGTGGTGCTGGCCCGCGCGGGACGTTCACCGCGGCTGGTCCGGCCGCTCGATCCGCTGGGTCAGATCACCGCGATCGTGGCGCTGGTGGCACTGACGTTCGGGGTGATCGACGGCGGGGAGCACGGCTTCGGCTCGCCCGTGGTGCTCGGATCGCTCGGTCTTGCCGCGGTGGCGGCGGTCGCGTTCCTACTGGTCGAGTCGCGGGTGGCGGCGCCGATGGTGCCGTTGAGCCTGCTCCGTTCGCGCACGGTGACGCTGTCGGTGGTGATCGGGTTCGTGGTGAACGCCGCCTTCTACGGGCTGGTGTTCGTGCTGAGCCTGCACTTCCACGACGTGCTGGGCCTGTCGGCTGAGGCGGCGGGGTTGATGTTCGTGCCGATGACGGCGGTGGTCGCCGCGGCCAACCTGGTCTCGGCGCGGGTGGCGGCCAGGGTCGGGCCGCGGGTGCCGATCGCCGCGGGACAGGCGATCTGTGCGCTGGCGCTGTGCGCGCTGTTGGTTGGCGATCCGACCGCGATGCCGGTGATCGCGTTGCTGCTCGTTCCGGTCGGGTTCGGCCTGGGTCTGGCGGTTCCGTCGCTGACCGCCCTGCTGATGGGAGAGGTCGCCGCGGACCGGGCGGGCATGGCTGCCGGGGTGCTGAACTCCTTCCGGCAGACGGGCGGTGCGCTCGCGGTGGCGGTTTTCGGGGCCGTGGCGGGGTTGCGGGTCGCGCTGGTCGTGGCGGTGGTGATGCTGGTGGCCGCCACGGCCGCGGCGCTGCTGCTGCCACGCCGATTTACCGCTGACTAACTGGGGCGGGGCACCGTCGTGCCGTGAAATTCGTTTCTGTCGCGGCGGTGGCCGCATTCGTGCTGACCGGACTGTCGTCCGGGGTGGCGCACGCGGAGTCGGCGCCGGGGTGCGGCCCGGTGACGCAGATCGGCAAGACCGCCTACATCGGTGGTGACTCCCGGGACGCGAAGGCGTCGGTGAAGCAGTTCAAGGGCTGTGGCAAGAACTGGGCGTACGTGTACGTGTGGGACTCGTTCGCCCGCCGGGTCGGTGACTTCCAGATCACCGTGGCCATGGACGTGGCGGAGCAGATCAAGGGCCAGAAGACCTACCCGCGCAACCAGCAGGAGGGGTGGTCGGCGGGCACCGACTCGCTGACCAAGTGCACCCGCGCGGTCGCTGCCTTGAAGGACTTCGTGATCAGCGATGTCTGGCAGACCGCCGAAACCGACTGGAGGTGCTGACGATGAAGCGTTCACTCGTGGTGGCCGCGGCCCTGATGGCGACGTTCATGCCGGAGGTCGCGCACGCGGAGTCGGCGCCGGGGTGTGGCCCGGTGACGCAGATCGGCGGCACCGCCTACATCGGCTGGGAAGCCGGCCAGAAGTGGGCGTCGGTGAAGCAGTTCAAGGGTTGCAACAAGAACTGGGCCTACGTGTACGTGTGGGACTCCTTCCACAACCGCGGTGACAACTACACGGTCTCGGCGGCGATCCTGACGCCCAGCGGCTCGAAGGGGTACAAGAAGGGCCGCAACCGGCAGCAGGAGGTGTGGTCGGAGGGCACGAACACGTTGAGCGTGTGCACCCAGGCGCAGGGGCACCTTCAGGACAACCCGGAGTACGCGCACTTCGCGAACACCGAGAAGCGCTGCTGAGCCTCATCATGGGGTGATGAGAGCCCCGGTGTTGATCGCGGCGGTGGTGGTTGTCACCATCATCGCCGTGGTCTTCGCCTTTCATCGCAAGCTGGTCTACTTCCCCTCCCCTGGTCCGCTGCCGTCCGCGGAGGAGGTTCTGCCCGGTGGCCGCGACGTGCGGCTGGTGACGGCGGACGGCCTGATGCTGGGCGGATGGCACTTCGAGCTGCCCGACGCACGGGCGACGGTGATCGTGTTCCCCGGCAACGGCGGCAACCGGCTGGGGCGGGTGCCGTTGGCGCGTGAGCTGACCTCACGCGGTCTGTCGGTGTTGCTGTTCGACTACCGCGGTTACGGCGACAACCCCGGCAAGCCCTCCGAGGAGGGCCTGACCTACGACGCGCGGGCGGCGCTGGACCTGATCGACGGCCCGGTGATCTACTTCGGCGAGTCGCTGGGCGCGGCGGTGGCGGTCGAACTGGCCACGTATCGCGCGCCTGCCGGGCTCGTGCTGCGTTCACCGTTCTCGTCTCTGGCGGCTGTCGGCTCGCACCACTACCCGTGGCTGCCCGTGAGGATGTTGTTGCAGGACAAGTACCCGCTCGTGGAGCGGCTGTCCGGTGTGGACGTTCCGACGGTCGTGGTGCTGGGCACGTCGGACTCGGTGGTGCCGCCGGCGCAGAGCCGTGAGGTGGCGACGGCGGCGCGGGCGAAGCTGATCGAGGTCGCGGGCGCCGACCACAACGACGAGGTGCTGTTGTCCGGCCCGCAGGTCGTGGACGCGGTGCTGTCAGTCGGCTGACGGCGCGATCTCGCCGGAACCGCGGCGCACGAGCGCGGCGGGGACGACGGCGTGCACGGGTGGTGAGGTGTCGCCGTCGATGCGGGCGAAGATGAGCTCGGCGGCTTTGCGGCCGATGCCGGGGACGTCCTGGCGCACGACGGTGATGCCGGGTTCGAGCATGTCGGCGAGCGGGAAGTCGTCGAACCCGATGAGCGCGGTGCGGTGCTGCCGGCCGCGGGCGCGCAGCACGCGCATCGCGCCGACGGTGACGAGGTTCTGCGCGGTGAACAGCGCCGTGGGTGGCCGGTCGAGGTCGAGCAGCGCGGTGGCGGCGGCCTCGGCGAGGTGCGGCGCCGTGCAG
>NZ_VSRL01000029.1 GCF_012184385.1 Lentzea indica
CCGCGACGGGTACCAGCCGCACGGCCCGCCGCGGACGCACGACCGGGGCCGTACCCGCGGCCGCGGCGTCGACGCGCCGCTCCAACTCGGCGAAGGCATCGTGGAGGGTGCGAAGGTCGCTCATGAGGTCTCCTGAAAGTTGGGGGCGGTGGCGGTGAGGTCGATGCGCAGAACGTTGAGTGCCCGATGGATCTGGCTGCGTACGGTCGGCTCCCGGCACCCCAACTGTGTGGCGATCTCCCTGTCGGACAGGCCCGCGTAGTAGCGCAGGACCACGGCCGCGCGCTGCTTCCTGGGCAGGCCGGCGAGGCGGCTGATCATCGCGTCCCGCTCGGCCCGCTCGTCCGCGCCGTCGGAGATCACCATCGGCTCGACCTCGGCGCGCGGGGACGTGCGGGTCAGCATTCTGCGCCAGGACAGGTACTCGTTGACGACCATCCGCCGCACGTAGGCGTTCGGCTCGTCCATTCCCGAGATCCGTTCCCAGCGCTCGAACGCCCGGCCCAACACGTCGCTCACCAGGTCCTCGGCCAGCCACGTCCGGCAGGTCAGGACCATGGCGAACCGCATCAGCGCGGGACGCTGCCTTGCCACGTACTCAACGAACTCCACCGGCAACTCCCGATCGTCGGCTCGATCTCGATTTCGCACCCCTAATGGAGAAGTGACCCCTTACGTTGCATTTGGTCTCTTAACGGCTGCTGGTCACCCGCCAGCAGCTGACGACCGGATTCTGCCGGTCGAAACGAGTCGCCTGCTGCTGACAGGTGCCTCGGCCCAGATGGGCATCGCGCAAGGTCGTGTCTCAATCAAGCTGCGGTAGCACGCGTTCGCCGACGAGTTCGACCATGCTGCGGAACTCGCCGACGGGCATACCCCCAAGTCCAGGTAGAGCAGGTTGGTGTCGGCGGTGAGCAGTTCCGCGCCGTGGTTGAGGCGATCGGCAACCTCGTCAGGACTGCCCACGATGGCGGGGCCGGTGGTGGTCAACGTGTCGAAGTCGAAGGTGAGCGACTTGACGAACGACGGCGGCGCCGGCTGTTCCTGCTGATTCTTTCGGTTGCGCCCCACCGTCTTCATCATCAGCTCGTGGTAGGCGCGGTAACGCGGTTCCCATCGAGCGCGGGCGCTCTGGCTCGTCTCCCCCACGTTGGCGTGCCAGCAGGCGCCCACGCGTGGTTCGCGGCCGTGCCCGTACGAGCGGAACTTCTCGCGGTAGAGATCGACCGCGGGCGTGAGCTTGGCCGGATCGCCGAACACGCTGGGCAGCATCAGGTCCAAGCCAAAGCGGGCGGCCAGTTCCGCGGTCTGCTCCGAGGCGCCGCCACCCACCCACAGCGGTACCGCGGTGACCGGTGGTGGCTGGAGGACGAACTCCTCGACAGGCGCACGGTGGCGTGAGCCAGGCCAGTTGACCTCTTTGCCGCTCCACAACTCGACGAGCAGTTCGACCGCGTCCGCGAACAGCTCGTGCGAGTCCCCGGTGCGCTGGCCGAAGAGCCGATAGGTGGAGGTGAAGAAGTTGCCGCGCCCGATCACGACCTCACATCGGCCGCCGGAGAGGACGTCAACGGTGGCGTAATCCTCCGCGACGCGAACGGGGTCGAGGTTGGCGGCGAGCGTGACCGCCGTCGACAGGGTGAGGTGGCTGGTCCGCTCGGCGATCGCCGCCAGAATCACCGGGGGTGCGGAGAAGATGTAGTCCGAGCCGTGGTGTTCGCCCACGTGCACACCGTGGAATCCGGCTTCCTCCGCCACCACGGCGGCTTCGACGATCGAGCGGTGACGTTCGGACGGACTGGCGAGTGTCCCGGTGATCGGATCGACCACCAGGTCGCCCAAGGTCATCAAGCTGAGCTTCATCGAGATCTCCAACGTCTTGGATTCATCACGTGCGAGGTCTGGGCCGCCGGCACTCGGTGTGTTGTTCAACCGAGGCTTGGGCGGCCGTGTCGCCAGGAGCCGCGGAAGGTGATCGCTGAGCGTGGAACGCCCCGGTCGTTCACGAGGTGCCTGCGAACCCCGGTCGCCAAAGCCGACTCGCCCGCGACCCACGCGTAGAACGAGCCCATGGGCAGCAGCGCCGTGCGCACGGCGTCAAGGGCGCGAGAACCGGGTCTCACGGCCGTGTCGTTTCTGGGCAGCCAGTGGATCCGGGTGTGTGCCGGTGCGGTCACCTCGCGGCGGACGTCCTCGTCGCCAGGCACCTCGAGGAAGACCTCCGCTGGCAGCGAGTCCGCCGAACGCTCCAGAATGGACAGAATCGCCGGCAGCGCGCTCTCGTCACCGACGAGCAGCTGCCAGCGCGCGTCGCGGCCCGGTGCGTAGGCGTGCCCTTCGTCGAGGAAGGCGACTTCGTCACCAGGTGCCGCTGTGAGCGCCCACGAGGAACCGGCACCTGCGGGCGGTTCCGTTTCGTGCAGAGCGACCTCGATGTCGATCGCCGAGGCCTCGGGGCGGAAGCGCCTGATCGTGTAGGTCCTGACCCGAGGACGCCGGCCGGTCGGCTGGAGGGTGAGGTGGAGCATCCACCGCTCGCTCTCCGGCAGGACGACCGCCCGTTGTCCTGGCTCGGCGAAGAACAGGCGACCGGCCTGATCAGGCCCCGGCTGTCTCAGTTTCCGCACGTCATCGCCCGCCAAGATGACGGACATGAAATGAGGGCTCACCCGTTGACCGCCCTGGACGGTCAGCCTCAGCATCCGGCCGCGGCCTTGGCGCCGGCGCCCGCCCGGCACCACTGGCTGGTCTGCCGCTGCCTCCGGCGATGACGGTTGTTCCGTGGTCATGACGCCCAGCGTCTTCTCGGCGCCCACTGACAACCACCGGTAAACTGCCAGATGATGCCGGAAACCCGCCAACCTGCCACGCCACCCGCCGAGGTCGCGCCCAGCGGTGGCGGCTGGCTCGACCACGGCTTCCACGTCGACGTCCACTCACACACGGACGGACAGCTGGTCTACGCCGCCTCTGGCGCGCTCGCCACCTCGACCGAGCGGGGCACGTGGGTGGCGCCGGCGAACCGCGCCACCTGGACACCACCGGGATTCGGCCACTCACACCGCTTCTACGGCCGGACCGACGTGCGAATCGTGGTCGTTCCCCCGGCTCTCTGCGCGGCACTCGTGCCCCACCCCAGCGTGTTCGCGGTCAGCCCGTTGCTGCGGGAGGCGATCCTGGCGCTGATCGACCGCCCGGAATCCCGGCCGGGCGCGCACGCACGGCTGCTCGAGGTCATGATCGACGAGCTGGTCGAGACGCCGGAGCTGTCTCTGCACCTGCCCGAACCGCGCGACCCCAGATTGCGTGCGGTGACCGATCTTCTCCACGCCGACCCGGGACGCGCCTCGACGCTGACCGAGTTGGGCCGCATGGTGGGCGCGAGCGAACGCACGCTCAGCCGCCTGTTCGACTCCGAGCTCCGTATGAGTTTCCACCGCTGGCGCACGGTCCTGCGCGTGCACCACGCCGTCATCCACCTCACCAACGGTGTCTCGGTCACCGACACCGCGATCGCATGTGGATGGTCGAATCCGTCCAGCTTCATCGACGCGTTCAGCTCCGTGACCGGCCAGACCCCCGGTCGCTACCAGACCGAGCTCAACGGCCGATAGCCGAAGTTGGCGGCTTTCCCGTATCCGCTGTCGTGATACCGGTGGGACGCACCGATCGCGACGTCCACTGTGGAGGGTATGAACGAAGCGAACGAGTACACCAGCGTTGTCGTCGTGGGCGGCGGAGTCGCCGGGCTCGCGCTCGGAAACTTCCTGCAGCGCAGCGGAATCAGCTGCGTCATCCTGGAGAAGCACAGCCGCGCGCACATCGAGCAGAGGCAACGCGCGGGATCCCTGGAAGCAAGTGGCGTGCGCATGTTCCGGCAGTGGGGACTCGAGGAGGCTTTCGCCGGCTCCCCCAGCTATTCCGTGGAATCGCCCGACATGCCGGTGCTGATCGATGGCGAGACGCGGTACTGGAAACAAGGAGGCGACGACAGCGAGGAACACCGGACTGAGGACGACTCGATCTTCTGCCCCCAGCAGATCCTCGTCGCGAACCTCACCACGATGTTCCTCCGCGAAGGCGGAGACCTCCGCTACGAGGCAGCCGACGTGTCACTGGAGAACGTCACCCACCAGCCCGTGGTCCGCTACCGGACTCGTCCGGCGCCGTCAGGACGATCAGCTGCGAGTTCGTCGCCGGCGCGGACGGATTCCACGGCGTCAGCAGGAAGTCCATCCCCGCAGACGTCCTCACCTGCGACACCCACGAGTTCGGCTACGCATGGGTCAGCATCCTCGCCGAGGTCCACGCCGACCCCATGGCCGTCCTGGCGGTGCACTCCCGCGGATTCTCCGCGCAGATCACCCGCGGCCCCGGCAAGAGCCGCATCTACCTGCAGTGCCCGCTCACCGACGCCGTCGAGCAGTGGCCGGACGAGCGGATCTGGAGCGAACTCTCAGAACGGTTCGGCCACCCGGTGCAGCCGGGCCCCATCAACACCAAGCAGATCGTTCCCCTGCGCGGCGTCGTGTTCAGCCCCATGCGTCACGAAAACCTCTACCTGCTCGGCGACGCCGCGCACATCATCTCCCCGATGAGCGCCGAAGGCATGAGCCTCGCCCTGCACGACGCCGAAACCTTCGCCCGCGCCGTGATCCACCGCATCGGCACCGGAGACTCACGACTGCTCGACGAGTACTCCGACACCTGCCTGCGCCACATCTGGAACCGCCAGCAGGCCGCGATCTGGATGACCGACACCATGCACGACTCCGGCGACAGCTCCTACCACGGCGAGTTCCGCAAGCAGATCGCCAGGGTCAACCTGGAGACGCTGCTACAACCCGCCGATACCGCGAACTGACCGCGTACTACGAAGAAGCGGGTCGAGATTCCTCTCAACCCGCTTCTTCGTACCCGTCTTCGGAGGAACTGCGTCAGGCGATCAGCGTTGCAGAGTCAGCAGGCCCGGCCGGTAGGGCAGGAGGCCGTAGTCGCCGCCGGAGTTGGGGTCACGTCCCTGGTAGAGCAACTGCAGGTTGCAGGGATCGATCGTCTTGGTCTGGTCGGGGTTGCTGCGGATCAGGTCGCCGTGGCTGATGTCGTTGGTCCAGGTGGCGCCGCTGTTGGCCTTGCCCGCGAAGGGGTTGCTCTCGGTGGCGGCCTGCGGTGTCCACGAACCGCTCAGGCTGGTGGACGTGAACGAGCGGAAGAAACGCCCGTTGCGCCCCATCGCCTCGACGAGCATCAGGTACTGGTTCTGGCCCTGGACCTTGTAGACCTCGACACCTTCGAACAGGTTGGCCTGGGTGTCGCTCATGATCTCGGTCCAGGACGAGCCGAAGTTGCCAGGGAAGTTCCCGATGGGCATCGTGGCACGGTAGATCTTGCCGTTGTCACCGGCGAAGAACAGGTACATGTTCCTGTCGTCGGCGATGAGCGTCTGGTCGATGGGGCCCGTGCCGGAGTTGGGGATGCTTCCGGTGAAGAGCGTCTGCGGCGACGACCATCCGTTCGCGTTCGTGGGGTCGGTCGACGTCCGGTAGCTGAAAGCGGGCCCGCCCCACTGGTAGGCGAGCACCCAGATGTTCTTCGGTGCGAAGTAGAACAGCGTGGATGCGACGGCGCCGGGATTCATCCCGTTCTGGCTGGCCGAGGCCATGTCGGACCAGTTCGTGAACGTCCCGAAGTTCATCGAGCCCCAGGTCGTTCCCCTGTCGTGCGTCGTCGCGTAGACCAGGTGCTTGCCGTTGTAGAGGACGTGGGTGAAGTCCTTGAGCGAGACCCACCCCTGCTTCGGGGTCGCCAGCGCGCCCGTCGACGACCAGCGGTACGTCGACGGAAGAGAACATCCGCCGTTCGGCGGGGTGGTCGTCGTGGTGGTGGGGTTCGTGCCGCCGCCGACGCGGACGAGCTGCCACTGCTGGTTGGTGCCGCCCCAGTCGCTGTACTGGACGACGTTGCCGCCGTCATTGGTCGCCGCGCCCTGGACCTCGACGGCCTTGTTGCTGTTGCGGTTGATCAGGCGCACGTGGCCGCCGTCGGAGTCGGCGAGGCGGAACTGCTGGTTGGTGCCGTTGCCATCGGCCCACTGGACGATGTTGGCGCCGTCGGCGGTGGAGAAGTTGTAGACGTCGAGGACCTTGCCCGACAGCCGTGACTTCACCCGGTAGTAGCCGCCGCCGGAGTCGACGAACTGCCACTGCTGCTGGTTGCCGTCGTTGCGGGTCCACTGGGTGATGCGTGCGCCGTCGTTCGTGGCGAGGTTGTAGACGTCCAGAGCCTTGCCGCTGTTGCGGTTGACCAACACGTACCAGGCGTTGGTGTCGACGGTCGCCGCCGACACGGGCGCCGCGCTGAACGCCGCCACCAGCCCGCCGAGCAGTACGGCAACGGCGGCGGCGGCACCGAGCACTCGACGCCTGCGGGCTCGTGGGACGGCGGTGGGCGGGTGATGGCCTGATCCGGCCATGGGCGTGCTCCTCTTCGTCGAGGTGGGGGCAAACCGCGGCACGGGCACCGTTCGAACGACCGCTTGCGCCGGAGCGGTCCATCGCGCGCCCTCTGAACACACCGCGATTACTTCAGCGTCGACAATCCGAGAGCTAAAGACGAGCACACGGACTGGGGACGCCTCCATCAAACTGTGGAGGAGGATCTCCGTGCGGTCAAGACGCAACGGAAATGTTTAGCACGGTTAAGCACGGACAGTCGGGGTGCATTGTGGATGCTAAAAGTGAAGAGAATTCTTTAGCTCATGTGAACGTCGACCACCGCGGTCAGGCGTCGACCAACCGGGTCCCGATCTGCACCTGGGGTCGGCAGGGACGACGTCGGGCTCCGTCGAGGCGGAGCGGCCCGGCTCGGTCCGAGCCGGGCGAGCAGTGGTCCCGCGATGGTGCAGACCGATTGTTCAAGCTTCATTCACGTTCGCTTGTGGGGACAAAAGAGAGCAAGTTCTCTCGGGAGACTGCCGGTATTTCCGGACGTATCGCGCAAGCCTCAAGACGCTCTCTGACTCGTCTACGAAGCGGGTTTGATGCCGATGCCGTCCACTGTTCCCGTGGTGATGGACGAGTAGCTGGTGACCGTGCCCTTCGGAATACCGGCGAACATCGAGTCCGAGACCTTCCGCTCGCCGATCACCTCACCGGTGCCGGGGTCGAGGATGATCTCCTGCCGCTCGCCGTCCTCGGAGATGCCCAGCGCCACGCCCAGGTGGCCGTCGAGATCGGCAGCGCGGTCGGTGACGTCCAGTCCGGGGACGTGGGTCAGCGCCCGCAGCAGGTTCGCGCGGGCCGCCACGGGCATCAGGCCGGTGCGCAACGCGTCCGCGGCGTAGACCAGGGATTGCCGGTCGCCGCCGCTGTCCGCACGCAGCCGCTCGTACAACCGCTCGGGGTCGGCGGGCAGGCCAGCGAGGAACTCCGGCTTGGGGAACTGCCAGTTCCCGTGCTCCGGAGCGCCCTGGGTGAACTCGCCGCCCTTGGCGCGCTGCTCCGGCCACGGCCTCTCCTCGAGCACCACCCCGGCCTCGCGAGCCTCGGCCTCGGTGCCCTTGACCCACTTGCGGTTGCCGGTCTCCCGGCGTCGCAGCAGCCACTCCCCATTCGGATCGGCGGGAATCCAGGTCTCCACGAGGTTCTCGTTGAAGAAGGAGAAACTCCTGCTTTCCGCACCCGTCGTCTTCAGCCACCAGGCGTGGGTCGCCACGTAGCGGTACTGGCCGTTGGCCAGCACCGGGTCCTCGGCACGCGCTGCGAGATCGGCGGCGCTGGTCAGCGCCTCCCGTGCCTGGGCGGTCGCGGAGGTGGCGGAGAACAACAGCGTCTGCGCCACCACACCTCCGGTCGCGAGCACCGCGACCGCCGCCGCAGCGGCCAACCAGCGGCGCAACGGCCGTCGCCGACCGTTCCCCGTGTCGACCAGGCTCAGCCGAGGCTCGGCCTGGCTGTCGATGGCGGTCAGCAGATTCTCCCGCACGGCGGTCAAACCTCGTTGATCAGTCTTGATGTCCATGTACAAACCGGCCAGCGCGCGGTCGAGCTCGTCCCCGGTCCACGCCTGCTCCACGGCCCGATCCCCCTCACGCATCGCCGTCCTCCGTTCCACTGGTCGCGACTGGACTGTGTGACTGCAACCACCGGCGAACCCTGTGCAGGCGCGAGTAGACCGTGCCCACGGGGATGCCCAGGGCCTGAGCCACCTCGGTCGAGGTCAGCCGGCCCCACGACGTCAGCAGCAGCACGTCCCGGTCTCCCGGCTCCAGCGCGGCCAGCGCACCGGCCAGCTGCCGGACCTGCTGCTGCGCGGTGACCCGCTCGGTCGAGCGGACCTCCGGCGACTCGGTCTGGGCCCGGTCCGACCCCACCATCCGGGCCCTGGCCTGCCAGCCACGGACCTCCTGCCGCACGTGCCGGCGCAGCAGGTTGCTGGCGATCCCGTACAGCCACGGCCGCACCCCGGCGCGTGCCGGGTCGTAGGTGTGCCGTTGCTGCAACGCCACCAGGAACGTCTCCGACACCAGGTCGTCGGCCGCCTGGTCCCCGATCCGACGTGCGAGGTAGCCGTGCAGCGACCCGGCGTGCGCGTCGAAGAGCCGCCCGAACACCGATCTCGGATTCGGGCCCGACAGATCCAGTCCGGACAGGTCTGGCGGCTCAGGCAGGTCCGGGTCGTCTTCGGGCGGCGGTCCCTCACCGGGCTCCGCCGAATTCGCGGTCTTCATCGTCACGCCTCTACTTGCCCGCAGACCGCCGCACCCTTCACGAAGGTCATCGTGTCCTGCGCCACGGCTCACGGATGCCGGCGGCCCGCCGGTGATGTCGATCAGAATCACTCGATCGTGGCGATCGGGACCGGCGCCGGGGCGACTTGTGTGGTTTGTGGCGACTTCATCACGTGTGCACGGGATGGTGGACGGCATCTGGCATCCTGCGCAAATGGCACTTCGGCAGGCGAGCGACTTCGCCCAGTTGTCGACCGAGATCAAGCAGGCTGGCCTGCTCGCCCGGCGGCGCGGTTACTACTTCGCCCGGATCGGGGCGAACCTCGTGGTGTACGCGGCGGCGTGGACGGCGTTCGCGCTGCTCGGCGACTCGTGGTGGCAGCTGGCGGTGGCCGTCGTCTTGGCGGTGATGACCACCCAGCTGGCGTTCATCGGGCACGACGCGGGGCACAAGCAGATCTTCGCCTCCAAGAGGTGGAACGAGATCGCCGGGTACGTCCACAGTGGATTGATCGGCGTCAGCTACGACTGGTGGGTCGGCAAGCACAGCCGGCACCACGCCAACCCGAACCATGAGGACGAGGACCCGGACGTCGACATCTCGGTGCTGGCGTTCACGCAACGGCAGGGTGCCGCCAAGCGCGGGCCACTGCGGTGGATCGCCTCGCACCAGGCGGTGTTGTTCTTCCCGCTGCTGTTGCTCGAAGGCTTTGCGCTGCACTGGCATTCGATCAAGCACTCGGGACGTGAGCGCTACCTGATGATCGCGAACGTCGTGGTGTACCTCGCCGTGGTGTTCTGGGTGCTCTCCCCCATGTACGCGATCGCGTTCGTGTTGGTGCATCAGGCGTTGTGGGGCCTGTACATGGGATGTTCCTTTGCTCCCAACCACAAGGGCATGCCGGTGCTGTCCGCCGGGCACTCGCTGGACTTCCTGCGCAAGCAGGTGCTGACGTCCCGCAACGTCCGCGGCGGCTGGTTCGTCGACTTCCTGCTCGGCGGGCTTAACTACCAGATCGAGCACCACTTGTTCCCGAGCATGCCGCGGCCTCATCTGCGGCACGCGCAGTGATCGTGAGCGAGTTCTGCCGTCAGCGCGGGATTTCCTATGCGCAGTGCGGGTTGTTCCGCTCGTACGGGTACGTGCTGGAGCACCTGCACGAGGTCGCGGCGCCGTTGCGGAAAGCACCGGTCTGATTCCCGCCAGACCTGGCCGGCTCGCTCGGCCAGGCTGGTCGGCATGGGATCACTTGACGGAAAGGCCGCTCTGGTCACCGGCGGCAGCCGGGGCATCGGAGCGGCTGTGGCCGGGAAGCTCGCCGAACTGGGCGCGCGGGTCGCGGTCACGTACCAGAACACCAAGCCTGACAACGTTCACGGCATCCGGGCGGACAGCGCCGATCCGGATGCCGTGGTGGCAGCTGTGGAGGAGACCGCGGCGGAGTTCGGGCGACTCGACGTGCTCGTGAACAACGCCGCGGTGTTCCAGGTCGGGCCACTCGAAGAGCTCGGCCGGGAAGAGTTCGACCACACGATGGCCGTGAACGTGCGGGCACCGTTCCTCGCGGCGCGAGCAGCGGCACGGCACATGCGCGACGGCGGGCGAATCATCAGCATCGGCAGCAATGTGGCGGTTTACGCGCCGTTCCCCGGCTTCACGCTCTACTCGGCCAGCAAGACGGCGCTGATCGGCATGACGAAGGGCCTTGCGCGCGAGCTGGGTCCGTTGGGCATCACCGCGAACGTCGTGAACCCCGGTCCGACGGACACGGACATGAACCCCGCGGACGGGCCGATGGCGGAGACGATTCGCGGGCTGACCGCGTTGGCCGTTACGGACGGCCTTCTGAGATCGCCGAACTGGTGGCGGCGCTGGCGGGAGACGCCGGTGCGTACGTCACCGGCGCGAGCATCAACGCTGACGGCGGGTTCACCGTCTGATCAAGCCTCAAGCCCTCGAGGCCGGGTGCCCGCGGTGCACCCGGCCTCGAACTACGCCCAGGTCACCGGCAGGGCGTGGACACCGTAGATGTTCATGTCCGTCCTGAGCTTCACCTCACGGGCGGCCACGGCGAGCTCCAGCGTCGGGAAGCGGCGCAGGAGTCCCTCGAACCCGGCGCGCATCTCGATGCGAGCCAGCTGCTGGCCGAGGCACTGGTGGATGCCGTGCCCGAACGACAGGTGCCCGCGGGCGTTGCGGCGCACGTCCAACGTGTCGGGATTCTCGTATCGCTCCGGGTCGTGGTTGCCGGCCAGCAGCGACAGGATGACCGTCGAACCCTCGCGGATCGTCTCCCCGAAGAACTCGATGTCCTCGGCGGCGTAACGGAAGAAGACATCGGCGACGGCCAGGTAGCGCAGCAGTTCCTCGACGGCGTCCGGGATCAGCTCCGGGTCCGAGCGCAGTGCGGCCATCTGTTCAGGGTGCTCCAGCAAGGCGAAGGTGCCCAGCGCCAGCATGTTCGCGGTGGTCTCGTGCCCGGCGAGCAGCAGCAGGAACGCCATGCCGGTGAGTTCCTCGAGGCTCAGGTCCTCGTCGCGGGCCAGGTCGGACAGCAGGTCGTCACCGGGTTCCGCGCGCTTGCTCGTGACCAGTTCGTACAGGTACGTGTGCATCGCCATGTACGCGGCCATCTTGTCCTCGAGGTTCACCTCCCGCTCCATGAACTTGGTGGAGTTGCCCTGGAACGTCTCGCGGTCCGCGTAAGGCACACCGAGCATTTCGCAGATCACCAGTGACGGCACCGGCAACGCGAACTCCTTGACCAGGTCGACCGGCGGAGTGAGCTTCGCCAGCTCGTCCAGCTGCCGTTCGGTGATCTCGATGATGCCCTCTTCGAGCGCCTTCATCCGCTTGACCGTGAACGCACCGGTGAGCTTGCGCCGCAACCGGGTGTGGTCCGGCGGGTCCATGCTGAGGAACAGCCCTGGCGTCTGCGGGGACGGCTCGGTCTGCTCCGGCATGCCCGGCGTCGGGAACGGCACATGCAGGATGCCGAGGTCCTGCCGGTTGCTGAACCTGGTGTCGGCCAAGGCTTGCCGGACGGCCTCGTAGCCGGTGACGAGCCAGCCCTCGTGGCCGTCGGGGAAAAGCATGGGGCTGATCGGACGGGCCGACCGCAGCTCGGTGATCCGGCTGGGCGGGTCGAACGGGGTGACGTCGCGATCCATGGGCAGGCCGTGCTGAACTTCAGTCATCGCGGTGTCTCTCCTCAACGGGTGGATTCGCGGTTGAACAGCTTCTTGGACCAGAAGTAGCCGCCGAACCCGATGACGGCGCACCAGCCCAGCGCGATGAAGCCGCTGTTGCCGATCGGCGTGCCCATCAGCAGGCCGCGCAGTGCGTCGATGAACGGGGTGAACGGCTGGTACTCGGCGAACCAGCGCAGCACCGTCGGCATCGAGTCGGTCGGCACGAAACCGTTGCCGAAGAACGGAAGCAGGATCAGCGGCAGGCCGACGTTGCTCGACGACTCGACGGACTTGCTCGCCAGTCCGAGCGCGGCGGAGAACCAGATGAGCGCGAAGGCCATGGCCACCAGCAGACCGGCCAGCGCGAGCCAGTCGACCAGACTCGCCTGCGGCCGGAAGCCGATGGCCACCGCGACGCCGAAGACGAACGTCATGGCGAGGACCGTCTGGACCAGGCTGCCGACGACGTGTCCCGTTAGGACGGACACCCTGGCGATCGCCATGGTGCGGAAGCGATCCACGATACCTTCGGTCATGTCCATCGCGATCGAGATGGACGTGCCCTGCACCGCGGCGGTGATTGCCATCAGGATGATCGTCGGCGTGACGTAGTTGAGGTACTCCGCACGTCCACCGGACGGTCCGCCGAGCCCGGCGCCGAGCGTGCCGCCGAAGACGTAGACGAACAGCAGCAGGAAGACGACCGGCATGATCAGGAGCTGGAACGTCATCGACGGATAGCGGATCATGCGCTTGAGGTTGCGCCGCACCATCGTCGCCGAGTCGGTCAGTGCGTAAGTCATTGCTGTGTCACCTTTTCAGGGTTTCCGGTGAGGGCGAGGAAGACGTCGTCGAGGTCCGGGGTGTGCATGCTGAGCGAGTCGACCAGGACCGAGTTCTCGTCGAGCCTGTCGAGCAACGCCTTGAGCGAACCGACGCTGCCGTCGTTCGGCACGCGCAGGGCGAGCGCTTCACCGTCACGAGAGGCGTTGGCCACGATCCGGGTGGCGGCCTCGAGGTGCCGGGGATCGGTGAACTGCAGCAGGACGTGACCGCCGGGGATGCGCCGCTTGAGCTCGTCCGCGGTGCCCTCGGCGACGATCTTCCCGTGGTCCAGCACCGCGATCCGGTCGGCGAGCTCGTCGGCCTCCTCCAGGTACTGGGTGGTGAGGAAGATCGTGACGCCGCTCGCCACCAGCTGCCGCACGATCTGCCACATGGTGCGGCGGCTGCGCGGGTCGAGGCCGGTGGTCGGCTCGTCCAGGAAGATCACCTGTGGTGACCCGACCAGCGTCATGGCCAGGTCGAGCCGGCGCCGCATGCCGCCGGAGTAGGTCGACGCGGACTTGTCGGCCGCGTCGGCCAGGTCGAACTGCTCCAGCAACTGCTCGATCTTGCGCCTGCCCTCCGCCTTGCCGAGGTGGTGCAGGTCGGACATCAGCTTCAGGTTCTCGCGGCCCGTCATCAGGTTGTCGACGGCGGAGAACTGGCCGGTGACGCCGATAGCGGCGCGGACGGCGTTGGGATCACGCGCCACGTCGTGGCCCGCGACGGACGCACTGCCGCCGTCCGCGCGAATCAACGTGGAGAGGATCTTGACGGTGGTGGTCTTGCCGGCGCCGTTCGCGCCGAGCAACGAAAAGACGGTGCCGCGCTGGACGTTCAGATCGACGCCCTTGAGCACGACGTGGTCGCCGTAGGACCGGCGCAGGCCGGTTGCCTTGATCGCGTTCATGGAGTTCCCCTCAGGAACGGCGGACGGTGATGTCGCCGAAGGACGTGTGGGCGGTGACCTTGACGGTCTCCATGGAGTTGCCGGGGCCGTCGCTGCCCTCGAGCGCGCTGTCCACGCGGCCGAACCCGGTCGTGACGTCGAGCCACGCGGCGGTGCCCTGGGCGATCCCGACCTCGATGCTGCCCATCGCGGTGCTGAACGTGGCGGTGTCGCGCACGACCTCGCCGACGCTGATGGAACCCATGGCGGTCTTGGCGTCCACCAACGCACCGACCCGTTCGGCGGCGATGTCGCCGTTGGCCGCGCGCACCCTCAGCTCACCCTCGACCGTGCCGATCTCGGTGTTGCCGTTGGAGTTCTTGACGGTCAGCGAACCGGCGACGGAGCCGATGCGGATGCTGCCGCTGCCGGACTTGACCTCGGCGTTGCCCGTGACCGCCCCGACGTGGACCTGACCCGCACCGGTGTCGACCTTCAGCGGGCCGGTCCGGTCGAGGTGGATGTTTCCCGCCGACATGTCGACCTCGGTCTCCCCCAGCACGCCGGAGGTGCGGGTGCTGCCCGCCGACACGTCGGCGTCCACCTTCGATCCGGTCGGAAGCTCGATCACCACGTCGACCGACCTGGTCTTCTTGGAGAAGTCGAACGTCCGCTTCGGTCCGCGGACGGTCAGCGTGCCGTCCGCGTAGTCGACGCGCGTCTTCTGCGCGGCCTCGACGTCGGAGGAGTCGGAGGAGTCGGAGGGCCGCACCTCGACCGAGGTGTCGGTGCGGTCGCTCGCGACGATCTGGACGTAGCCCGCATAGATGTCGAGCAGTACGGAAATCGGTTGTGGCGTTTCGTAAGAAGGCATGGCTGTCCCCTCAGAAGGTGTCGGTGGAACATCCCCGCAGGTCGGGGCGATGTGGTGAACGTGCTGGGGTTAGCGGACCCAGCCGACGAAACGCTGGGAGGCGGGGACGCCTCCGGTCCGCGGTTCGGGGCCGGATTCACGCTTCGGGCCGAGCTGGGCCGACGCGGCGCGGACGAGCCACGCGTTGACCGAGCGGCCCTCCTTGGCAGCGGCCTCGTCGATCGCCGCCTTGAGCTGCTCGGGCAGGCGGACGTTGATGCGCACGGTGGAGCCGTCCTCGAAGCCGGCCGCCACGTCCTCGGCGGGGGCCGCGGCGACGGGCTCCGGCGTGGCGTCGGCCGGCTGCTCGACCGTCCGGCGCGTCACGACGAACTTCGGGTCACGACCCCGCAGCAGCACCTGCACCGAGTCCGGCGCCAGGTCCGCGGTGATCTCGTCGGCGGCGGCGGACAGCGCCTCGAGCAGCGCCAGCCGGATCGCCGACTCCATCGACACGGTCAACCGCTCGACCAGCGCGCTTGCCTCGTCACCACCGGTCTCGACGGCGGTCAGCAGTTCGCGGCCGAGCGAAGCCACGTACGGGGTCAGATCCATGGCACCACTATGGCACACCGTGGCACCACCAGCAAGCATTTCTGGCTCAGCATGGCATCATTTTGGCTCACCGCAGGTCAGAGGCCTAGTCGAGGAAGGTGACCGTCTCCGTGAGGGGTGCACGGCCCGTGCGTGGCTCAACCAAAGCCCGGTCCTCGTACCCGATCGACATGCCACAGAAGAGGACGAGCTCGTCCGGTGGCGCCACGATCTCCGCGACAGAGGCGTTGAACTTCGCCCACGCCATCTGCGGGCAGCTGTGCAGCCCCTCCTCGCGGAGCAGCAGCATCACGGTCTGCAGGTACATGCCGACGTCGGACCACTGAGGCGAGCCCATGCCGCGGTTGATGTAGCAGAACAGTGCGGCGGGTGGGCCGAAGCAGTCCCAGTTCGCTGACGCGGCCCGCTGCCGCGCCTCCCAGTCCTCGCGGGCGATCCCGAGGGCGCCGTAGCGCTGCGCACCGAAGGCCGAGCGCCGTTCGCGATACGGGGTCTTCAACTCGGGCGGGTACTGCTGGTACTCCGCGTCGTCCCACGGGTCACCGGTAGCCAGGCGTTCGGCGGTGCACTTCTTGAGCTCCACCAACGGTTGTCCCGTTACCACGTAGAGGTGCCACGGCTGGATGTTCGACCCGGACGGCGCCCAGGCCGCGGGACCTGGGAGGAACAGCACCCGAACGGCACCGTGATCCACCGCGACCTCGCCGCCGAACCCGTGCCGCACATCACCGCCGACGGCTACAGCCGGCGGGACTCCGCCGCGTTCGAGGCCAGGCTGCGGTTGATCGAGGAACTGGAGCGCGCGGACGCCGTCCTGATCGGCGCCCCGATGTACAACTACGCGATCCCGTCGACGCTCAAAGCGTGGCTGGACAACGTGATCCTGCTCGGCCGCACGTCCGGTGAGAGCCCGTCCTGCAAGGGCAAGCCGGTCACCGTGGTCGCCAGCCGGGGTGGTTCCTACGAGCCGGGAACCCCGCGCGAGGGTTTCGAGTTCGTGCGGAACTACCTGGAGGCGGTGCTCGTGGGCAGCCTCGGGATGGACGTCGGCTTCATCGTCCCCGAACTCACGATGGCGCCCCGCAACCCCGCCATGGCCGCCTTGATCCCGCTCGTCGAAGCGTCTCGTGAGCGCGCCTTCGAGGAGGCGGTCGTCAAAGCCAAGATGCTCTAATTCTCGGGATGGGCGAGCTTGGTCAGCAGTTCCTCGAGCTGATCACGCTCGCCGGGCTCGAGGA
The DNA here is from genome assembly GCF_012184385.1 of Lentzea indica. Lineage (GTDB taxonomy): Bacteria > Actinomycetota > Actinomycetes > Mycobacteriales > Pseudonocardiaceae > Lentzea > Lentzea indica. The sequence goes on from NZ_VSRL01000029.1 coordinate 16,341, forward strand.
CGGCCTCCAGCCGTTCGGACAGCGGTCTCGCCGCCACGTGGCTCGCGTCGAACAGCTCGATGCCCGCCGGGGTGATCTCCACCGCCCGCGCCCGCCGGTCCCCTGGAACGGCCTTGCGCACGGCCAGCCCCTTGCGCTCCAGGTCGTCCACGACCCGCATGATCCCGGCCTTGTCCGTGCCCGTCGCCTGCGCCAGGTCGCGCTGCAGCGTGGGCCCGTTGTTGACCAGCTCCATCAGCACGGCGAAGTGCCGCAGCTCGATGCCGAGCGGCCGCAACGCCTCCCCCATCACCGCGGCCGCGCGCCAGTGCGCCCGGCGCAGCAACAACCCCAGCGCGAACGGCGACACGTCTCCTGGACGGTCGGTCGCGCGCACGGGGTCGGTGGCCATGAGCGGCATGCTACCGAGGTCAGGTGAGGGCGTCCGCGAACGCGGCCAGCGTCGGCGTTCCCTTCTGCCGGTCCAGCACCGCGAAGACGACGTGGTCGAAGTAGCGGTTGTCCCGCAGTGCGATCCGGAACGTCCGCGCGACGGTGGCGGGGTCGTTGCCGAAGACACCGCAACCCCACGCGCCCAGAACGAGCCGGCGGTGACCGTGCGCGGCGGCGACGTGCAGCACGCGGATCGCGCGCCGCAGCAACACGACGGGGATGTCGTCGGCCCGTTCGGGCTGGTTGCGCAGGATCGCGGACCGGTTGGGTGCCGCGGCGGTGAGGAACGAGACCTCGTACGGTTCCGGCAGCAGGTTTCCCTTGTCGTCGCGGAACACCGGCACGCGGGGTGAGTAGATCACGCGGTCGCTGTAGGTGAGGTCCTCGTGCGCGCGGTGATGGGCGTAGAACTCACCGGCGGCACGCAGGCAGGGGTAGAGCGCCGACCCGCGGGCGACGCTCTCCTCCTGTGCCTGCGCGCCGTTCAGGAAACCGCCGCCGGGATTGCGCGCGGAGGCGAAGACCAGGCAGGCGATGTCACCGCCGAGCCGGCGAGTCGCCTCCAAAGTGGACTCATTGGTGACGTCAATCTTGAGAGCCGAGGTCTGCGAAGGCAACGACAGCACTTCTTCCGGCAGATGGAGCCGGGTCCCTGACACAGCCGGGGCAACGGCGATGGTGACCTCGCCCGCGGCGGTGGAGTAGGAACCTCGCTCCGAGATCTCGACGGTGTCGTGCGCGATCGCACGCAGTCTGCTGCTCATGATGTGGTCGATTGTGGCTGCCGCTCTCAGGCACGCCAAGCGAGTTAGATCCGCGCGTAGACCTCGGCGACCGCACTGAACGCGGCCTTGGGTTCCCACGACAGGTCCTCGTAGACCTTGACGATGCCGGGACTGGCCATGTCGAAGTCACGGCTCGGGTCGTCCGGCCGATGCGTGTAGGCGTTGAGCGCGAACATGTAGACGAACGCGCCGTCGACACCCTCGGCCTCGAAGATCTCCAGCAGCTCACGCAGATACGCGGCTTGCTCGGCCTCGTCACGGAGGTAGCCGTCCTTCATCCTGACCGGCCGCCCTGCCTCGTCGACCTCGACGATCTCCATGCTGCGTGGCGCCACGTCACCCGAACCACGCCAGGCCGCCGTGCCGAACCCGGTGATCGCGACAGGCTTTCCCTGCGCCACAACGTTTCGGATGCTCTCGGCGTACTGCCCGGCGACCTCGGCCGACCGGATCAACTCGAACGACATGATGTCGAACGGATCCCAGTCGACGCGCTCGAACGGGATGCAGGCGTAGGTGATCTTGCCACGGAAGTGCTCCCTCACCACGGCGACGGCCTTGGCGAGGAACTCGTTGAGGTGCGCACTGGCCTCGAGAAGGCGCTCGGCCTGGCCCAGCAACAGGTTCAGACGCTGCATGACGTCGTTCCCCGGCAGGAATCCCTCGTTCATGATGCTCAGCTCGACGCCCGTCACGAACACGACCTCGGCACCGTCGACCCGGATTCGCTCGGCCCGCCGCGCGCAGTCGGCGAACAGTTTCAGGATCGCGGACGGCGTCAGCTCCAGCGGGTAGGGCGAGAACCAGACCTCCAGCCCGAGCTCGGCGGCGATGCGAGCGGCCTGCTCCAGCCGTTCCGGATCACCACCGACGAGATGAACGGCGTTGCAGTGCAGCTCGTCCCTGATGACGGCCAGATCGCTCCTCACCACGTCGAGATCGAACTTCTCCAGCGAGATCTCGCCGTGGCGCACGAAGCCGGTGTCGTACGCGATGCCCTTGGCACGCATGGGCAGTCCCCTTCCGTTCTCGGTGGTGCGAGACTAGAAGAGAAAAGTGCGTGCGCGCAAGTTTGCGGATGCGCAACCTCACATCTTGGCCGCCGCGGACTTGATGGCCTGCCGGATGCGGAAGTACGTGCCGCACCGGCAGACGTTGGCGATCCTGTCGATGTCCTCGTCGGTCGGCTCGCTCTTGGTCTTCAGCAACGCCACCGCGGCCATGATCTGGCCGGGCTGGCAGTAGCCGCACTGGGCGACGTCCTGCTCCAGCCACGCCTCCTGGACCGGGTGCAGGTCGTCACCGGAGGCCAATCCCTCGATCGTGGTCACCGACTGCCCAGCGCATTCCGAGACCGGTGTCACGCACGGCTGGATCTCCGCGCCGTTCAGGTGGGACGTGCAGGCGCGGCAGACACCGATGCCGCAGCCGAACTTCGGGCCGCGCACACCGAGCTTGTCGCGCAGCACCCAGAGCAGGGCCATGTCGGCGGGAGCCTCGACGGTGACGGGCTTCCCGTTGACGATCATGGTGTACGTAGGCACGGGGGACGCTCCTTCAGCGCGGGAACGGCTCGAAGTCGACGGGGAAGATGATCGGGAAGCTGCGCGGCACCACACCCGTGGCTCGCGCGTAGGCGTTGGCGATCGCGCCCACCGCGGCGGGCACTCCGAGCTCGCCCGCACCGCCCGGTTCCCCCGTCGCCGGCATCACGAAGATCCGCACGTCCCGCGGGGCGTCCTTCTGCCGCGCGTAGTGGAAGTGCGAGTACGAACCCTCCAACGGCTGGAACAGGGATGATCTGCCGTACATGAGCCGGCGTCTACCGCTACGGCGGCGGTTTCCCGGCTGACACGTGGAACGCCAGCAACTACTGGGTGGAGCCGATCTTCGGGCCTTAGTCGCTCGGCGCGACCCGGCGCCTCAGCACGTTCCCCGAGCCGCCGGTCGCGTCGAGCAACCGGATGAGAGCCCGCTTGGCCTCGTCACCACCGACCCGCGCGTCGAGCTGACGCCGAAACCGGCGGCTGTCGTCGACCAACCGCCGGCCGCGGCCGGTCAGCTGCGCCCTCCGGATCCGGCTGTCCACGCGGTCCGGCACGCGCGCGACGTAGCCGAGGCGTTCCAGTTCGAGCAGCTGTTTCGAGGCGGCCTGCTGGGTGACGCCGAGCAGCTCCCCCAGTTCCGAGACCGTCGGCGCGCCCTCGATCAGGTGCTGGATCACGTAACCGTGGGAGACGCGGACGCCCTCGTGCCCGATCTCGTGCAGCTGCCGCAGGATCGCGTCGTTCGCGGAGCTGCCCGCCAGGTAGGCGAGGGTCGCGAGGTCGATGTCCATCAGGTCCACGGCTCATCCTCACATTGACAACCATAGTTGTACAACTATGGTTGTGGATACGGACGCCATCACGTCACTGCACAGAGCCCTCGAAGCCGGGCAGTCCGGCGACGAGCTGCGCCGGTTCTTCACCGCGGACGCGGTGACCGTCGAGCACCCGAACCTGATCAAGCCGACCGGCTCGCGAGCGACCGTGGACGAGATGCTCGCGGCGTCCGTCAAGGGCGCCGGGATGCTGTCGAGCCAGAAGTACGACGTTCACTCGGCGTTGCGTTCCGGCGACACCGCGATCCTCCGCCTGACCTGGACCGGTGTGCTGCGGACCGGTGACCAGCTCGTCGCGCACATCGCGCAGTTCATCAACACGCGCGACGGACTGATCAGCTCTATCGAGACGTTCGACTGCTACGAGCCATTCTGAGCTCCTCTCCCTGCCACCTCTGCCGCAGCAAACGGTCGTGTGACGCCACGACGACCGCGCCGGGATAGTCGGCGAGCGCCGCTTCGAGCTCCTCCACCAGTGCGAGCGACAGGTGGTTGGTCGGTTCGTCCAGCAACAGCACGTCTGATTCCTGGTGCAGCAACCGGGCGAGCGCGAGCCGCCGCCGTTGCCCGATCGACAGCGCGCCCACCGGGGTCGCGAAGTCCGTCTCACGGAACAGGCCCAGCGCCCTGAGCCGCTCAGCGTCCGCGCCGAAGGCGGCCAGAACCGTCTGCTTCGCATTGTGCACAACGGTTTCCTGCGGCAGGTAGCCGACGACGCCGTTGCGGGTGACCGTGCCGTGGTCGGGTTCGAGGGCGCCGGCCAGCACGTCGAGCAACGTCGACTTGCCCGTGCCGTTCGGTCCTGTCACCAGCAGCCGTTGCCCGGCTTCCACTGTGAGCTCACCGACGTGCATCCGTTGATCAACTCTTGCCTCCCGCAGTTCGAGCACCGCACCCTCCCGCACTCGTGCGTCGAGAGGAGCGTTGAGGTGCAACGGTTCCGGCGGCTTCGGCACCGGATCGGCGCGCAGCCGCTCCAGCCGTTCGGACGCGCTGCGCACCCGCGTCCGGATCGACTCCTGCACACGACGGCCGTCACCGTTGTACTTGCACTTGTTGTGGTCCGGGATCGGCCGCCCCGGCGCGACGCGGTACGCCGTCGTGCCACGCCACTCGGTCCAGTGGCCGATCTCGCCGACCCACTCCGCGTACGCCTGCTCCCACCGTTGCCGCGCCGCCTTCTTCTCGGCGACGTAGCCCGCGTAACCGTCGCCGTAGCGGGTGATCGTCCGCTCGTCGATGGCGTCACCGACGGTGGCATCGCCGGGCAGGTCGAGCACTTGCGCGAGATACCCGACGCCCTGCGCGAACACGATGATCTCACCATCGTCCGGCACGTCCTGTTTCGCCATGAGCCGCAGCAACGTCGACTTGCCGGAGCCGTTCTCCCCCACCACACCGACCTTCTCACCGGGCCGGACCGTCAGCGAGACGTCGTCCAGCATGGGCGCCTCAGCGATACACTGAAGGCCGATCTACCTGGGGGTTTGAGTGAATCGGCACATCCGTTCTGTCGAGGACGTCCTGGTCCTGCTCGACGGTCTCTTCGCTCCTGAGGCCGACCGCTGGACCGAGAGAGCGGGCGACTGGTGGGACGGCTTCTACTCCGACCGGGACCGCGCAGTGCCGTTCTTCGTGGCCAAGCCGGACGAGAACCTCGTCGGTTACCTGGAGCGCGGCCTGATCACGCCGGGACGGGCACTCGACGTCGGCTGCGGACCGGGTCGCAACGCCATCCACCTGGCACGCAACGGGTTCCAGGTCGACGCCGTGGACCTCTCTGCCACCGCCATCGCGTGGGCTTCGGAACGCGGAGAGGGGCTGGACGTGCGGTTCCGTCACGGCGACGCGTTCGCGACCGAGGGCTCGTACGACCTGATCTACGACTCCGGCTGCTTCCACCACCTGCCACCGCACCGCCGGATCAGCTATCTCGCGCTGCTGGACCGCACGCTCAAGCCCGGCGGCCACTTCGCACTCACCTGCTTCACCGCCGAAGAAGGCACCTCCACGCCGGACGCCGACCTCTACCGGCAGTCCGGCCTGGCGGGAGGGGTCGGGTACCGGCCGGCAGACCTGCGCTGGATCTTCCAGGACCTCACCGAGGTCGAGCTGCGGCGGATGACCGACCAGCCGGAGGACTCCCCGGCGTTCGGGAGGTCCTTCCTGTGGACGGCGCTGTTCCGCAAGGACTGAGCTCCACACAGGACCAGCGGTGCAACGACCGGACATTGATGTCCGGCAGGCGGAAACGCGGGGCGCCGCCACCTGCGAAAGTAGGGTCATCCCCCTGCTCCCGTAGGTGATCCAAGGCACAAACCCGGCAGTATCGTCAGGCGCGTGAGACGGGCAGGAAACCTCGTTCCGGTGCTGCTCGTGGCGGCGCCGGGATCCTGGCACGACTTCACACCTTCCAGCCTGGCACTCGCTTTCCCCGCCTCGGCCGTCTCCGTGTACTCGGTCGCCGGGCCCGTCACCTGGTCGATCGGTGCCGGCGTGTTCGCGATCGCCGGGCTCACCGGCCTCTACCTCGGTGCCCGGCGCAGGCTCGTGGAAGCCGTGGCCGCACGAGTCGAACGGGAACGTGAGCTGCTCGCCGAACGGGCTCGCGCCGACGAACGCACCAGGCTTGCCGCCGAGATGCACGACGTCGTCACGCACCGGCTGAACCTGATGGTGCTGCACGCCGGTGCGATGCGGATGGTGGCGAAGGACGACGGTGTCCGCGATGCCGCCGAGGAACTGCGCACCGCGGGCTGCCAGGCGCTCGTGGAACTGCGCGACCTCGTCGGCGTGCTGCGCACCGGCCGCGCCGCGCGCATCCCGGACGTGCTGCCCGACCGGCTCTCCAGCCTGGTCGCCGACTCCGCCGCCACCGGGCTGGAGATCACCCTGACCGAGCACGGCGACGCGGACATCGTCTCCCCCGCCGTGCGCCGCACGATGTACCGGGTCGTCCAGGAGTCGCTGACGAACGTGCACAAGCACGCACCTGGCGCCCACACCGAGATCACCATCCACTGTGGACCGAGCAGCGTCCGCGCGGTCATCCGCAACACGGCTCCTTCGTCCACACCGGGCACGGCGCTGCCCCGCCCCGGCAACGGGTTGCTCGGCCTGCGCGGCCGCGTGGAGATGGTCGGCGGCACCCTCACCGCGGGCCCGACGGACGACGGAGGCTTCGAGGTGGACGCGGTCCTGCCCGCGTTCGTCCCCACCTGATCACTCGTCGGAGGCCCGCACCGCCCTGCAGGCGAGGTGAACCGCGAGCCGCTCGTCCGGGTTCAGCAGGCTGACGCCGAGCAGCTGCTCGGCCCGGTTGATCCGCTGCGCCACCGTGTTCCTGTGCACTTTCAACCGCACCGCCGCCGAAGACGTCACCGACTCCTCGTCGAGGTAGATGGCGAGCGTGCGCAGCAGTTGCCCGTCTTCCACTCCCATCAGCGGTTCGAGGAGCCTGGCGGCCTGCTCGACCAGCGCCGGTGTCTCGGCCGCCATCGACAGCAGGCGCCGCACGCCCAGCTCGTCGATGTGCACCACCTTCGCCGACCCCGTCATCGCGGCGGCTTCGCGTGCCTCGGCCAGCGTCCGTCCCACGCCGGCGGAACCGGGATGCGGACGGCCGACGCCTGCCACGAGCTTGCAGGTGCCCAGCGCCTGGGCGATCTTCGCGGTCAGCTCGCGGTGCTGCGACTGCGGCGGCTCGGCGTCGTTGGTGAGCCAGAACGACCAGCCCTCGGCGCCCTCGACCAGCTGGCCGTGCAGGCCGCGCCGGGACAGCTCGACGCGCAGCCGTTCGGTGTGCCCCGCGTCGAAGCAGTTCGGCGACGGCGGGTTCGGCATCGCGTAGACGCCCGTGTGCCAGCCGTCGAGCCGCCACCCTGCGAGGACGGCCTGCTGCACCAGCTGGGGCGGCACGTCGTCGCCGGAGGCGAGCAGCTCGGACAGCAGTGAGCCGCGGGAGCGGGCGCGGCGTTCGGTCTCGAGGCGTTCGGCGGCGACCCAGTTGCCCAGCGCCCAGGAGGCGACCTGGCTGATCTGCATCACGGTCTCGGCCCAGCGCTTGTTGCGGCCGCGGGCGTGCGAGACCAGCCACAGGTGCACGTGGCCGGTCCGGTCGGTCTCGACGGGAACCGCCACCGCGAAACCCTCGCTCATCTCGACCGTGGTGGCGACCGAGCCGGCCAGCAGGCCCGGAGGCAGGCCAGGCGGGGAGACGCCCTCGATCGCGGTGCCTTCCGCGCTGATCACTGCGCACGTCACGTGCAGTTCGCCGGACAAGATCGTGATGACGGACCGCGGATCCGGCCTGCTGCGGCCCAGCCGTGCGGTGACGGCGTTCAAAAGCCGAGCAGCCGCGACCTCGGGACGTCGCACAGCAGTGCGCAACGAGTCGGCGACAAGCAGTGGGTCGTCGGCCTTGGTCTCCACGAGCGGCACGCCGAGCCGGTTCGCGAACGAGATCGTCGCGGCGGACGGAGGCTGGTACGTGCCGGCCGGCGGGCGCACTAGCACCACGGCCCGCACGTCCGCGCTGTAGGCCCGGCGCAGCGCCACCTCGACGAGGTACGGCTGGTTCCCGGTGAGGATCACCAGGTCGCCGGCCGAGCACGCCTCGACGGCCGTCATGTCCGCTGCCAGCCGCACGTCGGCGACCTCGGTGTCGACGCCGCGTTCGCCCGCCAGCAGGCACGCGTCGCCGAGCACGCCGATCTCCAGCAGATCGCGCACGGTCAGCGAGTCGGCGTCGTCGATCACGGAACGTCCCGGAACGGCACGTAGTCGAGGTCGTAGCCGAACGCTCGCGGATCAACCCGCCCGAGCATCTCCTCCCGCACCCACTGCTCCGGCGATGGGAGCGCTACCACGTCCACCACGGCGCCGAACCTGAGCCGCTCCGTCGACAGCGGGTGACCGGACTCCGCGTCCAGGCAGCACAGCAGGTCAGGCGTCGTCACGAGCGGCTCGCCGTCCGCGAGCGCGACGAGGTACTCACCCTGCATCTCCAGGCGCACGTACGCATCGTCGGTGTCCAGACGCCGCAGCGCCACCGTTCCGCGAGGAAAGTCCCCGACGGACTCTCGCCACACTTCGACGACTTTTCCCCTGGCCACAAGGAAACCGCCGGAAGACTTCGCTCGTTCGTCAACTGAAACCGTTTGCCGGGACCAGATCTCGCCGAGTTCGAGCGCCCGCGCCAGCGAGCCCGTTACGCCTGCTTTGATGGCATCCGCGAGTTTCAACGGCTTCGCCACCATCATCGCCCAGCCACCGAAGTCCACCATCACCGTGCGGGCGAGCTTCTCGATGCCGGTCGAGTCGAGCACCGCACGGTTTCCGCTGGGTTCCGTGATGGCCAACGGAGTCGTGGGCAGCCCGGCCGCGTCGTAGGTCGTCTGGTCGATCCGTGGGAACGCTCTCCCCATCCCGTCCACGTCGACGTACGGCAGCCCCAGCCGCGCGGCCAGGATCAGCGGCAACAGCCCGTTGCACCCGCCGACCTCCCACCCGATGACGGCCGTCGCGGACGTGGAGTCCTGCGCCTGCAACGCCTTCAGGGCTTCCTCCGCCTCCAGACCGGAAGGCAGCTTCTCGATCATCACGGTCGGTGCGCCGATGAGCCCCACCCGCGCGCCGTACCCGTCGGGGTCCGCCTCTTCCGGCGAAAGGACCGTGACAGGACCGCTTTGTCGCATTTCGTGCCGAAGCATCGCCGCGAACGCGTGGGTCTCCGGCTCGCCACCTCCACCGCCGCTGCCGAGCATGACCACGCCCAGGGCGAGCCGGTCCACCTCGTCGGGCTGGAGCAGGTGCATGCGCGAGACAGTAGTGCCGCCGATGCTCGCGCGAGAAGCTATGGGTACGGCGTGCCGAGCGGGGCGTACTCGTGCGAGTAGCCGAACGCCGACGGTCCGACCAGAGCAAGCCCTTCCGGCGTGCGCCAGCGCGGGTGGCACGGCGCACCGACGACCACGACCCGTTGCCCGTACCGCAGCCGCTCGGCGGGGACTGGTTCACCGTCGGCGTCCAGCACGCAGATCAGGTCCGGCACCGAGGCGATGACCTCGCCGTCCCGTGACGCCACGAGGTGCTCGTTCTGGAACTCCAGCCGGCAGCTCGCCCCGTTCCCCTCCAGCCGCGCTTCCCCCTTGGCGAACCCGGGATCCGTCGTGCGCATGACGTCGACGACCTTGCCGGTGAACAACACCTGGCCGCCGAGGAACGACGCGATGGCCTCGCACGGATCGACGTGCTTCCGACGTGCTTCCTCCACCAGCCGTCCCAGCCGGGACGCCAGCGTGAGCGTGCCGGGAATCGTGATGTCGCGGGCCTGCTTGCCGGACATGGGAAAGCTGCTCATCAACGCGGTGCAGCCCATGCCGATGGTCGCCGAGCGCGCGAGCCGTTCCGCCCAGTGGTTGTCGCTGACGTCGAGGACGATCGCGTTGCCCTTCTCGTCCGCGATCGCGAGGGGCTTGGCCAGCACACCGTCCAGCGTGCAGACCACCATCTGCACCATCGGGAACGCGCGACCCATGCAGTCCGCGTCGAGCACAGGCAGGCCCAGCGACGCGGCCACGGGGAAGGGCGCGAGCGAGTTCATCCCGCCGACCTCGATCGGCAGCACGTGCGTGATCGGACGACCGATTTCCCGTTGCAGCGTCAGGAAAGCCGTGACGGCTTCCTCCCCGGCGGGCAGCTTCTCGATCATCACGGTCGGCGCGCCGATCATGCCGATGCCGGCCACCAGCGCGTCGTCCGGCACCTCGTGCAGCTCGGCCACGAGCACCGGCCCGTACTCCAGCACGGCCTGTTCGGCGACGAGCCTGCCGATGTACGGGTCGCCGCCGCCACCGGTGCCGAGAATCGCCGCACCGCGTGCGAGGTGCCTCAGCTCGCCGGCGCCGATCTCACGCACGAGCCCTCCTCGGCGCCTCCTCAAACACCAGATCGCCGACGGCTCTCGCACGGACCCGGCTCGCGTTGCCCGGCAGGTACGCCAGCGGGATCTCCTCGACCTCGACGATCCGCACGCTGTCAGCCTTCGCGCCCGCCGCCACCGCCTTGTCCACGGCCTCCTGCCTGGCCGCGTCGAGCACCTCGTCGCGCCGGGCCGGTTCCATCGTGAAGACCCTGTCGACCTCGCCGCCGACCTGCGCGATCGCGGCGCCGATGGCGTTGGCGAACGCGTGGTGCTCCGGCCTGATCATGTCGTTGACACCCTCGATCTCGTCCGGCACCAGGACGCTGCCGCCGCCGACCAGCACGACAGGCAACGGCGCGGGGCTCGTGCGCATGCGGTCGATCTGGGTGGCGATCTGGTCGCAGACGTGGTCGAGCACTGACCCGACCAGCGCGCGGTCGAGGTTCTTGACGAGCGTGGCGTCGCCGATGTCCGCAAGACCCGCCGCGACCGCGATGTCCGTCGCGGTCAGCGTGTCACCGCCGAACACCAAAGCCCGCTCGCACAACAGGAATCCGACACTGTCCGGTCCTACCTCGACACCGTTGGACGTCTCCCGCACGACGCTGCCGCCGCCGAGCCCGACCGACAGGACGTCGGGCATCCGGAAGTTGGTGCGTACCCCACTGATCAGCACCTCGGACGAGGCTTCGCGCGGGAAACCGTTGTGCAGCATGCCGACGTCGGTCGTCGTGCCGCCGACGTCGATCACCGCGCACTCGTCCAGTCCGGACAGGAACGCTCCACCACGCATGGAGTTCGTCGGTCCTGACGAGAACGTGGCGACCGGGTAGCAGCGCGCGTACTCCAGGTCCATCAACGTGCCGTCGTTCTGGCTCAGGTACAGCGGGGCTTCGATCCCTTGTGCCGTCAGCGATTCGGTGAGCCCGTCGGCGATCTGCTCGGCGAGCTCGCGCAACGCGGCGTTGATGATCGTCGCGTTCTCCCGCTCCAGCAGGCCGAGCCGCCCGATCTCGTGCGAGAAGCTGATGAAGAGGTCGGGCACCTCGGCGGTGAGGATCTCCGCGGCCTGCCGTTCGAGGTCGCCGTTGACCAAGGAGAACACCGACGAAATGGCCACCGACCGCACGCCCTTGGCGGCGATGTCGGTGGCCACTGCCCGCAGCTCGTCCTCGTTGAGCGGCGAGATGAGACGCCCGTCGTACTCGTGGCCGCCGTGACAGAGGTAGGAGTGCCCGCCGATGACCTGCCGCAGCCGCTGCGGCCAGTCGACGAACGGCGGAAGCGCTTTGGTGGCGGGAAGTCCGAGCCGCACCGCGGCCGTCTGCGCGAGCCCTCTGCCCTCGACGACGGCGTTGACGAAGTGCGTCGTGCCGATCATGACCGCGTTGATCGCCGCCGGTTCGAACTCGACCGTCTGCCGAAGTCCGCTGACCGCCGCGATGATCCCGGTCGTGACGTCGGCCGTCGTCGTTCTCTTGCACTCGGCGAGGACACGCCGTCCCTCAACGAGAACGGCATCGGTGTTCGTGCCGCCGACGTCGATACCGATGTGCATGAACGAAACCACCCCTCAGGCGGCCGACGCTTCCCCGACCACCTTACGGTTGGTGGCCCTCCGCGTCCTCATGCGAAGCAGGTCCAATCTCCCAGCTGAGACGTAGAGAGCGAACGCGAGCACGAGCGAGTTCACACTGGACTGCCCGAACGGCAGCAGCTCACCGACGACCGCGGTGGCCGGCCAGATGACCACGGTGGCGGGCACCCACGACGGTGCTGATCTGGGCACCTGCGGCCTCGTGGAGATGATCTCGTTCCTCCACCGGCGCACGACGTAGTACTCGGCGATCATGATCCCGGTGACGGGCGGGAACACCACGCCCAGCAACACCAGGAAGTGGCTGAACTGGCTCACGATGCCCGCCGCGGCGAGGAAACTGCCAGCGCACCCGACCATGACGGTCACCTGGGCCCGGCTGATCCGCACGTTGAAGACCGCGTCGAAGAAGTTCACCATGCCCAGCGAGGCCGAGTAGAGGTTCCAGTCGTTGATCTTCAGCACCGCCGTGACGACGACCAGCGCACCGATCCAGCCGCTGGACTTGCCGATGACGCCCATGATGTCGGTGGTGCCGAGCCCGTGCGCGATGATCACACCGGCCAGGCTGATGATCCACTCGCCGGCCGTGATGCCCAGAACCGTCTGCTTGACGACGTCCCGCTCGGACCGGTTGAAGCGCGTCATGTCCGGCGCGATGGCGGCGCCCACGATGAAACTGCCCGTAACCAGCGTGATCGCGGTCAGCATGCCGATCGGCGGACCGGGCGCCGGACTGGAGAGGGTGGCCCCGACATCGTTGACGTTCGTCAGCACGAGCCACACGAGCAGCAGCAGGAACGCGGGCACGGCCACATACGCGGTCCACGCCATCCACCGAACGCCATAAGCCGCGATGACCGTGACGGCGATGCCGAAGATCAACGACCACACCGGCGCGGGTAGCACCCGCGTGACGTCGGCGAGCGCGACGCCCGCCAGCCCGGTCTGCACCCCGAACCACCCGGTGCAGGACAACGCGATGATCAGCCCCAGCACCGCCGACCCGGCGTGCCCGAACCCGGTCCAGCGCGTGAGGATCGCCGTCGACAGCCCTTCCCGCTGCCCGATCACCCCAACCGCGACGGCGACGACGTTGAGCAGCACCGCCCCGATCGTGAGCGCGATGAACGCGTTCCAGAAGGTCATGCCGAAGCCGAGTGTCGCGCCCAGCAGCAACTGGCTCAGCGCGGTCGTCTGCCCGAAGCGCTGGGTCGCGACTGACAACCACGGGTGCCGCGCCTGGTCAGGGACACGGACGAGGGCCTGATCATCACGCCCGAGAAGAGCGGCCACGATCGTCCCTCCGCCCTGTGATCGACAACTCGGACAGTAATGGCCGACCCACGATCGAGCTACAGACAATGTGCACTGTCGGGCGAATCATCACGTTGCGACTCGCACAGGCGCCGCTAATTCATCGCCAGTCCAATTCGCCGCCGCGCCACCAGCCGCGTGTGGTGCACGTCCAGGCCGACCCCGAGACCAGGCCGCCGCTCGAACCGGTCGTAGCTGCGGCTGAGCAGCCAGTGCGCGGCCTCCGGCGTGATCGACTCGAGCCGCACGTCCTCCCGAAGCCGGTCAAGCGCGTCCTCGACCCGTCGCGTCAGGAACGCGTGCCGCGTGAGGCTGCCACTGATTTCATCGATCATGAAAACCATGGCGTGCGGCGCATCCCCATACGCATAACTGCACAGCAGTGCCAGATATCCCGCGTCGATCGACCGATCGCCGATCCAGCACTCGCCGAACGTCAGGCTTTTGAGGTCCCACTGCGGTTGGCGCTGCTCCTTGGCCGCTTCTTCAGCCCACTTCCCAGGCCTGCCCGGCAGCAGATGCCCGAGTGCGGTGAGCAGGGCCGCGCTGCGCCGGCTCGGCACCTCCTTGAGATGCTGGACGACGACTTCCCACAACTCCTCGTTGTCGGCGAACGGCCCCACGAACGCACTGACCTGGAGCTCGACCTCGAGCGGGTCGGTGAGCTGGGGCAACGGACGCCCGGCGTCCACCAGCGCTTGCTGCATGGGGGTCAGCCTCATCCGCACGGCGGGGAGATTAGACCGAACGGCCCAACGCAAAGCCCTTCACTGACCCCGACACGCCGATGCGATCGCCTCAGCGCAGCGCCCGGCCCAGCACCGGCACGCGTGCCAGCACCTGCTTGATCTCCTCCGCAACGCTGAACTCCTCGGGGTGCAACCGGATGGCGGCGAACAGCCTGATCGCGTGAATGAGGTTGCTCCCGATCTCCTCTGGAGCGTCCTTGCTGGCCCACCGCAGGACGCGAGGTATCCGCGCAGGAGTAGCGGTGAAGAACCGGTTGGCGGGATCGACGATCCCGAACTCAGGCGGCGAGAAGTTGGACTCCGCGATGCCCCTCAGCAACACGGCGGCGACCTCGCGCGGGGATCGGAGACCGTCGGCGACAGCGTCGGCCTGTTCGTAGGCCCAGGCGAAGAACGCCCTCACCTCAGGGATGTCGGGCAACGAGCCGTGCGGCGCCACGTCCTCCAGCCGCTTCAGGATCGCGGGATCGCGATTGGCGCGGAACAGGGCGTAGCTGCGGTTGCACTCGAACAGCGCGAGTTGTTCGCCGAGCGCCCAGATGCGCACCCACGCGTCCCAGAGCTCGAACGAGCTGAACGACGTGAAAGCGTTGGCGACCAGTCCATCGTTGTAGTCGAGCAGCTCGCGCGTGAGCCGCTCGACGGGAGCGAAGCGCTCGACGGAGAAGTCGTCCTCCTTCAACGCGTCCATCAACCGCCAGGCGAACGCGTTGATCCAGTCCATCGTGAACGACAAACCGCGCGAGAACAGAGGGTCGAGAAACCCGGCGGCATGCATCGCGAGTGCCCACCGGTGGCCGGTCGTGCGCGACGACGAGTACTGGAGGCGACCGGTGGCCACCCAGTCACGGACCGGGCGGGCGGCCGCGAACTGGTCCCGGATGTCCGGGTAGGCGCTGATGAACTCGGTGAACTCCTGGCCTGCTGGGACGTCGCGGCGGGGATGCCTGCGCGGATCCACGGTCATGCCGACGCTGACGAGGTTGCTGCCCGCCCTGGGATGGTTGTTGAACGGGATCACCCAGATCCAGCCGCCGTCGAAGATGTGGTGCAGGGTGGACTGGCTGCCGCGCACCGGACCGGGGTTGCGCACCGCGACCCGTTCCCACGCCGCCACACCTTCCATGTGCGTGAACATGGAGCGGGAGTGGTGCCGGAACCGGCACGGCTCATCCCGCAGGTCCAATGTGGACGCCAGCACAGAACGGAAACCGCTGGCATCGACGATGTACCGGGCACGCACCGAGGCACCCTCGTCGGCCGTAACCGTGACACCGGACTCGCCGAGGTCGACACCGGTCACCCGGACACCCTGCCGGACAACGGCACCGTACTTCTCGGCCACACGCATCACCCAGTGGTCGAGGTCCGCACGGAGGAAATGCGTCTCCGTGTGCATGATGCTCGGAATGGGCAGCTGGTGCGACAGCTCCGGGTCCTGCCGTTTGCCCGGCTCGTGCCAGTGGAAGTTGAACCCGCGCTTGATCCCGTGGTTCGCCGAGACCTTGGCGCGGGCGCCGTGGAACGAGGCCAGGTACTTGATCTCCGGCACGTCGTAGCGTTCGGCGATCAGCCGGAACAGGGTCGAGGTGTGCGGAATGGTGGACTCGCCGATGGCGAACCTGGGGTGCCGACCGGCGTCCAGCACCACGACCTTCACTCCACCCCGCGCCAGCACGGCCGCCAGAAGCGTCCCTGCGATGCCGGCCCCCAGAATGACCACGTCGGTGCCCTCGTCCACGGCCCACCCCCCGGTTTCATCGGCCACCGATATGGTCCCAGCGCTCAGTCCGAGGTCATATAGACCGGATGGGCAGTGCATGCTCACTGACGGTGCGGGCATGGGAGGCTGCCAGCGGTGTCACGACCCCAGACCGCAGCCGGCGCTGCGTTCCAGGGCGACTCGGCGGTGCGGGCGACACGCCGGGAAACTTCCATTTCGTGGCGGCCTTGGGGGTAGACCGCTCAGTCAGTGATCAGGCGTCGACAGCTTGGCGTTCGACGGTGATGCGCGCGCGGTCGCCGGGCGCCCTGCCCGCATCCCATCCAGCACCATTGGTGACCGTCGGCGATCTCTGGCTGAGAATCTTCTCGAACGCCTCCTCGACCACCTGAGACCGGGTGCGAGACATTTCGGTCCGGGTGATCTCGCTGCCTTCGGCAACCATCGCGCGGGTGGCCTGGACCAGTAGTGAGGTGACCAGCAGCTCGGTGATCTTCAGGTCCATCGACTCGCCGACCAGTGCGACGAACCCCATCCTGCGGTAGAACACCGACCGGCACCGGTTCGCTCCAGCGATTGCGGCGACCAGATGCGACTTGGCATCGACATAGGGCGCGTCAAGCCACAACCGAGTCGAGCTCGCCGTCTGCTTCCGGTTCTCGTCAGCGTCAAGGACGGCACGTCGAAGGCGTGCCGGTTCCTCAGTTCCTGCGCCTTGGCGGAAAGAGCCTCAGCCTCCTCAGGGGAACTGAGTGGACTCCGCCTTGGCCAGCAAGGCTCGCACGCGCGCCAGCACCTTCTGGTCCACACCGCTCACCGACGCGGACGAGCGCGCGGACGCCGACCCCGGCGTCGGAATGATGCGCGCCAGCTCGGGCAGTTTCATCAACTCGTCGATCAACGCGATCGTGGCCGGCAGCGCACGCTCAAGATCCGTCCCGTGACGGTCCACCCATTGCAGCAACTGTGGCACACCGGGCTCCCATCAGATCTCGGCGGCGAGCTCACGCACCTGCACCGTCCACCATTCATCCACAGTGGACGGAGAGTGTTTCGCAGTGTCCGCGGCGATCACATCGATCAACAGACTGGTCGCTGCCGCGTCGGCGATCCGGCGAATCCGCTCCCGGACGTCGACGGGCGTCCAGCCCCGGCCCCGTGCCTGGTCGATCACCGCGGCCAGAGCGATCCCGGCGCCGATGGCCACCGTCCGAGGGGCCGCGACAGGCCTGCGACCAGCGAGATCCGCCATGCGTCTCTCGACGAGGTCCGTGTCGAACGCGAGGGAGAAGGCGGCCTGAATCAATCCGTCGAACAACCATTTCCGGCGACACGACCGGAGGCAGGTGTTCGTCAAAGCCCTGCAGGGGTGGAGTCGGGGCACGATTCGCCCGGACCTTCTTCTTCGCAGCCTGCTTCTCGCGGTTGCGCTTACTCCCACCAGTCGTCCCTGCGGTGCGTCACCTCGACGTACTCGCAGGGTAGTGATCCGGTCCGACAGTTCCGCGGCAGCCCACAGGCCGAGTCGGTCATGCCTGTTCCAGAAGAGGCTTGATCACCTCAGGTCGCTCTCTGCCGAGCCGCTTGAGGTAGAGGTGCTCGATGAACTCGGGCAACGGTGCCACTCGTTTGGGTATAACCTGATCGAGTGACTGCGGTCACGTGGAGCAACAGTGGGGGAACTGGTGCCACTCGTACAGGGCAGGGCTGCGGAGCTGTTGAAACAGTCGCAGCAGGATGAACTGCACTCACGTCTGGGAAAGGCCTACAGCACAACCCACTTCAGAGCCTTCAGCGCGGGCGAGTACCGGTCGTGGCAGCACAGCCTGAAGGCGCTGCTGGAGGCGTTGGACGAGGCCGGGCTGAGCGACAGTCATGTACTCCTGGAACACTCGCTGCCACGTTCATCACTGCGAGTCGACGCCATCGTGTGCGGCACGAATCCGAACACAGGCCGCCCCTCCTATGTGTTCGTCGAGTTGAAGCAATGGAGCCATGTGCACTCGGTCGAGGGCGGCCTCGTCCGGCAGCACAAGAATGACGAGCTCAGACTCCATCCAGCGGATCAGGTGCGGGACTACTGCCGCTATGTCGGCCACTCGATTCAGCTGGTGGCGGAGGAGAAGGAACTCGTCAGCGGGCTCGCCTATCTGCACAACGCGGACCGGCGAGGTGTGGAGCCGCTGCGGCAGTACACCCCCGACCGGTGGGGCCGGATGTACACGAAGGACGACCGGTCCGAGTTGCTGCGGGATTTGACGCTGTTGCTCGACCAGCACCGCAGGCACGAGGAGAACGTCGCAGCCGCGGAGCGGTTCCTGAGGTACCCGGCGAAACCTTCGGCGCAGTTCGTCGAGATCGCACAGGACGCCATCCACAAGCGTGATCTGCTACCGCTTGTGGACCAGCAGCGAGCCGCCTACCAGCTGGTGAAGAACGCGCTGACGGAGGCGAACGAGAGCGCCCGCAAGAAGGTTGTGATCGTCGTAGGCGGTCCTGGTTCCGGCAAGAGTGCGATCGCCGTGAGCCTGCTGGGCAGCCTCGAGGAACTCGACATGCGCGGATACCACGCGACAGGATCCAGGTCGTTCACCGAGACCTTGCGGCGCCATCTCGACCCGAAACGCCGCACAGGCGTGCGGCATCTCTTCAAGTACAACAACGACTTCCGCGAGAACCGCAACCACGGCGTCGACATCATCGTCAGCGACGAGGCACACCGACTGCGTCGCTCGAGCACGCCGCCAGGGTCGAGGAGGAAGGACGAGAACGCCGAACCGCAGATCAAAGAACTGATCATGGCGGCCCGCGTGCCCGTCTTCCTGCTCGACGAGAATCAGCGAGTGCGGGCCGACGAGGTCGGGTCCGTCGCCGAGATCACGAATATCGCTCACGAGCTCGGCTGCGAGGTCGAGGAGATCAACCTCCGCGGGCAGTTTCGGTGTGGTGGAAGTGCCGCGTTCGAGTTGTGGGTCGACTGCTTGCTCGGGATCATCGACGGGCCACCCGTCACCTGGTCCAGCGTCGCCTCCGATGACCGGTTCGAGGTACACGTCGGCAACAGTCCGCGCGACATGGAGAACTGGTTCCGATCGCGACGGAAGAAGCACCAGACGGCGCGGATCACCGCCGGCTTCTGCTGGGATTGGCCCTACGACTACCGCTCGAGGAACCCCGACATCGTCATCGGGGACTGGCGGCGATGGTGGAACCTCCGCAACGAGGCCGATGACGGCCCCGAGTCCACGTTCTGGGCAACGGACCCCAGAGGCGCTCGGCAGGTCGGATGCGTCTACACCGCGCAGGGCTTCGAATACGACTGGGCCGGTGTGATTTTCGGACCTGACCTGGTGTGGCGGAGTGACCGATGGGTGGCTCAGCGCGACAAGTCTCGCGACGGCAAAGCGAAGGCCGATCCGGACATGTTCCCCGAACTGGTGCGCAACGCCTACCGCGTGCTGCTGACCAGGGGCATGCGCGGCGTCACCATGTTCTCGGTCGACCCTGAGACCCAGCAGCACCTTCGGGCGATGGTCGGCCGGCCCGCGGCTTGATCGGCTAGCCTCGAGACGCGGCCCGCCAGGCACCGGGTGTCCGACCACGACACCCCGTCGTTGCCTCCACCCGCATGTGGATCAAGCATGCCCAGTGGGGGGACATCCGTGGCTCTCGTCCGCAAGAGCGCTGAGACGCTGCTCGCCGACGCATTGGAGAACCGCCTGCACAAGCTGCTCGAAGAGCAGGCGCGGATCCAGTTCGAGGCCGGAGTGAGCGACGGCGAGGTGCGGTCCTGGCAGAACAGCCTGCCGGCGTTCCTCGGCGACCTCGTGGAGGCTGGTCTCGGTCACGTCGAGGTGCTGCTGGAGCACAAGCTGCCGCACAGCCCGAAGCGCGTGGACGTGGTGTTGTGCGGCCAGAATCCGCAGCACGGCAAGCCCGCTTACGTGCTGGTCGAGCTCAAGCAGTGGTCGAAGGCCGAGCCCTACGGCGACGACCTGGTCAAGATCGACCGTTACACCCAGCCCGTTCTGCACCCGGTCGAACAGGTCCGGCGCTACTGCGAATATCTCGTCGACTCGACGCCAGCACTCTCCGAACAACCCGGCTCCGTGCACGGCGTGGCCTACCTTCACAACGCTCGCGAAGCCGGAATCTGGCGAATTTCTCAGTACGCGGTCGACGAGTTCGGGGACCTCTACACGCTCGACAGCAAGAACAAGCTGGTCGATCGGCTCCGCGCACTGCTCGACAGCGACCCGACTACCAGGGACGGCGCCCGCCAGGCCGCCGACGAGTTCCTCGGCATGCGCCACGCTCCGTCGAAACCGCTGCTGGCCGTCGCGGCCAAGGAGATCCAGGAACGCGAGCAGTTCGTGCTGCTGGACGAACAGCAGGTCGCCTACCGACTGGTCACCAAAGCAGTGGACAAGGCTCGCGCGTCACGCAAACAGACCGCGGTCATCGTGCTCGGCGGGCCGGGCTCCGGCAAGAGCGTCATCGCGCTGAGTCTGCTCGGTGAGCTCGCGCGTCAGGGCCGGACGGTTCTCCACGCGACGGGTTCGAGTTCCTTCACCAGCACCATGCGCAAGCACGCGGGACGCCGCAATCCACGGGTCCAGACGATGTTCAAGTACTTCAACAACTTCATCGACGCGGAGCAGTTCGGGCTCGACGTGCTGATCTGCGACGAGGCGCACCGCGTCAGGGAGACCAGCCTCAACCGCTACACGAAGCGGGAGGTCCGGGAGAAGGCCCGCAGGCAGATCGACGAACTGATCGACGCCGCCAGGGTCCCGGTGTTCCTGCTCGACGAGAATCAGACAGTGCGTCCCGGCGAGATGGGGTCGCAGTCGGAGATCGAAGCCGCTGCGGCGGCTGCGGGATGCGACGTGGAGGTGGTGAAGCTCGGCGGCCAGTTCCGTTGTGGCGGCTCGGAGTTCTTCGACGCGTGGGTCGCCAAGCTGTTGGACATCAAGGGAAGGCCCACCCCGTGGTCTGCCCTTGTCACTCGGACCGATGACGAGTTCGTAGTGCGCAGTGCGGAGTCGCCGCGTGAGATGGAGTCGTGGCTGCTCGACCAGCAGGCCAAGAACGGCGGCACCGCGCGCATCGCGGCCGGGTACTGCTGGAAATGGAGCGATCCCGTCACCAAGGACGGCACGAAGGTGCTGGTGCCGGACGTTCGGATCGGCGACTGGCAACGGCCTTGGAACGCGAAGCCGGAACAGCGGGTCCCCGATGCGCCCGCCTCACACTTCTGGGCCAGTGACGAACGCGGGTTCGGGCAGGTCGGCTGCATCTACACCGCCCAGGGTTTCGAGTACGACTGGGCCGGTGTGATCTTCGGGAACGACTTCGTCTGGCGCGGTGACCATTGGGAGGCGCGGCGCGAGCACTCGCACGACCCCGCTGTGAAGAAGGCCGACGAGCTCCACTTCGCCCGGCTGATCCGCAACACCTACAAGGTGCTGCTGACTCGAGGCATGCGCGGGGTCTGCGTCTACTCCGAGGACGCCGAGACCCAGGACCACCTGCGCGCGATGTCCGGTTGACCCCGTACCGGGATCGTTACGAAGATCGGCCGCTCGCCGTCTCACCCGAACGAGCTACAGCGACCCGCTACGGTGGGCCAGGTGACGACGTTCCCACGGGTGCCCGCGGACCTGTTCCGCTTCACCACGACCGAGCACGCGGAGCTGCACACAGCAGTGCTGCGCGCGTTCGGGGCGGCGAACGAGCGCCTGGAAACCACTCTCACACTTGACGACGTGCAGCAGCGGCTCAGGGACGTCGGCTGGTCCGAGCAGGTGACCGACGACGAGCTGACCGCGTCGACAGCTGCTCTCCGTCAGTGGGGCCTGATCGACGCGACGCAGCACCGGTACGGGCTCACCAAGCTGGGCGAGGCGGCACTCGCGGGCATCAAGCACGCGCTTGAGACTCTGACCAGCAGCGGCGCTCTGCAGACCGCCGTCCTCGATGCGATCGCGGACCGGCTCGACGAACTCTCCGAGACGGACGACCGCCGCACGTTCACCGCGCTGATGGAGCTCGAAGGCCATCTCGAAGCCCTCAAGACCAACACCACGCGGTTCAACGCGGACTTGCAGCGACTCCTGAGGGACGAGCAGGCCGACCTGGCGACGTTTCAGGACGTCAAGCGCACGACAATCACCTACCTGCGCGACTTCATCGGCGACCTCGACGCGCGCAAGCAGCAGATCCGCGAAAAGATCGACAGCATCGACCCCGTCAAGCTGCACGAACGCGCGCGCAACGGCGCCGACCTCTACCAGGACGAGAACTGGCTCGATCACCGCGTCCAAGCGTGGGACAACCTCAAGGCCTGGTTTCACAACGTCGACCAGCTGCAGGACGTTGCCAGGAAGGCGATCATCCAGCTGCTTCGTGTGCTCGACCGGATCAGCGAGCAACGCCGCAGGCCGACGAACACCGCGGCCGACTTCAAAGCGCTCGCCAGGTGGTTCGCCAGGACCGAGACCGAGGACGAGGCGCACGAGCTGTTCAACGCCGCGTTCGGGCTGTGGCCAGCGCGGCACGCTCACCTCGCGCACGCCGACGGTGAACTGATCCCGAGCGGCGAGCCTTGGCACAACACGCCGCCTGTGCCGGTGTCGCCGCAGCTGCGCAAAACCGGCAAGCAGGAGCACATCGGCAGCACCGGCAAGATCCGCAACGTCGACGAGGTGCGACGCAATCGCCGCGAACACGCAGAAAAGGAACGCGCAGAGCTCGAACATGCCTGGCGGCAGATCCAGACTGACGGGCCGATTCGGATCTCCACGCTCACCAAGCTGGATCACGACACGTTCCACCGGCTGATCGACCTGGTCGGCAGGGCGCTGGGCAGCGATCCGGACAGCACCGGCACGCGCACGGCCGGCACCAGCGACGGCCGGATGCAGATCAACCTGCGCAACGCTCGTGGCTGGGCGACCATCACCACCCAGAAGGGCACGTTGAGCGGGCCCGACTACGTGATCGACGTGCAGAGCCGATGAGCCGTACCGGAAACCAGCTCGCACGGCTGGAAAGTGAGGAGGTGGCGCGTGGTGTGCGGTTGTTGCTCGCCCGTCCGTTGCTCACGGCCGTCTACGACCACGACGGCTTCGACCTCATCAGAAGGCGTCGCGAACCGATCGTGAAGTGGTTCGACTACTACTGCGGCTGGCGTGTGCACGTCGAGCCACGCGCCGGATACGCGCGCCTCTTCAAGACGACGCAGCGACCTGACCGCACGCGGCCGCAGTTCGATCGGCGGCGCTACATGTTGCTGTGTCTCGTGTGCGCGGAACTGCTGGCCGCCCCCTCGACCACCCTCGACGCGCTGGCCACCCGCACGAAGCAGGCCGCTGCGGCAGACGATCTCCCGCCGTTTGACCCGAGCCGGCGCAGCGACCGGTCAGCGTTCGCGGACGTCCTCACCTTTCTCCAAGAACAAGGTGCTGTCGAAGGCGACGAACTGCAGATTCGCGCTGACCCGACGCTCATCACCCGGCTGCTGGCCGCGCCGGCGTCGCCGTCCACAGTGGACACGATCGAGGACCTCACTCGTGAGTCCCGGTACGAAAACGCGCACCGCAGTCTGTGGCAGCGGCATTCGGTGATGCGCAGGCTGGTCGATGATCCCGTGGTGTACCGGGACGAGCTGACCGCGAGCCAGCTCGCGTTCCTGACGTCTCCGAGTGGCCGCAAGATCGTCCAGACGGGCGTCGGGCTCGCCGGTTGCACGTTGGAGGAACGCGCCGAGGGTTTCCTCGTGGTCGACGCCGACGCGATCGCCACGGACACAAGGTTTCCGGACGACGACAGCAACGCGAAGGTCGCCGCGTTGTTGTTGCTCGACCGGTTGGCACGAGGTCCCGCACGGTTCGAGGACCTGGTCGAGGAAGCACGCGAGCTGCTCACGAGGTTCCGCAACTGGGCCAAGGCCTACCAGTCGGACGGTGGCGCGGGCAGGCTCGCGGCGGACGGGCTCGCGCTGCTCGAGGCGTTCGGGCTCGCGCGCACGGAGAACGGCACCGTTCGCAGGCTGCCCGCGGCTGCCAGGTACGCGGTGGAGGAGCTACATGACTGACCGGTGGCAACCCAGCCGCGCCGGGATCATCAACGTCTGGCGCTACTACGACGAGATCTTCTCGTTCCACCAGGGCAGACTGCTGCTCAGGGGCCCGAACGGCACGGGCAAGTCGAAGGCGCTCGAACTGCTGCTCCCGTACCTCTTCGACGCGAACCTGCGCCCGCACCGCCTGTCGACGTTCGGCAGCGCGGACCGCACGATGCACTGGAACCTCATGGGCGAGGGCAACCAGGGCAGCACGCGCGTCGGTTACGTGTGGCTGGAGTTTCAGCACGGCGAGCAGTGGTTCACCTGCGGTGCGCGGCTGCAGGCCACCACGAACACGTCCAACGTCACCGCCACTTACTTCACCACGTCGTTGCGGGTCGGCGACCTGGCGCTGGTGAACGAGGCCGGACGGCCGTTGACCAAGACCGATCTCGTTGCCGAGATTGGCGAATACGGCGTTGTGCACGCATCACCGGCCGACTATCGCCACACGGTGCGGACGACGTTGTTCCCCGGCGTGAGCGAGCAACGGTACGACTCGTTGATCACCGCGCTGCTGCAGCTGCGTACGCCGAAGCTGTCCGAGCGTCTCGATCCGAGCGTGCTGTCCTCGTTGCTGTCCAGGGCACTTCCGCCGCTGGACCAGTCCGATCTCACCGAGATCGCCGAGGGCTTCGAACGGCTCGACCGCCAGCGTGAGGAGCTGCGGCGGCTCGACGAGGAGATCGCCACCGCGGAACGGCTCGCGGACGTGCAACGCGCCTATGCGCAACGTGTGCTTGGTGCGGCGGCACACGCATTGCAGTCTTCTTCTGAGCAGCTTGAAGACCTGACGCGTGCCGCACGGATGAGCGAACGGCGTTACCAGCGGCAAGTCTCGTTGACCGACGAGGCCTTCGAGCAGCTCGCGGCGCTGGGGCGCGAGGCGAGCGCGGTCGACGCCGAGATCGCCGGGATCTCCGACCTGCCCGCCTACCAGGAGGGCAAGCAGCTCGACCTGTTGCGGCAGCAGCTTTCCGCCGCAAATCTCCGTGCCTCGGAGGCCGCCGCGCACGCGGCGAAACTCCGTGCACGCGCCGTTGCCGATGACGAACAGGCGTCGCAGGCCAAGGCCGATGCGGCAGCACTGGCCGACGCCGTGCGGCTTTCGGCCGCGGAAGCCCGCGAAGCCGCTGAGCTCGCCGGCATGCTGTCGGTGTTCGAGGAGATCGACGCCGGCACCGACGTGCGTGCGGGCCGTCAGCTGCTCACCGCCGCCGTAGACTCACGCTCCGCCGAGATCAGCTCGGTCATGCGTGCCGTTGCCACGCACGAGAGGGCCATCGACGCACGGGATGCCGCACGCCAGCGGCTGGAGGAAACCCGTGAGGAGCTCGACCTAGCCACGGACGCGGAAGTCTTGGCGCAGCAGGCGTTCGAGCAAGCGTTTGCGAAGTTCGGCGCCGACTTCGAAACGTGGGCGCGCGGCTGCTCCGAGCTGCGCGTTTCCGAACACGGCGAGGTCGCGGAAGCCGCCGCGCTCGCCCGTGAGGAATTCAGCCGCATCGAGGCACGGCTCCACGAAACGCACAGCGCGTTGAACGGACAACTCGCGCAGTACAACGCCATCCGCGAGAAGCTCGCCAATCAGGTCGACGTGCCGCCGCCCGCGCCGTACACGCGCAACGCCGAATACCGTTCGTCCGCCGTAGGTGCTCCTCTGTGGCGTTTGGTCGACTTCCGTCCCGGCACGCCACCGGCCGTGTGCGCCGCAGTCGAGGCGGCTTTGGAAGCGTCAGGCCTGCTGGACGCGTGGCTCACGCCGGGCAACTCGTTCGGCCTCTCCGACCAGGACCGCTTCGCCGAACCACTGCTCGCCACGCCCGCACCCGGCCGCACGCTGCTGGAAGTGCTCGTCACCGACGACGATCGCTGCCGCCGTTTCCTCGAAGGCATCGCGTTCGGCGAGACGGCCACCGGCCACACCGCCGCCGTCGGCGCGGACGGAACGTGGCGCCTGGCCAACGCCCACGGCCGCTGGACCAAGTCCTCCCCCGCCTACATCGGCGCGGATTCGCGGAAACGCGCACGCACGGGCCGAATCGCCGAGCTCACCGGCCTGATCGAACAGCTGGCCACCGAGCTGTCCGGTGTGGACGCGGCGCTGTCCCAGATCGCCGTGCGTCGCGCGACCCTGGCCGGCGAGCTGTCCCGGCAACCGTCGACCGATCCGATCGAGATCGCCGAGGACCAGCGCACGAAGGCCCAGTTGCGTTGCGCGGCAAGGAAAGACGCCGTGGCCGCCGCTACCCGGCGAGTGTCGGAGGCCGAGGCCGCCGTGGCCGAAACCCTCCGCGGCACCAACACCGACGTGCCTGATGCTGAGACGGTGTCGGCGTTGCGCACCGCGGGCCACCGCTGGCTGGACGACCGCCACGACGCCTTCGCGGCGGAAGCGGCCTCCCACGAGGCCCTGAGCCGAGCGTCTTTGAGCGGCTCGCTCGCTGACGAAGCCGAAGAAGCCGCCGCCGCCCGCCAGCAGGAAGCCGCCGACCTCGCCATCACCCTGGAGACCGTCGAGCGTTCCGCGGGTTCCGAGTTCCACGCCCTCGACCAGCAGCTGATCTCGTTGCGAACCAAGGCACTCGCTCTGGCCGAGCAACGCGAAACCCTGCAAGACAAGCAAACCTCGCTGGCGCGCACCCTCGGCACGTTGGAGGAGAAGCGCAAGGTAGACACCGCACGCGCTGCAGAAGCCACCATCGTTCGTGACGCAGCCGAAGCGCGCTACCGCCACCTCACCAGCGGCCACCTGCCTGCCGACGCCGGCGATGTGCCGGAGGGTGTCGTGGATCTGCGACTGATCCGCGACTCCGAGTCCCGGCTGGGCATGGCGGTGCACGAGGCCCAGCAACGACTGGCCGGCCGCATCGACCTGTCGCTCGACCCCGACGACGACGTCACCGTTCTGAGCGCAACCCTGGACGGCGCGCGCATGGGCGCCCACGCCCTGCTTCACACGTTGCAAGCCGAACGCGACCGCATGCGCACACACATCACCGACGCCGAACGCGATCTCTTCGACCAAACTCTCACCGGTGACACCCGAAGGCACATCGCCCAACGCATCCGGGGCGCCTCCGAACTCGTCGACACCATGAACCAACGCCTGGAGCGGGTCCAAACCGCATCCGGCATCCGCGTGCAACTCGACTGGCAGGTAGACCCCCAACTACCGCCCGGCACCCGAGAAGCACGCGACCTTCTGCTGCGCTCGGACCTGGACGCCGCGGAACGCTCGTTGCTGCACCAGTTCTTCCGCGAGCGCGTAGAAGAAGCACGCGCCCACGACACTGCAACGGGCTGGGAACAACAACTCGCCCAGGTGTTGGACTACACGACGTGGCACCAGTTCGTCGTGAAGGTGGATCGCGGCGACGGCTGGGTCCCGGTGACCAAACGCGTCCACGGCGCGTTGTCCGGCGGCGAGAAAGCCATCGTGCTGCACCTCCCGCTGTTCGCCGCGGCGGCCGCTCACTACCAGGCCACCCCTCATGCGCCCCGGTTGATCCTGCTGGACGAGGTGTTCGTGGGCGTCGACGCCACGAACCGCGGTCAGCTGCTGGAGTTGCTGGTCAACTTCGACCTGGACCTGGTGCTCACGTCGGATCACGAGTGGTGTGACTACCGGGAGCTGACCGGCATCGCGATCCATCAGCTCACCACCGGCACCGATGGCGACGATGCCGTCACGACGGTTCGCTTCACGTGGGACGGTCACAGCCTCAAGGCTGATGAGTGACTTCCGAGCATTGCCAGCAGTTCCCGCTGCTTGTCCGTCACGGTGAACGTCGGGTTGTGCCGCGGATAGATCTCCGCGGCCTCCCACAACTCGGCACGCACGCTGGACGCGGTGCCGACCTTGCGGCCACGTGAGCGAAGTTCGGTCGCAACGGCCGCCGCGTCGAACAGGTGGACGGCGTCGACGACCATCGGCCGCACCGTGCCACGTGAGCCGGCCGCGGGCGCCTTGGGCCCTGCCAGCACCAGGTAAAGGTCCGGCCCCTTCTCGCGCAGATCGAGCAACCCTTCCTGCTTCAGGTACCACCTGACGTTCACGGTCCGGCCGTCGGCGAACCTGCCGTCGACACCTTTGGTCGTGGCGTTTTCCTCCAACTCGATACCGAAGACTTGCGCGGCGATCCAGTCGCCGAGATGCCCGGTCAACGCCGGCCGTCCGATGCACGCCGACAGCGCGGCGTCGATGCGATTGCGTTCCTGAATGAGACCAGCCACCCGCTTCATCGCGTTCACACGAACCCACCCGCACGTCGCCGGCGCAACGCCGGGTGATCGGCCATCGCCTCCGTCATGGCCAGAAGCCATTGCGGCGGAAGCACATCCGGCGCCCCGAGCTCTTCCTTCAGGTACGCACGCCGTTCCAGCGCAACCGCGGTCTCCTGCCACCGCCGCACCGTCCACCGCACAAGGCGGCAAGCGAGCAACACTCCGGCCGCTGCCCCCGGTGCGAACGAGGGAGACCCGAAGCCCGCGTACCGATGCATCTCCTCTTCCGTCGCAGGCAACGCATCGGGGAGGTCGACCTGCCACTCCAACGGCACGATCGCAGGGTTTTCCGCGCGTCGCTCCGAGACCCGCTTCTCGCAAGCGGCTCGGATCTCACCGATCTCGGCCAACGCATCCGGAATCGTGATCCCCACCCAGCGCCTCGGCGAAGTGTCCGCGACCGCTTCGAACTTCCGCACGAGGTCGAACGACGGCGCCCAGCCGATCAGCAGCCGATCAGCGCACAGGTCGACCAAGCGGCGTGCCGCCGTGCTGTCGGTGAACGCCTCCTCCGCCGGCACGATCCACGCGCCGGTGTTCACTCCGTCGGCGTTCACATGCCACAACGCCACCACGTTCTCCTGCTCCGTGACGACGTGGTGCAAAACGAAGTGGCCGATCACCGCGCACCACCGGTCAGTTCACCGAGCAGCCCAGCGAACAGATCCTCGGAGACGATCGGGATTCCGTACGTGCGAGCCTTGTCCGCCTTGCCCGACATGGTGTCCGGGTCCGCCGCGATCACCATCGCCGTCCGCTTCGTGACTCCGCCCTTCACGGTGAGCCCGGCCGACGACGCCCGGCTCTCCCACACGTCCCGGGGCTCGCGCATCTCACCGGTGAAGACCACGAGATCGCCCAGCGAGAGCCGGACCGACCGCCGCAACACGTCGCCCGCGTCCACCCCGAGCAGCGACGCGACCAATCGGAGGTCGGCCTCCTCGTCGCCGGACACCACGCCGTCCTCCCAGGCTGCCTCGGCCAGGGCGGCAAGATAGCCGCGATGCAGCTCCATCACTTCCGGCAGGCCGAGGTCGAGCGCGCGAGCCACGTCGAGCAGCTCCTCCTGTTCCTCGACCGAAAGATGGCGATCGACCAACGCCCGGTCGAGCACGTCGAGGTACTCGTCGCCCCGCGGCGTTTCCACGCGAGGCAGCAGCCGCACGAGCTTCGCCAGGAAGTGCTGCTCAGGTCCGTGAGCAGCACTGCGTTGCACGGCGTACGCACTCACAGTTCGCGGCACTGTCAGCCGCACCGGCTCCACGTGCCCGATGTGCTCCAGGCACTGCACCAGCAGGCCCGCCGACGCACGCGCGTCGTGCAGTGCGGAGTGCGCGGTCCCCATCGGAACGCCTGCTACTTCGCAGCACGCGGCGAGCGAACGAGTTCTGGCTCCGAGGAAACGGCCGGCCAGCTCCATCGTGCACAGCCCAGCCGCGGTGAGTTCGTGCCCCAGCCGGGCGAACTCAGCCCGCAGGAAGCGCAGGTCGAACGACAGGTTGTGGGCGACGAGCACCCGGCCCGAGAGCCGCTCGGCGAGCTCGGCGGCGATACCGGCGAAGTCGGGCGCGCGACGAGCGTCCGAGGCGCTGATGCCGTGAACGTGCTGCGGACCGAGATCACGTCGCGGGTTGACCAGCGTGCACCACTCGTCGACCCTGCGGCCGGACTCGTCGACGTGGACGACAGCGACCTCGATGACTCGGTGATGATGACCGGGTGAGAGCCCGGTGGTCTCGACATCGACGACCGCGTACCCGTTGCCCATCCGGACCTCCTCGGCGACACGTATGCCGGGGCTGTCGTACGGACCCGTGCCTTCCGTTATCCGCGACGGCCGACGTCATCCATAAGAACTAATGCGAGTTCGCCGCGGGTCGCGATCCCGAGCTTCGCGTAGGCGTTGGACAGATGGTTGTCCACTGTCCGCACGGAGATCACCAGCGACGAGGCGATCTCCTTGTTCGTCAGCCCACGCGCGGCCAGCACGGCGATCTCCCGCTCGCGCCGAGTGAGCGGTGGAGCCGTCATCACCGCCATCGCGGGCGTGCGGGCTCCTTGGCACAACGGGAGAAGCCTGCCGAACATCGCCCGGTTCCCCGCCTCCGCGGCAGCTTCGGTCGCGTGCAGCATCAGTCCGGCTTTCTCGAAGCGGGAGGCGACCTCGGCGAGCGCTGCGGAGTCGTTGCGCACCAAGGCATCCGCATGTGCAAGGTAGATCGGGACGAGCAGGCCTGTGATCGTCTCCGCGAGCTCGCGGAGACGAGGGAGCGCTTGAGCAGCGTGCCCGAGCCGGACCGCCTCGTGCAGCAACATGGCCTCGACCGCGTACTCGTCGTGGTCACGGGCATCCGCGACCGCGTCGAACGGCGACGTGCCTCCCACCCAGATCCGGGCCTGCCACAACCCGCAGCGGTACGGCCTCTGCCCCTGCGGCACCAGCTTCTCCGCCTCGGCGAGCAGCTCGCGGCCGTCGTTGCCCAGCAACGCCTCCACGTGCGCGAGTTCGAACAGCCGCACGTACGGGCGGGCGGGGCGGGCTTCGCGTAGCAACCGGCGGGCGTCGGCGACCCTGCCGCACGTCCGGGCGAGCGATGCCCTGGACACGGCCCAGATGGACCTCATCGAGTCCCAGTCGACCAGCGCTCGATGTGCCTGCTCCGCAAGGCGTTCGGCGGCGGGCAGGTCGCCGTGCATCGCGAGGGTGAAGGCCTCGGCGGTCAGGTTCGTCTCGGCGCCCAGCGGTACACCGTCATGCGGTGGGACGACGGGGAACGGTCCGACGTACCGGCCCTGCACCACGTCGATCATCGCGAGGACCGCCGCCTCCGCCGGGTCGTCGTAGGTCAGCAACGACCGTGCCTCGTCGTACTTCCCGGCGTCGAACAGCAGGACGGCCCGCGCGGTGTCGATCTCGATCATGGCCGCGGCCTCTTCGCTGCGTCCGAGGCCCCAGCCGAGGTTCATGGCGCGGACGGAGCGCAGCTCGACCGAGTCATCGGTGGTGGCGATCATCGCGAAGATCTCTTCGGCCTCCTCCGCACGGTCGGTGAACACCAGGACCTGCGCCAACAGCCGTCCGGCCTCCACACCACCACCGACCGCCCATGCGGCCCGTGCGAGTCGTTCCGCCAGTACGACACCACGTTTCACACTCGCCAGATGCGCCGCCTTGAGCAGCAGTTCGGGGTCATCCGCCGTACCGCTGTCGAGCCGCAGGACTGCCACCCTCAGCGGGTCGTCGAGGACTGA
This sequence comes from Lentzea indica, assembly GCF_012184385.1. Classification (GTDB taxonomy): domain Bacteria; phylum Actinomycetota; class Actinomycetes; order Mycobacteriales; family Pseudonocardiaceae; genus Lentzea; species Lentzea indica. The sequence continues at coordinate 47,919 of NZ_VSRL01000029.1, forward strand.
CGCGAGATAGCGCTGATGGTTGCGCTTGCGCAGAGGTGGGCACTGCGCGCGCAAGACCTCGCCGTAGAGCGGATGCGCCAGCCTCAGGCCTTCATCGGAGATGGTGACAAGACCGTCCAACGGTTCCAACGCGTCGACGAGATCGAACCCGAGCGGCTCGCCGAACGCGAGCAGCTCCAGCACCCGGCGCTGGTCGTCCGGCACGGCGGCGAGGTGCGCCTCGATCAGCTCGACCAGCCGCGGCGACAGCGGCACCGGGCCGTCCAACGACCAGACGCCGCCGTGCTCCACCCATCGCGCCGCGAAGTGCATCTCTCGCAGCAACAACATGTTGCCCGCGGACGCCGTCCACAGCCGTGCCGCCGAAGCGCTGTCGACCGGACCGCCCAGCACGGTCTCGACAACCTCGGTCACCTCGGACGGACCGAGCGGATCCAGTTCGATGCGCGGCAGCAGTTCGTCTTTCCACAACGCCACAACGGGATCCGGTGCACGTTCACCTGATCGCAGTGTCGCCACCACCACGGCCTCGCGGTGCTGCACAAGGAGGTGCAACAGGCCTGCGGAGGCGTCATCGAGCAGATGGATGTCGTCGACCACGAGCACCTTGTCGCGCAACGCCGCACGTGCGGCGGTCAACATCGCCAACGGTGAGGAGTCCACCGACGGCAAGAAGGGAGCCATCACGCCGAGCGGAATCTCCGACATAGCCGCCGTGGCACGCAAACGGACGTCGCACGCCACCTCGTCCAACAGCCGTGTCTTGCCCACGCCGGCAGACCCGGCCACGATCAGTCCGGCACCGCGCAACGCCCGCCGGACCGCGGCGAGCTCGGCGTCCCTCCCCACGAACGGCCACCCCACGCAGCCAGGCTAGGTGATCCGCGCCGCGAAGGTGGGTGATCGCCTACTCATCCCCCTGAACAGCGCAAACACCACCATGAGGGCATGAGCTTCTTCGCGGACCCGACACCGTACTTCGACAAGTGGCGCGAGCAGGGCCCCGCGCTGATCGAGACCCCGGACGGCCAGAGGTCGTGGATGATCAGCCGCTACGACGACGTCGTGCAGGCCCTCAGTCACCCCGGACTCAGCAGCGCCGTCATCCCCGGCGGCATGCTGAACCACACCGACCCGCCTGAGCACACACGCCTGCGCAAGCCGATCGCCAAAGCGTTCTCCACACGGCGCATGGAGGCGCTGCGGCCGCGCATCGAGCGCATTGCCAACGACCTGCTCGACGCGTGGGAGACCGAGGACGAGGTGGACGTGATCACCACGTTCGCCCATCCGCTGCCGATCACGGTCATCTGTGAACTGCTCGGTGTGCCCGAAAGGGACAGGGACGAGGTCCGCACCCTCACCGCCGAGCTGCTCGCCCCGGAGACCATGGCCGAGGCCTTCGGCCGGTTCGCCCTGTACGCGCAGCGCCTCGTGGACACCAAGGAGCCCGGTGACGACGCCATCACCGAGCTCCGCGACGAACCGAACCTCGTGCAAACCCTTGTGCTGCTCATCACAGCAGGACACGAGACGACAGTGCAGCTCATCGGCAACGGTCTGCTCGCGCTGCTGCGCGATCCCGCCATGAAGCGGAAGTTGATCGACGACCCGATCCTGATTCCGGACGCCGTCGAGGAGCTCCTGCGCTACGACGGGCCGTTCGCCACGGGGCTGACTCGCGTCGCGATCTCCGACGTGGAGATCGGAGGGGTCACGATTCCGCGATCTTCCCAGGTCACCGTCTCACTCGGGGCAGCCAACCGGGATCCTTCCCGGTTTCCGGACCCTGACGTGTTGCAGCTGGGTCGAGACCCGCACGTCGTGTTCGGGCACGGGATCCACTACTGCGTGGGAGCGCGGCTGGCTCGCATTGAGGGCGAGATCGCGTTCGGAACGCTCCTTCGGCGTTTCCCGGAACTCGCGCTCGCCGCTGAGCCCGAGTGGCGGGAGACATTCATCCGAGGCTTGGCGTCATTTCGCGTGCGGCCGAAGCCCTGACGGCGGCTCGGGCTGCCGACAGGTCGTCGACGGCGTAAATCTCCGGACAGGAGGCGATGACGAGATCCTTGTCTGACGCGACAGTCAACAAAGAAACTTTCTCAGTCAACGACTTGGCTTGCCGGACAACTCCCTTGGCATCGACGCGGATCAACGTGACCCACGTCTCTGACCAGGGAAAGTCCGCGACGGCGCTGGATTTACGCAGGCCTTCCACATCGAACTCGGCAAATCTGGGCATGCCACCAAGATAACGAGTGAAGGTTGCGGAAAGCCAAAGATCACCCTTTCACCGCAATGCCGCCAGCAGATGAGACAGGTTGACACCAACGGCGTCCGCCAACCGGCGGACGACTTCTGGAGCGGGTGCCAGCGGGTGTGTCTCACGAGTGAACGGCAGGCCTTCACCGCCTGAAAACTTCGATTGCGGGGTAACTGGCGCGAGGATCGGGTAGACGCGCCAGCGCGGCACCTTCGAGTCCGCCATGGCAAGCGTGTTCTCGTGCCACAACATCACGGCGGAACTCCGCACGTTCCGCGCGAGGACACATCCGTAGCCCGTCAGGGTGATCGCGCGAGCGGCCGCCCGCACGGGGTTCCGGAAGTCGCCGTCCACCACCCACACGCCGTTGATGACCTCCGCCGACAGGCCCTCCACCTCCAGCGCGGCGAGCGTCTCCGCGTGCTGGTCGTCAGCAGCGGCCGTGGCCAGTTCGACGACCTCCTGGACCTCTGAGGCCGTCACAACGCGCGCACCGGCCTCCGTGGAGGCGTGCAGGAGCCGTTCGACGTAACGGTCCTCCGCGTAGGCGGCCCACTCCTGCGCCTTCTCCCACGCCGACCGCGCGATGACGTCGGCCTCGGAACCGCCGCGCAGACGTGCGTCCTGCAGCAGCTGCGCGAGCACCACGGCGATGACAGAGCTCAACAGGGCGTCATCGCGTGACTCGTCGTCCTCGGGCACGAGCGTGACGACCAGGTCGCGCAGCTCCGTGCGCCAGCTCTCGTCGCCCGCCCACACGCCGATGGCGAGCAGGTTCAGGTAGTGGTCCGCGATGGCCATCCGCACGAGCAACGGCTGAGTGCCCGCCTCCCGCGCGTCACGGCGGGCGGTCGCCTTCACCTGCTGCCGTTCCGCGGGATCCACCACGCTCACGCGGATCTTGTCGAGTTCGTCGAGGAAGTCGTCCCACCGGTTCTCCGAGAACCGGGCGAAGACGTCGTCCACCTCATACCTCCAGCTCACAGTCGAGCGACGGACTCGAGTACTCGTCTGGTGCGCGCCACTTCGTGCGCGCGGAAGACCGCGGCGCCCGCCAACGCCGCGATCGCGGTCGCGACGAGGGTGCCCTCGACGCGCTCGTGCAGTTCCACGCCGAGGGTCTCCCCGACGAAGTCCTTGTTGGACAACGCCATCAGCACCGGCCACCCGGTCGCCACCAGCTCGTCCGTGTGTCGCACCAGCGCAAGGCTGTGCCATGTGTTCTTGCCGAAGTCGTGTGTGGGGTCGATCAGCACGCTTTTGCGCGGCACACCGAGCGCGACCACCTTCTCCGCGTGCGCGGTCGTCTCCGCGATGACGTCCGACACGAGGTCCGGGTAGCTCACCCTATGCGGACGCGTGCGGGGCTTCACACCGCCCGTGTGCGAACAGACGTAGCCGGCTCCGTACTCCGCGGCGACCTCGGCCAGTTGCGGGTCCGCACCCGCCCACGTGTCGTTGAGCAGGTCGGCACCGGCCTCGCAGGCGAGCCTGCCGACGTCCGCGCGCCACGTGTCGCTGCTGATGATGAGGTCCGGGTATGCGTCGCGCACACGTGCGATGAACGGCACAACGCGGCGCACTTCTTCGCCGGAGTCGACGAGGTCGCCGGGGCCCGCCTTCACACCGCCGATGTCGACGATGTCCGCGCCCTCGTCGACAACGCGGTGCACGGCCTCCATCGCGACGTCCTCGGCGTAGGTGGCGCCCTTGTCGTAGAACGAGTCCGGAGTGCGGTTGATGATCGCCATCACCAGTGCGCGGTCACGGACGACGGTCCGGCCTCGGAACTGGAGCTCGATCACAACCTGTGTCTACCAGGTGGTCCCCGACCTTGGCACATGGCGGACGTCTCATACTGCCCAGCGTGGAACTGGTGAAAGCGGTCGACGGACTCTGGCAGCGCGGCTGGCTGCCGTACGACCTTCGCGAGATCGTGTCGCGTTCGCTCGACGAGTCGGCCACCTCTCTCGTGGTGGATGTGATCGCTTTGTCCTGTTCGCCTCATGTCGAGGCGACCGTGCACCCGCGTTGGCAGCGTCAGCTCGACGAGATCGGCGCCTCCGTGTGGTGGGAAGGGCCGTTGCTGGAGGCGTGGGCGTCACGCCACATCGAGACGTTGTCCTACGCGTCTCGTACGGCCTCCGCGTTGTTGGCGTTCCTCGGGCGGTTGCCTGCGTTGCCTCGCATCCTGCCGTTGCCGGGTGACGCGTTGATGTCGGCCGTGCGCGCGGGTGCGGACCCGAAGGTGCTCAACCGGGTGCGCGGACTGCTCGCGAAGGCCGAGTCGACGTCGTTCCCCGAAGAGGCGGAGGCGTTGTCGGCCAAGGCTCAGGAGCTGATGAACCGGCACGCGCTCGAGCGGGCGATGCTCGACGCGGACCTGCCTGCGTTGGCGATGTCACGGCGGATGTGGCTGGACAAGAGCTACTTCAAGGAGAAGTCGCAGCTCGTGCACGTGGTGGCGTCCGCGTTCCGGTCGCGTGCGGTCGCCTATGACGGGTTCGGGTTCGTCGCACTGGTGGGCGACGAGGTGGACCTGGAGAGCGTGGAGCTGTTGTCGACGTCGTTGCTGGTGCAGGCGACGCGGGCGATGGTCGCGGCGGGCGGGCGGGCGGAGAAGGGCAGTGAGGCGCGCTCGCGGCCGTTCCGGAAGTCGTTCCTCGTGGCCTTCGCGTCGCGGATCGGTGAGCGGCTGACCGACGCGCCGGACGTCTCCGATGAGCGGTTGCTGCCGGTGCTGGCGGATCGCAAGCAGGCGGTGGACACGTTGTTCGAGGAGATGTTCACGCAGACGCGCACCTCGCGCGTGACGGTGCGGTCGGCGGCCGGATGGGGTGCGGGCCGCCGGGCCGCGGACGTCGCCGACATCGGTACCGGCCGGAACAGCGTGACTTCGGGTTAGGCTGACGCCGCCGCCCCGCGACCTAGGGTGGTGCACGTCCATGTTCGGGAAGTCTCTCGCCGTTGCCGCTGTGCTCGTGGTGGGCCTGTCGTCCTCGGCTTCGGCGTCGTTCTCGCTGCTCAGACCGCTGACGCGGGGCAACGGCGACTCCACGACTCCGGTGATCAGCGCTGACGGGCGTCATGTCGCGTTTCCCTCTCTCGCGTCGAACCTCGTGCACGGAGACCGCAACGACGTCTCCGACGTGTTCGTGAAGGATCTGCGCACCGGTGTCGTGCGTTCCGCGTCGCGTGGTGGTGACGGGCCTTCGTTCGACCCGCCGGCGTTGAGCGCGGACGGGCGGTTCGTGGCGTTCGTGTCGTCGGCCTCGAACCTGGTCGCCGGTGACACCAACGGCGTTGACGACGTGTTCGTGGCGGACATGCGCACCGGACGCGTTGAGCGCGTGAGCGGTGGCAACGGCCCGGCGTTCGGCAGCCCGGCCATCAGCGCTGACGGGCGTTATGTGGCGTTTCGGTCCGAGGCGTCGACGTTGGTGGAGGGCGACACCAACGGTGTGACGGACGTCTTCCTGACGGATCGGTCGACGGGGAAGGTGACACGGATCAGCACGTCGGCGTCCGGTGCGGAAGGCGACAAGCTGGTGCACCACGGCCTCGCGATGAGTGCTGACGGACGGCTCGTCGTTTTCCCTTCCGCCGCAACGAACTTGGTGCCGGGTGACACGAACGGCAGCGTGGACATGTTCGTGAAGGACGTCGTTTCCGGTGTGGTGGAACGGGTCAACGTGTCGGCTTCTGGTGAGCAGACTTCGTCCTACACGCTGATGCCCGCTATCACGCCCGATGGTTCACGCGTGTTGTTTGTGGCGTGGGGCGACACGTTGGTGCCCGGTGACACCGAGGACACGCCGGACATCTTCATGAAGGACTTGCGCACCAAGGCGATCACGCGCGTGAACACGCGTCCTGATGGGACGGTGTCGGACGCTCAGCCGTACCAGCCGTCGGTGAGCGCGAACGGCCGCTTCGTCGTGTTCTCGTCGCTGGCGTCGAACCTGGTGCGGCGCGACACCAACAACGTGGACGACGTGTTCGTGAAGGACATGGTCTCCGGTTCTTTGACACGCCTGAGCGAGCGATTCGGCAGGCAGGGCAACAACTTCTCAGTGGCGCCTTCGATCAGCGCGGACGGCCGAGCGGTGGTTTTCGCGACGCTCGCGACGAACCTCTCGCCCGCAGACCCCACCCCTTCGAGTGAACTCCTCCTTCACAACCGCATCTGAAGGCCCCAACCCGGAAAAAGAGTCAGACCCCCTCCCTAACGTCGACCCCATGACATCCACCTTCCACAACGAGATCAAGCTCGGCGAGGTCAACTACCGGCTGAGCGCGACGACGGACTCGGACGAGTCCCTGGTGCTGGACCTGCTGGGGTCGCTCGACTCGGGAGAGGTGATCGCGGACGGCCGCCTTCGGCTTCCTGTCGAGGGCGGCGCCACGATCGGCAAACTCCTGTCGCGCGTCCTGGGCGCCCACACGCGACTGCGCCTGCGCCCGTCCCGCCACCGCAACGCCAACCAGCCCTGGACCGAATCGCTCGACACCGAACTGCGCACCGCCTGGCTCACCCCGACCGCCGACCCGGCACCCACCCTGATCCGGACCATCGCCGACGACATGGAGCGTTCCCCCACCGCCATCCGAGCCCGCCTGCCCAGGGTGGGCTGCGATCCGGACGTTCCTGGCCGCGAACTCTCGCCGGCGGCTGCCGTGCTGCTCGGGGGAAAGTCAGGGACCACTCAGGGCAAAACCTGATTCGCCGGCCTCCCTCCCGGCGGACCCTGGAGTAGCAAGCACCAGAGTCTCAGGGGGTAACAGTGGAAATCGGCGGCTTGTTCACCGCGCTGCTCTTCGGAGCCATCATCGGCGGTCTGGGCCGTCTGGTGGTCCCGGGCAGGCAGCACGTCTCACTGCTGGCGACCATCCTCGTCGGCATCGTCGCCGCCCTGCTGGGCACCGCGGCGGCCACCGTCCTGGGCGTGGCCAACACGCCGGGCATCGACTGGATCGAGCTGGCCCTTCAGGTGGGTCTCGCCGGCGCCGGCGTGACCGTCCTCGCCAACCGCTCCAGGCCCAAACTCCCCCGCTGACCCCGAACCGGGCACGGGCGGCACCTGCCACCCGTCACCCGTCCACCAGGCCGCGGACCCGAGCCCGCTGTGCCCTCCGCCGCTCAACGCGCGTCCGGACCGCACCGCAACCAACGGGTCCACGGCCCTTCGCACCCATGCCGCCCGGATCGCAGCACTGCCAACGGGTCCCCGTGCCGACGACGCTGTGATCACCTGCCCGACGAAGCCGGCGAAGTCCGGTGTCACCATGGGGCATGACCAAACCCCGCCATGCCGTCCTGGAGGGAACCCGGATCCCCCGCCTCCAGAACCCGGACGACAGCCGGATCGAGGCAGCCGTCCGCACCTTGGCCCGCGAGAGTGTTGTGGTGCTGTCCGAAACCAACGACGACAACACGTACATCCAGGTGTGGCAACGCCCGGACGGCCTCTACCAGCTGGAGCACCGTGCCGGCTCACCCCTCGAACACTTCCAGACGGTCACGGTGTCAGCGGACAAGGTCCATGCGGCGTTCACCGCGTGGCTGGACAACGACGAAGGCTGGGCCGACCCGTTCACCTGGAAGCCGATCAGCGAGCTGTTCTAGTCGGCAGGCTTCAGCGACAGGTAGGCAGGGCGCAGCAGCTCGACGAGGTTCTCGCCGCGCACGGTGATGGGCACGGCGTCGAGCTGGTCGAGCACCGCGTCCGGGCGCACCTCCGCCGTGGGGTCGCCGAGGTTGAGGCTGGTCGCGGTCTGCTTCTGCCAGAACGTGTCCAGGCACTTCGTCAGCGGCGGCGCCTCTTCCCTTGCCACCACGGTACGGGTGGTGCCGCGCAGCATGCGGAGGCGTTCGAGCAGGTCCTCACGGCTGCGGCCGCGCCAGGCGAGGATCTCGAACGGGTCGTTGTCGAACGACTCGGCGAGCAGGTAACAGGTGGCGGCGAGGTGTTTGCAGGGGACTTCCCAGTCCGGGCACGTGCAGTCCATCGTCAGCTCGCGCTGGGTGGCGGGGAAGAGCTGCAGGCCCAGACCGGCGAACAGGGTCTCGATGTCGCTGGGCATCTCGCCGGCCAGCAGCTTGGCCGCGTACAGGGCCTTCCCTGCCAGGGCGTGTTCGATGCGCTGCCATTCCGGGTTGGTGAAGGACTTGATGGCGATGCGCGTCTTGTACGGCGTGGGGCGCGAGCCCTGCACCAGAGCGATGACCATGCTCGTCGACAACGACAACGAAAGGACCTGCCCTTGGCGGGCGTACGTGCGGCCGCGAGTCAGGCGGCCGCCCATGCCGAACGACTCGAGCACCTCGATGAAGCGGCGCGACCACCAGGTGGCGCCGATGTCGCCTCGCTTGCTCTTGGCCTTGAGGCCGTTGTCCACCTTGATGGTCTTGCCGTAGCGGGGACGTTCGCCGGACCAGTGCTCACTCACCGATGGCCTCCCCCGACAGGGCCACCAGGTCGCGCAGCTGGGCGGTGGACAGCTCGGTGAGCCAGTTCTCGCCCGCGCCCACCACGAGCTGCGCCAGCGCGCGCTTTTCCTCGATCATGGTGTCGATGCGTTCCTCGAGCGTGCCGATGCAGACGAACTTGCGCACCTGCACGTTGCGGCGCTGGCCGATGCGGAACGCGCGGTCGGTCGCCTGGTCCTCGACCGCGGGGTTCCACCAGCGGTCGAGGTGGATCACGTGGTTGGCGGCGGTGAGGTTGAGGCCGGTGCCGCCTGCCTTGAGCGACAACAGGAAGAGCGACGGGCCGTTGCGGTCCTGGAAGCGCTCGACCATGCGGTCGCGGGCGGCCTTGTTCGTGCCGCCGTGCAGGAACATGACCTCGGTGTCGAAGCGGGCGGCCAGGTAGGGCACGAGCATGCTGCCGAACTCGGTGAACTGCGTGAAGCACAACGCTTTGTCGCCCTCGGCGAGCACTTCTTCGAGGACTTCCTCGAGGCGCGCGAGCTTGCCGGAGCGGCCGGCGACCCGGGAACCGTCGCTGAGGAAGTGCGCCGGGTGGTTGCAGACCTGCTTGAGCTTGGACATGGTCGCGAGCACCAGGCCCTTGCGCGCGATGCCTTCCGACTCGTCGATCTTCTCCAGCATGTCGTTCACGACGGCCTGGTAGAGCGAGGCCTGCTCGGTGGTGAGGTTGCACAGCTGGCGCATCTCGACCTTGTCCGGCAGGTCGCTGATGATGCGCGGGTCGGTCTTCACACGGCGTAGCACGAACGGGTTCGTGATCTTGCGCAGACGGGCGGCGGCGTCCTGGTCGTTGTGGCGCTCCACGGGGACGGCGAAGCGGGCGCGGAACGTGTTGATCGTGCCCAGCACGCCGGGGTTGGCGAAGTCCATGATCGACCACAGCTCGGCCAGGCGGTTCTCGACAGGGGTACCGGTCAGCGCGACGCGGTGGCGTGCCTTGAGGCGGCGCACGGCCTGGGACTGGCGGGTCGCGCTGTTCTTGATGTTCTGCGCCTCGTCGAGGACCACGCGGTCCCAGCTGAGGTCGCTCATAGCGTCGGCGTCGCGGGCGGCCAGCGCGTAGGTGGTGAGCACGAGGTCGTGGCTCTCGACGGCCTCGCGCAAGGCGTCGCCGTCCAGGCGGTCCGCGCCGTGGTGCACGTGCACCGAGAGCTCCGGGGTGAACCGGGCCGCCTCGCGCTGCCAGTTGCCGACCACCGACATCGGGCAGATCAGCAACGTCGGAGGCCGCTTGCCGTGAGCGCGGTTCAGCGCTTCGAGTGCCAGCAGCTGAACGGTCTTGCCGAGGCCCATGTCGTCGGCCAGGCACGCGCCGAGGCCGATCTTGTCCAGGAACACGAGCCACGCCAGGCCGCGCTGCTGGTACGGGCGCAGCTGGGCGCCGAAGTTCGCCGGCGGCTCAACGGGTTCGAGTTGCTCGTCGGCCTTGCCGGACAACAGGTCGCCGAGCCAGCCGTCCGCCTCGACGGAGGTCAGCGGAAGTGGCAGGCTCTCGTCCTCCTCGGTGAGTCCACTGTGGAGCAATACCTCGACCGCGGTCATCTGGCCGCCGCCGCCGCGTTTGAGGAACGCGAGACCCGCGGCGAGGCGCTTCTGGTCAACCTGCACCCATTGGCCGCGCACCTTCACCAGCGGCACCTTCGCCCTGGCCAGCTCGGCGAGCTCGGCGTCGGTGAGCGCGTCCTCGCCGAGGGCCAGCTCCCACTTGTAGTCCACAATGGACTTCAGGCCGATCTCGCTCTCCTTGGCGACGGTTCCCGCTGTACCGCGGCTCTTCGTGGTGAGCTTCAGGCCCAGCCTCGTCGTCTGTTGCCACCACGACGGCAGCAGCACGCCGAACCCGGCCTGCGCCAGCACGGGTGCCGCCGTGAGGAACCGGTACGCGCCCTCCGCGTCGACCTCCATCTCGGCCGGGTGCGCATCGCGCAACGCCTCGTCGAGGTCGGGGTGCAGCCTGCTCGCTCGCCCGAGGTCGGTCAGAAGGTGCTCCTGCGGCGCCGGGATCCAGCGCCGCAGCACGCTGTCGTCCGCGAACCACACCTGGTGCGCGGGCACCAGGACGCTCGGCTCGTCGACGGCCTGCAGCAGGAACTCGACGGCCCACTCGTCCCCGTCGCGCTGCTCGGGTGAGCGCAGCCGGAAGCACGTGCGCACCGGGCTCTCGTTGCCCGCGCTGTCCCGCCACCGGTCCAGTTGCTCGCGCAGTTCATAGAGCTCGACCGGGTCCGCGTCGAACACGGGCTCTCCGGTGAGCGCGGCGAGCCACGCCTCCGCGGTCGTCTCGCGGCCACGTCGTTGCGGCGCCAGGCCCACGCCGTCCAGCCGGTTCCGCACCTGCTCGCTCGACCACCGCTGGTGAGCGCAGCGCGCACCAGCTCGGCCGGGTCGCTGACGATCTCCTCGCACCGGCA
>NZ_VSRL01000002.1 GCF_012184385.1 Lentzea indica
GGCCAGGTGCTGCCGTTGACCCGGATGCCGTCGTCGATCCACCGCGGCAGTGCAACGGCGTCGGTGAGACTCCGAGCGGTGAAGTACCCGTGCAGGGCGGCGTGTCGCGCCGCCCGATGGCCGCCCCGTCGGCCGGTTCGAGCAAGGTGCACGAGGTCGAGCAGCGCGAGATCATCACCCGCGCGTTCGAGTGATCACCACCGTTTGATCGAACGAGCCGCCGGGCCCAGTGGGCTCGGCGGCTCGTTTTCTTCAGCCTCACAGGAGTTCTGCCATGTACTTCACCGATCGCGGCATCGAGGAGCTCGAGAAGCGGCGCGGCGACGAGGAGGTCACCCTCGCGTGGCTCGCCGACAAGCTCCGCGCGTTCGTCGACGCCAACCCTGACTTCGAGACGGCCATCGAGCGCTTCGCCACCTACCTGGCGCGCGACGACGAGGACGACTTCGAGGACTGAGCAGGGCTCACCTTTCGGACCTTTTGGCTGTTTGCCAACGTTTTTGAGCATCCCGATGCTCAGGCGCTCCCCTCACGGCACCGCGATGATCACGTTGTTCGATCACCGCAACTCCTGAGGGGGAGTCTTGTTCAAGAAGATGATGATCGCCGCCGCGACGCTCGCGATGGTGGCGCTGCCGGCGGTGGCGTCCGCCGCGCCGGCACCGGTAGGTGCACGGGCTGTGGCCGGCCCGTACGTGCTGCAGGTCGGAACCCCGCCGGGCAGGGTCCTGGAGGTGTTGCGCAGCCAGGTCAGCACGAACGGCGGCCTGATCCGGCAGTACGACCGCGACGGCTCCGACGAGCAGAAGTGGCTGTTCTTCGACGACCGCACCATCAGGCCGCTGTTGGACACCACGATGTGCCTCGACGCCAACCCGAACGAGAACTGGGACGGCGGCAAGGTCTGGGTCTGGAAGTGCAACGGAACCGCGTTCCAGAAGTGGGCGCAGGCGCCGGGACTGGCCAACACGCTCCAGAACGAGCACAGCCTGAGGTGCCTCGACGCCAACCCCAACGAGAACTGGAACGGCGGAAAGATCTGGCAGTGGCGCTGCTGGGGCGGCGGACCGCAGAGCTGGACGCGCATCAAGGTCTGACCTGAGGGCGTCTGCAAGTACTACCGACTGGCAGTTGGTAGTACTTGCAGACGCCGGAAACCACTACCAGGCGTAGGCCTCCGGGGCCGGCTTCGACCCGTTCGGCGCGGGCGCCGGGAACAGCTCGTCCAGCTTCCCCAGCACCTCGGCGTCCAGCTTCAGCTCCGCCGCCCGCAGCGAGTTGTCGAGCTGCTCAACGGTGCGCGGGCCGATGATCGGCGCCGTGACACCGTCCTGGTGCAGCAGCCACGCGAGACCCACGTTGGCCGGGTCCTCCCCCAGCTCCGCACACAGCTTCTCGTAGGCGTCGATCGTGTCGCGGTACTTCTCCAACGCGTCCGCGGACCGGCCGGACGCACCACGCGACGCGGTGCCCTCGCGCTGCTTCCGCAACACACCGCCCAGCAGACCGCCGTGCAGCGGTGACCACGGGATGACGCCGAGGCCGTAGTGCTTGGCAGCGGGGAGCACCTCCAGCTCCACCCAGCGCGTCATCAGGTTGTAGATGGACTGCTCGGAGACCAGGCCCAGGAAGCCGCGGGTACGAGCGGCTTCCTGGGCCTGGGCGATGTGCCAGCCGGCGAAGTTCGACGAGCCGAAGTAGATGACCTTGCCCTGCTGGCGCAGCACGGAGAAGGCTTCCCAGATCTCGTCCCACGGCGTTTCGCGGTCGACGTGGTGCATCTGGTAGAGGTCGATGTAGTCGGTCTGCAGGCGCTTCAACGAGGCGTCGGCGGCGCGGCGGATGTTCAGCGCCGACAGCTTGTTGTCGTTGGGCCAGTCACCCATGCTGCCGTAGAGCTTGGTGGCGACGACCGTCCTTTCGCGACGGTTGCCGCCCTGGGCGAACCACCGGCCGATGATCTGCTCGGTGACGCCCTCGCCCTGCTTCCAGCCGTAGACGTTGGCCGTGTCGAAGAAGTTCAGGCCGTGTTCGTGCGCGCGGTCCATGATCGCGTGGCTGTCGGCCTCGGTCGTCTCGGGACCGAAGTTCATCGTGCCGAGGCACAGCCGGGAGACGGACAGGCCGCTGCGGCCGAGGTGGGTGTATTCCATGACTCCACCCTGCCTCGCGCGGCGGCGTAGTGCCACGTGGAGCTGCTCCAGCACGGCCGAAGGGCTCAACATCGGCCGCATCGGCTAACAGGCCGCCGCCCCGGCACGAGGCACGGGCATGGACACCGTGCTGAAGGTGTTGCGCGATCCGCTCTTCGGGGTCGGGCTCGCCATCGTGCTGGCCGTTCTCGCGACACGGGTCGGCGGCTGCCTCGTCCGGCTCACGCTTGCGCTCGGCTCGATCGCCGCGTTCATCTGGCTGCTCGTGCGGTTCGAGCCGTTCGAGAACTTCGTCGTGGCGGCGGTCAGTGCTGTCGCGACCGTGCTGGTGGTGCTGGTGATCTGCCTGGCGGCGATCGCGATCGTGGCTGTTATGGCGATCTACGCGATGCATCACCATGAGACCAGGCGACCGCGTCAACCACGCGAGCCGCGCACTCCACCGGCCAGGCAGCCGGCGCAGTACTCCGACGACGAGGAGACCGCCCGGCTCGAACGTTGGCGCGACGACTTCGGCGAACTCGACGCACGGCTGGTGAGCATCGTGGAGTCACTGGTGGATCTGGACGACGATCTCGGTCTGTTCCGGGGCATCGGCAGGCTGACGGCGGCCTACTTCCACGGCCTCACTCCGCACCTGCCGGACGTCCGGCGGATCGGCGACGACTGCGACCGGCTGCTGCTGGACCTGGCGGACGACCTGCCGGAGAGCTTCACCGGTGTCGACGAAGCCCGGCTGCTCGCATTGGCGTCGGCCGGCAGCTACCTGCCCAGCCGCGACGAGCTGGAGGAATGGGTCGACGACGAGATTCCGTGGTACGGCTACTGGGCGGTGCGCGCACTGTGCGTCCACCGCAGCTGGCGCGTCACTGCGTCCGTCTACGCGAAAATCCAGTACGGCCGAGTCCAGGTGTTGCAATGTCTTGCGGCGCCACAGTTTTGACAGTATTGAGAACTGAAGTTTCGAACCTGTTATCGAGCGCACGGCTCGCGTTAGTTTCTTGGTGTTCCCCAGTTCGTTCCCTGCCAGGAGGAACACATGGCACGACTCCGGCGTCATGTCGCCATTGCGGCGGCATTCGGCATCGCTTCCACGGCGATGTGGACGCCCACCGCGATCGCCGAGGAGGCGGTGCTACCCGGTGCGGGCGCACAGGCGGTCGAGGGCAGTTACATCGTGGTGCTCAAGGACGGCGCGCGCACCCCTGCCAGCGCGTTGGCGTCCCGCTACCAGGGCTTCGTCAAGCACACCTACAGCACCGCACTGCACGGGTTCTCCGTCACCGGGATGTCCGAACGACAGGCGCGGCGGCTCGCGGCCGATCCCGACGTCGAGTTCGTCGAGCGCAACACCTTCGCCACGATCCAGGAGACCCAGTCCGACCCGGCCTGGAGCCTCGACCGGATCGACCAGGCGAACCTGCCGCTCGACAACAGGTTCACCTACCCGAACACCGCGTCGAACGTGACAGCGTACGTTCTCGACACCGGAATCCGGAAAACGCATTCCGAATTCGAGAATCGTGCCGCCGACGGTTACGACTTCATCGACAACGACGCCGTCGCGCAGGACTGCGAGGGTCACGGCACGCACGTCGCCGGCACGGTCGCGGGCAAGACGTACGGCGTCGCGAAGAAGGCGAAGGTCGTCGGCGTCCGTGTGCTCGATTGCAACGGCGGCGGTGCGTGGGACGGCATCATCCGCGGCATCGACTGGGTGACGCAGAACGGCAAGAAGCCCGCCGTGGTCAACATGAGCCTGGGCGGCAGCGGCACGAACAGCGCGCTGGAGAACGCGATCAGGCGTTCGATCGACGCGGGCTTCACCTACGTGCTGGCGGGTGGCAACAGCGGCCAGGACGCGTGCGACTTCACCCCGGCCCGCACGCCCGAAGCGATCACGGTCGGCGCGTCCGACCGCAACGACAAGCTGTCGATCTGGCCGAACGGTTCGTCGAACTTCGGCCAGTGCCTGGACATCTGGGCGCCGGGCAGCGAAATCGTCTCGGCCTCGCACCGCAGCGACACCGGCACCCGTTCGACAGGCGGCACCTCGATGGCGGCTCCGCACGTCGCGGGCGCGGCGGCGCTCTTCCTGAGCGCGAACCCGGACGCGACGCCCGCCCAGGTGCGCGAAGCCCTGATCGGCGCCGCCACGCCGGACAAGCTGACCGACATCAAGACGGGTTCACCGAACCTGCTGCTGAAGATCTAGGAAGCCTGCCGTCGCCGTCCTCCCTGCACCGGCGACGGCCATCCTGGCGCCCTTGATGTTCAGGCCGATTGCGGCTCGGCCGAGGCATCAGCGTGAAAGGGGCGCGTGAGGTGGGAGTGGGTCCTATTCCCACTCCCACCTCACTCCGTAGATGCCGGGCTTCGAGTTCCGCACGTGGATGTGTGTGGACGCGGTCGTCCCGATCCACAGGTCGTTGAGCGCGGTTTCGGGTTCCTGCAACGACGGCCGGTTGAACGCGTAGCACCGCGCGGGCACGGCGTCCGGGTGGAAGTCGATCTGCAGCACGTAGTCGCCCACCGGCCGCAGGAACCGCCGGTCGCAGACCTCGCTGTCCGCACCGGGTTTCATCCGGACCCGGTAGTCGACGAGCGCGGTCTCTCCCGCTCGGAGCATCCGGTCGAACAGGATCTCCGCGACGAGGAACCCGGTGGCGTCCTCGCTGCGCACGCGCCCGAGCCGGCAGGGTGCCCCGGCCTCGATCGTGGCCACGCCGAGATCCGTGGCATCGGCGAGCTGGATGGCCAGGAACCTGTCGACACCGTCCTCCAGCGCCTGAACGACGCCGGTGCAATGCATCTCGACCTCACGACGGTCCGGCCCGATCACCTGCCGGTCCCGCACGCTCAGGTACGTCGACGCCGTCGGTTGCTGCCTGTCGATCCGCGCCATGACCTCACCGAGGTCGGTGGCCCGCGAGTCCCACATGTCCTCGAGCGACATCGCCTGCCCGACCCACCGCCCACGTGGTCTCTTGCCGCCGAGCCGATCGGTGAGAAACCCTTCGCCGAGGTCGAGAAGCTCCTCCAGCGCGGTCACGACCTTCAGCGACTCTGGCCGTTCCGGACGGCTGCGGCCGCGGCGCCAGTAGCTGAGCGTCGAGAGGCTCACCTGCATGCCGCGCGCGGCCAGGTGGTGCTGGATGCGTTCGAGGCTGAGTCCGCTGCTGTCGACGGCTTTCGTCAGTGCCTCCGCGAAGTCCACCACGGAGGCACCGTACGGCGCTGCCACCCTCCGCCAGTAGGCCCACACGGAGGGTTATGAGGCGTCAGCCTCAAATGGCTCGTTCACCCCGGCGCCACACCGAGTGGGTCAACGGAACGCCTGGGCGGTATGCCAAGTGCGTGATCGACGGCGCGTCCAGCACGTGGAGGTCGGCACGCGCACCAGGCCTGATGACGCCGACGTCGTCACGTCGCAACGCCCGCGCGCCACCTGCCGTCGCCGCCCACACGGCTTCCTCGACGCTCATCCGCATCTGCAGGACCGCCGTGGTCACGCAGAACGCCATCGACGAGGTGTAGGACGAGCCGGGGTTGCAGTTGCTGGCCAGCGCGACCGTCGCACCGGCGTCCAGCAGTGCGCGGGCCGGCGGCAACGACTGACGGGTCGAGAGGTCGCACGCCGGGAGCAACGTGGCGACCGTCTCGGACGACGACAGCGCATCAACATCCTTTGTGGACAGATAGGTGCAGTGGTCGACCGAGGCGGCATCGAGCTCGACGGCCAGCCGCACGCCGGGGCCCTCGCCGAGCTGGTTGCCGTGCACGCGCAGGCCCAGACCCTTTGCCGCGGCGGCGGTGAGCACGGCCTTCGACTGGTCGTAGTCGAAGGCACCCTTCTCGCAGAACACGTCCGCCCAGCGCACGAAGGGTGCGACGGCGTCGAGCATCTCGCCGCGGACCAGCTCGACGTAGGTGTCGGCATCCTCGCCAGGCGGGACGAGGTGGGCACCGAGGAACGTGACCTCGTCGGCGTGCTCGGCGGCGATCCGGGCGCTGCGCACCTCGTCGGAGACCGTGAGGCCGTAGCCGGTCTTGGTCTCCACGAAGGTCGTGCCCTGCTTCAGCGCCTCGGCGACGTGCCGGCGCACGACCTCAGACAGTTCGGCGTCGGTGGCGTTCCTCGTGGCGGCGACGGTCACGGCGATGCCACCCGCGGTGTAGGGCTTGCCTGCCATGCGCGCGCCGAACTCGGCGGTGCGGTCGCCCGCGAAGACCAGGTGGGTGTGGCTGTCGACCCAGCCGGGCAGCACGGCGCGACCCTCGACGTCGACGCGCTCGTCCGCGGCCGGGGCGTTTCCCGACGACCCCACCCAGGCGACCTGCTCGCCGTCGATGACCAGCGCGTCGCCGGTGGACTCGCTGTTCGTGGTCAGCTCACCGATACCGGTGATCAGCACGCTCATGCCCACAGCTCCTCGATCGCGTCCGCCAGCAGCCTGCCGACGTCTCCCAAAGTCTCGTGCACCCCACCGGAGGCGACCACCCGGCCGCCGACCACCACCATGTCCACATCGGACGCCGTGGCCGACAGGAACACCTGCTGCGGCAACGAACCGGCGGTGCGCGGTGTCGAGCAGCTGATCGCCACTAGGTCGCAGGGAGCACCCGGCTCGATGCGCCCCGCATCCGGCCAACCGAGCGCGGAATGCCGGGTGGCGGCCTGAAGCAGTTCTGCGGGCGAGAAGCGGCCGCGTTGCCCGGTGCGGAGGCGCTCGTTGTGTTCCAGGGCGCGGGTTTCCAGCAGCGGGTCGATCACCGCGTGCTGGTCGCTGCCCAGCGACAGCGGGCTGCCCGCGTCGGCCAGTTCGCGGGCCGGCCCGATGCCGTCGGCCAGATCGGCCTCGGTCGTCGGGCAGAAGCACGCACCCGTGCCCGTGCCGCCCAGGGTTCCGATGTCCTCGGGCGTGAGGTGGGTGGCGTGCACGGCGGTGGTGCGCGGCGACAACGCGCCGGCTTCGTTCAGCAACCCGGTCGGCGTGAGGCCGTATGAGGCGAGGCATGCCTCGTTCTCCGCGGGCTGCTCGGAGAGGTGAACGTGCAGCGGGGCATCCGGAAACGCCTGCGCCACCACGGGAAGCTCGGCTCGCGGGACCGCGCGGACCGAGTGGATCGCCGCACCGACACGCATCACGTTGTCGGACTTGAGTTCGGAGACCCGGTTCGCCCACGCCTCGGCGCTGCCGTCGGAGAAGCGTTGCTGCACCTCGTTCACCGGCTGGTCGATTCCGCCGGCGAGGTAACAGGTGTCGAGCAGGGTCAACCGGATGCCCGCGTCGGCGGCGGCCTCGCGCAGCGCGTACCCGAACTCGTTCGACCTGTCGTGCACGTAGTGGAACTCACCAACAGCCGACACACCGGCGAGCGCCATCTCCGCGTAGACCGCGCGGGCCAAGCGGTAGTAGGACTGCGGGGTCAGCTTCGACGCGAGCGCGTACATGCCTTCCCGCCACGTCCAGAACGTGCCGCCGCCGTCGTGCGTGCGGCCGCGCAACGCCCGGTGGAACGCGTGGGAGTGCGCGTTCGCGAAGCCCGGCACGACGATGCCGTGCAGCCTCCGCACGCCGAGCGGAATCGTGTCCACAGTGGACACACTCGTGATCTTGCCTGCCTCGACCCTGATCAGCACGCGTTCGGCAAGCCCGTCGGGCAACCACGCCCGCTCGCACCAGAAGTTCACCACACGTCCGCCTCTCGACCGCACACGTACTTCGCGTCCACCGTCGTCGACCGCACGCCCCACTTCGGCGCCGGCACGGTGACCTTCTGAAAGTTCACGCCGTCGTCCGACGTCTCGAAGCTGTCGCCGAACCTGAGCACCACTCGCTTGCGTCCTTGCGTGACAACACATTCACGCCCAGCGAGCGATGCCTTCCCTGTGACGTAACCTCGCCCGGACGGTGCGGAGAAGCGCGCCGTCCGGTGCACGAACTTCACGTTCTTCTTCTCCGACGTGCGGACCTCGACGAACAGCTCACCATGACGCGCCAGCCCGGGATCAGGCGTGAGGTGGCGAGCGTCGGTGCGGCGATCTGGCCGTCTCGCTTCGTGTAGACCGTGTATACGGCACCTGGCTTGTAGCGCGGCCACGTGACGAGCACGTCGTCGCCGACAAGTCGAAGCTTCAGTTCCGGCTCCCACAGGACGATGTCCGGCACGCGTTGCGGATCCTCGCCGTCCTTGAAGAACACCTCTGCCGACACTCCCCGGTCACCCCAGTCGGCGACGACCGAGAGTTCGTCGTCCTTGATCCAGTCCGCGGGGAAGCTGTAGGTGCCTTCCGGGGTCTGCTTGACGTACCTGGGTTCCGCGCACGCACCGAACGCGCACGAGAAGCCGCTGGACATCACCAGCAGCAACACCTCGGCGGTCTGCCACTGCCGCAGCCCGACCGTCGCTCGTGGCGCGGCCGTGCCAGAGGCGTGCATTACCCGACCGTAGAGCGCGCCCTGCGCGGGCGGCTCCACAGCCGGGGTCGTCGGTTCGGCACCTTCGTAACGAGGCGCCTTCACCGTGCACGCAGTCAGCATCAGCACCAGCAGGATCCCCCAAATGCGCATGGGCGGACCGTAGCGAGGAACGCCGCCGCGCGGGTCATGATCCGAGATGTTCGATCGTCGCGGCCAGCGCTTTCACGCCCGCGTCGACATCGGACTGCTCGGCGAACTCCTCCGGCGCGTGGCTCACGCCGGTGGGGTTGCGCACGAACAACATCGCGGTCGGCACGTGCGCGGCGAGTATGCCCGCGTCGTGGCCGGCGCCGGTCGGCAACGCCGGAACGCCGCCGAGCGCGCCCGCGATGTCGTCGCGCAGTGCCGGGTCGAAGTACACCGTGTCGCCGTACGACTCCTCGGTGATCTTCAGCTCGCAGCCCTCCTCCTCGGCAGCTTCGTGGGCCGCCTCGGAGATCTCCGCGACCATCGCACGGGTGCGCGCGTCGTCGCTGTCCCGCGCGTCCAGCCACACGTCCACAGTGGACGCGATGACGTTCGTGCCGCCGGGGTTGGGGACGAGCCTTCCCACTGTGGCGCGCCCGCCGCCCCTGGCCGCTTTCCGCGCCGCCAGAACGAGCTGTGACGCCGGGAGCATCGGATCCCTGCGGTCCTCGATGAGGGTGGCGCCGGCGTGGTTGCCCTCACCGCTGAACGTGAAGCGCCACCGGCCGTGCGCCAGGATGCTGGACGCCACTCCGACGGGGACCGTCAGGCCGCGGCCCTGTTCGACGTGGAGCTCGACGAACTGGCCGATGCGCTGGAGAGCACGGTCGTCCTTGCCGACCAGGTCCGGGTTGTAACCGGCGGCCTTCATCGCCTCGGCCAGCGTGACGCCGTCCGGATCCTTGAGCCGCAACGCGTTCTCCGCCGGGATGGCGCCGGTCAGGAGGCGTGAACCCAGGCACGCGACGCCGAACCGGCCACCCTCCTCTTCCGCGAAGACCGCGATGGCGAACGGCCTGCGCGGCGTGAACCCCTTGGCCTGCAGGAGATCCACGGCCTCCAACGCGCTGGTGACGCCGAGCGGGCCGTCGAACGCGCCGCCGCCGGGAACCGAGTCCAGGTGGCTGCCGGTGACGAGCGCGTTGGTGCCGCGCTCGCCCCACCAGGCCCAGAGGTTGCCGTTCTGGTCGGTCTCGACGTTGAGGCCGCGCTTGACCGCCTGCTCGACGAACCAGTGCCGGAGCTCGAGCTCTGGCTTGTCGTAGCCGTGACGCGAGTAGCCGCCGCGTTTCGAGTCCCTGCCGACGTCCGCGATCTGGTCGAGCATCAGCCCTCCATCGGAATGCGTACACCCTTGTCGGCGGCCACCGTCTTGGCCTCGTCGTACCCGGCGTCGACGTGCCGGATGACGCCCATGCCGGGGTCGTTGGTCAGCACGCGCTCGATCTTCTGCGCGGCCAGCTCGGTGCCGTCCGCGACGGTCACCTGGCCTGCGTGGATCGAGCGGCCGATGCCGACGCCACCACCGTGGTGGATCGACACCCACGTGGCACCGGAAGCCGTGTTGACCAGGGCGTTGAGCAACGGCAGTCCGCGATCGCGTCGGAACCGTCCGCCATCGCCTCGGTCTCGCGGTACGGCGAGGCCACCGAGCCGCAGTCGAGGTGGTCGCGGCCGATGACGATCGGCGCGGACAGTTCGCCGGACGCCACCATCTCGTTGAACTTGAGGCCGGCCAGGTGCCGCTCGCCATAGCCGAGCCAGCAGATCCTGGCTGGCAGGCCCTGGAACTCGACGCGCTCCCCCGCCATCTTGATCCACCTGGCGAGCTGCTCGTTGTCCGGGAACAGCTCCAGGATCGCGGCGTCGGTCTTGGCGATGTCGGCCGGGTCGCCGGACAGCGCTGCCCAGCGGAACGGGCCCTTGCCCTCGCAGAACAGCGGCCGGATGTACGCGGGCACGAAGCCGGGGAAGGCGAACGCCCGGTCGTAGCCGCCGAGCTGCGCCTCACCGCGGATCGAGTTGCCGTAGTCGAAGACCTCGGCACCGCGGTCCATGAAGCCGACCATCGCCTCGACGTGCGTGGCCATCGACTTGCGGGCCCTGTCGGTGAACTCCTCTGGCTTCGAGGCGGCGTAGTCCTGCCAGTCCTCCAGCGAGACACCGATCGGCAGGTACGCCAACGGGTCGTGCGCCGACGTCTGGTCCGTCACGATGTCGACCTCGACCTCGCGGCGCAGCAGCTCGGGCAGGATCTCGGCCGCGTTGCCCACGACACCGACGGAAACGGCCTCACCGGCTGCCTTCGCGGCCAGCACGCGCTCGATCGCCGAGTCCAGGTCCGCCGCGAGCTCGTCCAGGTAGCGGGTCTCCAGGCGACGCTGCGCGCGGTGCGGGTCGACCTCGATGCACAGCGCGACGCCCTCGTTCATCGTCACGGCCAGCGGCTGCGCGCCACCCATGCCGCCGAGGCCGGCCGTCACGGTCAGGGTTCCGCGAAGCGTGCCGCCGAAGCGCTTGGTGGCGACCGCGGCGAACGTCTCGAAGGTGCCCTGCAGGATGCCCTGGGTGCCGATGTAGATCCACGAACCGGCGGTCATCTGCCCGTACATGGTGAGGCCCTCGGCCTCCAGGCGGCGGAACTCCGGCCAGTTCGCCCAGTCCGGCACCAGGTTGGAGTTGGCGATCAGGACGCGCGGCGCCCACTCGTGCGTGCGCATGACGCCGACCGGACGGCCGGACTGCACCAGCAGCGTCTCGTCGGCCTCCAGGTTCGCGAGCTCGCGGGAGATCGCGTCGAACGACGGCCAGTCGCGCGCGGCCTTGCCGGTGCCGCCGTAGACGACGAGGTCCTCCGGGCGCTCGGCCACGTCCGGGTCGAGGTTGTTGTGGAACATCCGCAGCGCGGCCTCTGTCGACCACTGCTTCGCGGTCAGTTCGGTTCCACGGTCAGCGCGTACGACCATTACAGAGCTCCACTTCGAATCAGGGCCTCAGCGGCAGCGATCTCGGGTGCGAGGTGGCGGTCGGGACCGGGGCCCTGGACCGTCTCGCGCAACTTCGCCACGGCGGCGGCCGTCGCGGGGACGGGCTTGAGGGGCGCGCGCAGGTCGAGCGCACGCGCGGCGGTGAGCAGTTCGATGGCCAGCACGGTGGTCAGGCCGTCCACCGCCTTGCGCAGCTTGCGAGCGGCGGACCAGCCCATCGACACGTGGTCCTCCTGCATCGCGGAGGACGGGATCGAGTCGACGGACGCCGGCACGGCCAGTCGCTTGAGCTCGGACACGATCGCCGCCTGGGTGTACTGGGCGATCATGTGGCCGGAGTCGACACCGGGGTCGTCCGCGAGGAACGGCGGCAGGCCGTGCGAGCGCGAGACGTCGAGCATGCGGTCGGTGCGGCGCTCGGCGATGGACGCCACGTCCGCGAGCGGGATCGCGAGGAAGTCCAGCGCGTAGGCGACGGGGGCGCCGTGGAAGTTGCCGTTCGACTCGACCCTGCCGTCCGCCAGCACCACCGGGTTGTCGATCACCGACGAGAGCTCGCGGTCGGCCACCGTCGCCGCGTACGCCACGGTGTCGCGCGCCGCGCCGTGCACCTGCGGGGAGCAGCGCAGCGAGTACGCGTCCTGCACGCGGGTGCAGTCGGGACCGCGGTGCGAGGCGACGATCTCGGAGTCGCGCAGGAACGCGAGCATCCGCGCGGCACTGAGGTTCTGGCCGGGGTGCGGGCGCAGCGCGTGCAGCTCCGGGGAGAAGACGCGGTCGGTGCCGAGCAGCGCCTCGACGCTCATCGCGGCGGTGAGGTCGGCGATGTCGAGCAGCCTGGTCATGTCGGCGATCGCCAGCGCCAGCATGCCGAGCATGCCGTCGGTGCCGTTGATCAGCGCGAGGCCTTCCTTCTCGGCCAGCTGCACCGGTTCGATGCCCGCTTCGGCGAGCGCCTCCGCCGCCGTCACGAGCTCGCCCTGAGCGTTGCGGACCATGCCCTCGCCCATCAGCGCCAACGCGCTCGCCGACAGCGGCGCCAGGTCGCCGGAGCAGCCCAGCGAGCCGAACTCGTGCACCACCGGGGTGATGCCGGCGTTCAGCATCCCGGCCATGGCGTCCACGGTGGACAACCGGACGCCGGTGTGGCCGGTCGAGAGGGTGCGCAGCCGCAGCAGCATCAGCGCCCGCACGACTTCGCGCTCGACCTCAGGACCGGAACCGGCGGCGTGAGAGCGGATCAGCGACCGCTGCAGCTGGGCCCTGCGGTCCGGCGGGATGTGCCGGACGGCGAGCGCGCCGAACCCGGTCGAGACGCCGTAGGTGGGGCGTTCGGCCGTGGCGAGCTGTTCGATGTGGGCGCGGGCGGTGGTGACCGCCTCACGGGCCGCCTCGGTGATCGCCACCGGGGCGCCGTCGCGGGCGACGGCATGAACGTCCTCGAGGGTCAGTGGCTTCGGACCCAGCTCCACCGGTTGTCGCATGCAGACATCACAGCGCCCCGGAGCCGACTCAGCGACCCCGGAGCGCGTGATGGCGTCTGGCATCCCAGACGAGGCATCCCAGACGAGCTACCTCTTGCGGATCCAGCCGGTGTCGACGTTCGACGCGATCTCGACGTCGTTGACCGCGGCGACCAGGTCGTCGACCGACTTGCCAGGCACGGTGCTGATCGTACTGATCCAGAGGTTGCCCTCCTGCACCACCACGCGGCCGTCGACGAGGACGCCCTGCTTGCCACGGACGGTCACCGGCGCGGTCTGCTTGCCGGTGAGGTCCGGCCCGTCGGAGAACACCGTCACGTCGACGGGAGCAGGGGAAAGCCGCGCGCTCCAGTCGCCGGGCCCGGTGCCGCGGAACTCGTTGGCCGGCTTGCCCTTCACCTTGAAGGGCGCCTGGAAGGTCGCGTCCGAGTCCGCACGCACCGAGTCCGCGACGCGCAGAGCGGTCTCCTTCAGCCTGTCCATGCCGCTCACCTGGACGACCAGCGTGACCTGTGCCTTCCACTCGACGACCGCCTTGCCGGCGTACTCCTGCACGCGGGCCTTCAGGCCCCGGACCGTGGTGTCCTGCCACCCGTCAGGGCCGCCCGCGTAGCTCATGCCACCGCCGAGCTGGACCTGCGGCCCGTCACCCGACGGGGCGTCCGCGGGAGCGTCCGACGGCACCCAGACGCGCGCGGTGGTGCCGTCCTCGTTCGCGGCGCGAAGGGTCTCGACGAACCCGTCCGGCAGCCAGTGGGGCGTGTACTTGAGCGCGACGCTCTGGCCGTTGCCCGGCATGAGTGCGGCGGCCGCGTCGTTGTGGCTCGGCGGCGTGTACCTGTCGCTGGCGATGGCGCCCGCGAAGATCAGGACGGCGACGGCGGCCATTCCGGCGGTGGCGATCAGGAAGATGTTGTTCCGTTGCCTTTTCCGCTTGCGCCGCAAGGCGTTCAGCGTCGGCCCCGGATGCGGAGTCCGTTCGGCGAGTTTGCCGAGCGCCTCCTTGACGAGCTGTTCGGTGTCGTTCACGACAGGCCCTCCCCGAGCCGCAACCCGACACCAGCGGGCTCCGGCGTGTGGTCCAGGCGGAGTGTGGCCAGCGCACGCGAGATGTGGCTGCGCACGGTTCCCTCGGCACAACCGAGCATCTGTGCGATCTCCGAGTCCTCGTAGTTCTCGTAGTAGCGGAGCACGACCGCGGCCCGCTGTTTGCGGGGCAGCTTGGCGATCCGCTGCAACATGGCTTCCCGCTCGTCGTAGTGGTGCGTCGTGTCCCCGACGGGCGGTGTGACGGACTCCAGCGTCGTCATGCAGAGGGCGACGTCCTTGGCGGCCCTGCGTCGGCGCCACGAGAGGTACTCGTTGGTCACCATGCGCTTGACGTAGGCGTGAGGGAGGTCGACTGAACCGATGCGATCCCACTTCTGCTGCGCACGCAGCAGCACTTCCTGGACCACGTCCTGGGCCAGGTGCGGGTCGCACGTGAGCACGGTGGCATAGCGCAGCAACGGGGTCACCTGTTCTGCCACGAAGTCATCGAAACTCGGTGTCAATCCCGACCCCCTTCAAAACCGTCACGCCATTCCAACGCACCTCAGGGCTGTTCTGTTGAGTGTGCCCTGATGGAGGAACGGCGTGGGCTGCATCACGTGGGAAAATCACTGTTGTGGGCAGCAGCAGTGACGTTCCCGCGCTGCGGCGAGGGCTAGCGGTCCTCCGGCTGCTGGCAGGCAGACCGGGGCCGGTCTCCGCGGCGTCGGTGGCGCGCGAGCTGAATCTGCCCAGGTCAACGACCTACCACCTGCTGTCCGAGCTGACTGAGGCCGGCTTCGCGACCCACTTCCCCGAGGAGAAGCGCTACGGCCTGGGCGTCGCGTCGTTCGAGCTCGGGTCCGCTTACCTGCGTCACGACCCGCTGGAGCGACTGGCCCGTCCTCTCCTGCGGAAGCTCGCCGACCGGATGGAGAAGGTCGCACATCTGGGTGTTCTTCACGGCGCCGAGGCGCTGTACCTGGTGCGCGAACAGCCCCGGCAGCCGCAGACGATCGTGTCCGACGTCGGCGTCCGCCTGCCCGCACATCTGACCGCGTCCGGCCGCGCGATGCTGGCGCACGTGTCTCCGGCGCAGGTCAGGGCGTTGTTTCCGTCCGTGGCGTCGTTCGTCGACAGGACCGGCCGTGGCCCGCACAACCTGCCGGCGTTGCGCCGGTTGCTGACCATCGAACGCCGTCAGGGCTGGGCGGTCGAGGACGGCTTCGTGACCGTGGGGTTCGCCTCGGTGGCGGCGCCGGTGTTCGACCACGGGGAGCGGCCGATCGCTGCCATCACGCTCACGTTCCGGCACGTGTGCGACACGCCTTGCGGTCAGACCTGGCCCGAGCTGGCCAAGGAGGTCCGCAAGGCCGCCGAGGAGCTGACCGCCCGGATCGGCGGTCACGCGGCCGCACCTTAGCGTGCTGTCCGAGTCAGGAGGACCGTCGTCGCGCTGGAGGTCGTCACCGTTGGCGAGGCCCAGCATCACGTGCAGGAGGACCGGCCGAAGGAGATCGCGGCGACGATCGCCTCTTGGACGGAGCGCCATGAACTGATTGCATAGCGTGCATGGGGGTATCAGTCAAAAAGTTCGATCCAGCGCACGCGTCCGAGGCCGAGCTCCGCGCCTTCCACGAGGTGATGTCCGCCAGGTACGCGGACGACCGGCCCAAGTGGACCGCACCGACATACGAGGAAGTCCTGTTCCGGCTGAGGACGCCGTTTCAGGGGCTGGGGCCGTCACACCGGTGGTCGGCCGGCCTCGACGGCGAGATCGCCGGGTTCGCCGAACTGCTCGTCCCGGACAACTGGGAACACGTGGCTCTGCTGGAGATCATCGTGCACCCACAGGCCCGGTGCCGGGGCGTTGGCAGTGCGGTCCTGCACTCTCTGCTGCCCGAGATCGAGGCCCACGGCCGCACCCAGGTCGAAGGCTGGCAGATCACCAGGGGCAGCGCCGGCGCCCGGTGGGCGGCGAACCGCGGGTTCCGGACCAT
Organism: Lentzea indica; assembly: GCF_012184385.1. Lineage (GTDB taxonomy): Bacteria > Actinomycetota > Actinomycetes > Mycobacteriales > Pseudonocardiaceae > Lentzea > Lentzea indica. The sequence continues at coordinate 16,106 of NZ_VSRL01000002.1, forward strand.
CAACGCCAACATCCTGCAGAACCTGACGTTCGCCGAGGTGGACAGCACGCTCTGGGACGTCCCGGCCCCGCCCGGCTACCGGCTGGTGCAGTGGACCAGCCGTACACCTGACGACCTGCTTTCCGCCTATTCCGCCGCCCGCAACGCGATCCACGACGCACCCACCGGCGAGCAGACCGTGCCGTCACCTCAGTGGACGCCCGAGCGAACCCGAGAGGCGGAGGACGAGTACCTGGAGCGCGGCGCCGAGCAGCGGGTCGTGGTGGCGGTGCACGAGGCGAGCGGCGCCGTGGCCGGCATGACCGAACTGGAACTGCACAGCGAACGTCCGCGCCGGGCGTTCCAGCAGGAAACCTCCGTGGTACCGGCCCATCGCGGGCGCGGGCTCGGCCGCAGCATGAAGGCGCACATGATCCGCTGGGTGCGGTCGGAGAAGCCCGAACTCTCGGAGATCGCCACCGGCACCGCAGCGGCGAACGCTCACATGGCACGGATCAACCACTCGATCGGCTACGTGACGATCGGCGACATGATCGCCGTCAGCGCGGCGACTGCGGAGGTGCGGGCGTGATCGAGCATCTGGACTTCGCGCAGGCGTCCGACGAAGACCGACGCGGGCTCTACGAGGTGGTGGCGGCCTGGGCGGTTGAAGACACGCCCGGCAAGAAGAAGCCGCCCTACGCTGCTTGTGTCGCGCGCTGGGAGACCCGCGACGAACTCGGCTTCGAGCCGCCGCGCTTCGTTGTGGCGCGGGAAGACGGGAAGATCGTCGGCTACGCCCAGGTGCAGGTCTCCGAGGCCGAGGCCAACGCGCACCTCACCATTGCCACCGTCGTGGTGCTGCCGGAACACCGCCGCCGTGGCATCGGAACGGCATTGCTCCGTGCCATGCCATCGTTGATGAACGGCCAGACCGTCATCGAGTCCTGGAGTGTCATCAAGGGCAACCCCGGCGAGCAGTTCGCCGCCGCCCGAGGATTCCGGGTCATCACCTCCATGACGAGGCAACGGCTCGCGCTCACCGAGCTACCAGAGGTCGGTGAGCCGCCGCCGGGGTACGAACTGGTCACGTGGAAAGGTGCGGCCCCGGACGAGTTCGTCGAGGCCTACGTCGAAGGCCTCAACGCGATCGCGGACGCACCGTTCGGCGAGACAACCTTCGACCACGCGCACAACACGGTCGAAAGCATCCGGCGGGAAGAAGCGGAAGCCGACGCGGATCGGTGGGTCGTTCTCCTGCTGCACAAGGGCGACGTCGCCGGAGTAACGGTGGTGGAGCGAGACTCCACGGTCCCCACCGTGGCTGAGCAGTTCCACACGGTCGTGCTGCCCGCGCATCGCGGCAAGGGACTGGGCCGGCTGATCAAGGCGCGCATGCTGCACAACCTCAGCGGCGTCGAGACCATCTACACGCGCACCAGCAGCCAGAACGAACACATGCTCCGCGTGAACCACTCGCTGGGCTACACGGACACCTACACATACATGGCGGTACAAGCAAAAATCGCTGACCTGCAGCCGTAACACGACCGCAGGTCAGCGATCAAGCGATCAGATGCCCGCGGAGGCGAGCCACTCCTTGGCGACCTTCTCCGGCTCCGGCTTGTCCGGCGCCGCGAGCTTCTGGTTCAGCTCCAGCAAGATCTTCGTGTCGAGCTTCTTCGAGATGGCGTTGAGGGTGTCGCGAACCTGCTGCGACGCCTTCTTCTCGTTGATGAGCGGCACCACGTTCTCCGCGGCGAAGACGTTCTTCGGGTCTTCCAGCACCACGAACTCGTTGGCCTTGATGGCGGAGTCCGTCGTGAACAGGTCGGCCGCCTGCACCGTGTTGTCCTTCAGGCCGGCGACGGTCAGCGGGCCGCCGACGTCGAGCGCCTTGAACTCCTTGAACTCGCAGGCGTACTTGGCCTTCAGGCCGAGCAGGCCGTCCGGGCGGTTCTGGAACTCCGGCGGGCCACCGAAGACCATGTCCTTGCAGTACGGCACGAGGTCGTCGATGGTCTTGAGGCTGTACTGGGCGGCGGTCTGCTTGGTGACGACGACCGCGTCCTTGTCCTCTGCCGTCGACTTGTCCAACACGATGAGGCCCTGCGGCATGGCCTTCTTCAGCGCCGCGTACACCTCCTCGGAACCGACCTCGGTCGCCTCCTTGTTGATGTGCTTGAGAAGCACGCCCGTGTACTCGGGGATCAGGTCGATCGAGCCGTCCTGAACGCCCTTGAAGTACAGCTCGCGGTTGCCGATGTTCATCTTCTTCGAGACCTTGATGCCCTTGGCGGCCAAGGCTTCTGCGTAGATCTCGGCGAGCAGGCGCGACTCCGGGAAGTTCGCGGAGCCCACGACGATGGTGTCCGTCGGGGCCGGGTTGTTGTTGCCACCACCCGACAGCGGGTCACCGCCGCACGCCGACAGAAGCATCACGGCAGCGACAGCCGTGGCGATGCGCTTCATCTTTTTCCTCCGGTTCCCACTGGACGCAGCCCTGGGGAGACCGTCAGCCGTTGCAGGCCGGCGAACCCCAGGTCGACGAGAACGGCGAGCAGTGCCACGAGCACCGCGCCGGCGAGCATCTGACCGAAATCCTGCAGGGCGAGGCCGTCGAAGACGAGCCTGCCGAGACCACCGGCGCCGGTGTAGGCGGCGATGGTGGCGGTCGCGACGACCTGCAGTGCGGCGCCGCGGAAACCGCCGTAGATCAACGGAAGCGCGTTCGGGATCTCCACCTGGAGCAGCACTCCCGACTCGCGCATGCCGACGCCTCGTGCCGCGTCGACCGCCATCGGGTCCACCGCGCGGATTCCCGCGTAGGTGCCCGCCATGATCGGCGGGATCGCGAGCAGCACCAGCGCGACGTACACCGGGAAGTCACCCAGACCCGCCCAGAGCACCACGAGGATCAGCACGGCCGTGGTCGGCAGGGCGCGCAACGCGTTCGAGAGCCCGACGACCATGAACCCGCCCTTGCCGGTGTGGCCGACGAACGCGCCGAGCGGGATCGCGATCACCGCGGCGATCAGCAGTGTCAGCAACGTGTAGCCGAGATGTTCCAGCAGCCGGACCGGAATCCCGGTCGTGCCGGACCAGTGCGCGGGATCGAAGAGCCAGTCGCCCATTCAGCTCACCTCCCCGCCCGTGCCCACGGCGTGAGCACCCGTCCGAGCAGCAACAGCAGACCGTCCGCGAGCACCGCCAGGACGACCGTCCCGATGAGACCCGCGATGACCTTCTCGGTGTGGTCGGTCTGGTACCCCTCGGTGAAGAGCTGGCCGTAGCCGCCGAGGCCGACGAGCGCGCCGACGCTCACCATGCTGATGTTCGACACCGTCGCGACGCGCAGGCCCGCGATGGTGACCGGCAGCGCGAGCGGGAAGTCGACGGTGAGGAACCGGCGCAGCGGCCGGAACCCCATCGCGTTCGCCGCGGCGACGACGTGGCCGGGCACCGCGGCCAGCGCGTCGGCGACCGAGCGGACCATCAGCGCGACCGTGTAGATCACCAGCGGCACGATGACGTTGATCTCGTCGAGGATCTTCACGCCGATCGGCCACCGCCACGGTCGCCGTCCGCGTCCGCACCCCCACCCGCCCCTGACTCGCATGGAGGCCGTCCAGCTTGAGCCTGAACCCCACACTCGTCCGCGTCCCCGGCACCGGGGAACTCTCCCTCGCCCCACCCGGCACTCCCGAACCGACCGACCCCGCCGCGCCGCTGCTCGCTCCCTGGAGCGGCCTCGGGCTGTCCACTGAGGACGGCGTCACGATCCGCCGCGCGGTCGAGCGGTCGGGCACCACGCACTGGCAGCAGATCACCCCGGCCCGCTACATCTACACCTCCCAGGAGCTCACCGTCGCCAGTGTCTTCCAGGAGACGCGCGGCATCGTGCTCGGCGCCTACTTCGGCGGCATGACCTTCACCGAGACCGCGCAGGGCAGCAAGAAGTACAGGGCGGAGATCAGCTCCGCGCCGAAGGGCGACGAGCGCGCCCTGTGCGTGGACTGGGTCGACCAGGTCTCTGCGACCCAGGTCTTCAACCACCGCCTCTACATCCCGCGCGTCGAGGTCTCCGAGACAGCCGAGTCGCAGTGGACCCGCACTCAGGAAGCCCGCTGGGGCCTCACGTTCGCGGCGCTCTCGCCCGCCTCCGGCACCACGCTCGCCGTGTGGCTGACCAACGACCCGGCCGTCCTGCTCGCCGCCCCCAGCGGTGCCTCGCTCACCGCTGCCACCGACTCGAAGGAGAAGACCGCTTGAGCAACCGCCAGCGCCGGGAAGCCACCGGAGCACCTGCAGCAGCGTCCGGCACGGCGTTGATGTGGCGCGGCAAGCGCTTCACGCTGCCCACCCCGGAGAACTACCCACTCGACGCGATCGAGGCAGAGGAGGACGGCCGCACCCTGGCCGCACTGCGCATGATCCTCGGCACCGAGCAGTACGCCACCTTCCGCGAGATCGCGAAGACCACCGGGGATGCCGAGAACTTCTCGCAGGCCATCATGCGGGAGTTGAAGCGGGGAAACCGGTAGCGGTCGGCCGCCTGCTCGCGGACGACACCACCGCCGACGCTCTCGAAACCGACCTGCTCCGGTACGGCGTCGACCTGCTCGACCTGTATCGGGGCCGCCTGTCCTACCGCCGCGTGTGCGCGCTCGTCGCCAACCTCCCCGAGGACGCCGCCGTGTGGCGCAGCCTCGGGGAAAACGCCGGCTGGCCACGCCACGACCTGTTGCTGGTCGCGCTGGAACGGCGCACCACCTTGTTGTGGGCCACGGTCGCCACCGCGCTCGGGCACAAGGTCACCGACGCCGACCTCGCCGGACCACTCGACGCCCTGCCCGCGTCCTCCTCTCCGAGCACGGGAGGAGGTGAGCCCGAACCGGAAACCAAGTCCCTGCGCGAGATCGCGCTGTGGATGCGAGGGGCGTGATCGCCCCTGACCACAGTCGGACACGGCTACCTCAAACTCATGCCGACCGTCGTCGGCATCGGCCGAGAAGTCCAGCGCGCCGTCCGCGACGCCGAACGCGGCGCACCGGACATCAGCCTCGCCGCGCAGATCCAGACGACCCTGGTCCGCTCGCAGCTGCGGCAGCTCGCCGCCGAGGGCGACCAGACCGCCATCCAGCTGCTGGCCAAGCTCGACGCCCTGCCCGCCGAACGCGAGGTCGCCGCCGCACAGCAGCGGATGAGCGGACGCGTCGTGCGGTTCCGGGCAGTGCTGGACAAGTCGTTCACCAGCGCGCTGCACGGGATCGTGCAGCTGGACAACGCGGTCACCGGCACCACTGCCGGCATCACGCGCCACACCGCCGCAGTCGGCGCCGCCACCCTGAAGTACGGCGCGTTCCTCGCAACCCTCGCGCAGGCCATCAGCCTGACCGGCGGACTCGGTGCAGCTGCGGCCACGGCGTCGGGCTCGCTGCTGGTCCTCCCAGCCGCAGGCATCGCCGCAGCCATCGCCGTCAACACGCTCAAACTCGGCGTGGAAGGCCTCTCCGATGCGCTCAGCGCCGAGTCCGCAGAGGACTACGCCAAGGCCGTCAAGGACTTCCCGCCCGCGATGCGGGAAACCACCGACGCCGTGCGCGCGTTGCGGCCGCAACTCGACGGACTCCAGCTCGACATCCGAACCAGGCTGTTCGCCGGGCTCGGTAAGGAGGTCGACCAGCTCGGCAGCACCTACCTGCCGGTGCTGCGCGGCGGCCTGGCCGACGTCGCCGGAGGCTTCAACCTCGCCGCCCGCAACGCCGCCGCGTTCACCCGCGACGGCCGCACGATCGACGACGTCCGGCTGATCCTCGACCAGACCAGCCAGTCCGTCCGCGCGCTGTCCGGCGGTGCCGCACCGCTGCTCCAGATCATCCGTGACCTGGCGGCGGTCGGCTCGGAGTTCCTGCCCGGCTTCGCGTCCGGATTCGCCGATGGCGCAACGTCTCTGGCCGAATTTGTTTCCCATGCCCGCGAGACCGGGCAGCTGCGCGAGTGGATGAGCGCCGGACTGTCGGCGGTCGGCGACTTCCTGACCACCGTCGCGAACCTGGGCCGGATCGTGTTCACGATCCTGTCCGCCGCGAACACCCACGGCGTCAGCCTGTTCGCCACGCTCTCCGCGCTGACCGGGTCCATGCCCGCGTTCCTCCGCAGTGCGGAGGGAACCGTTGCCCTGCAACAGTTTTTCGGCGGTCTCCACGCCGCCGCCTCGGGTCTGCTGACCCTGCTAGAGGCCGTAAGTCGCGCGTTCGCTTCCGACACCATCCCTGCGGTCGGTCAGTTGGGTGTGTCCCTGGGCCAGGCCTTCACGATGTTGGCGGCCGGGGCGAAACCGGCCGCTGAGATCCTGGCCGTTCTCGCACCGCTTGCTGGGATCGCGGCGCAGGCCCTCGCCTCGGTTTTGATTCCGGCCTTGAGTGCGGTCTCGTCTATCGCGGCCGAGCTTGCGCCCGTCGTCGGCGAGGTCGTGCAGGAGCTCGTCGGCGGCGCGCTGGCCGACGGAATCCGCGAGCTCACGCCTGACCTGCTCGAACTGGCTCGTGCGGCCAAGCCGCTGGTGGCCGCCATCGGCCGCCTGCTGGTCCAGGCGCTGCGCACAGCGGTCCCCGCCCTGTCCTCGCTCCTCGCGGCGCTGACCCCGATCGCGACCGAGCTGGGCGGCGCGCTCGTCCAGGCCATCGAAGCGGCGTTGCCGTTGGTCACGATGCTCGCGGCGATCTGGTCGGACGTCCTGTTGGCCGCTTGGGAGCAGGCGCGGCCGGTCCTTCCGGTCTTGGTCGAGTCGATCAAGCAGCTCGTCACCGCTCTGGACCTGTCGGCCGCCACGCCATCGTTGATCGAGACCGGCACGCTGCTGGGCAAGATCCTTGCTGACGCGCTGCGCAACCTCGTTCCGCTGATTCCGCCACTGGCTGCGGCGTGGGTGCAGTTCTGGAGCGAAGGCCTGCTCCCGATGACGCCGATCTTGCTCCGGATCGTCTCGGAGCTGCTGCCCGAGCTGCTTCCGCTGCTCGCCGAACTGGTGCCGCTGATCACCCAGGCGCTCTCCATCATGACCGTGTGGAACGCCGGGCTGCTCAAGTTCGCCGGCGTCTTCCTCGACTACGTCATCCCTGCGCTGAAGCTGTTCATCAACGACGGCGTCGCGCCAGCCTTCCGCAACGCCGTCGAGATCATCTCCAGCGCCCTCGCCCTGATCAAGGGCGTGGTCAACACCGCCCTCGCAGTCGTCCGCGGCGACTGGACGGGCGCGTTCCGCGGGCTGCAAGAGATCGCGTCCGCCGGGTGGCGGCTCCTCGTCTCCGGCGCCGAGTTGGGCATCCGCTCGCTGATCGGCTTCCTGGGCGGCGTCCCCGGTCAGATCCTTGCCGCCTTCGGAAACCTGGGCTCGCTGCTGTTCGAGGCGGGCAAGAACCTGATTCGCGGTCTGCTGCGCGGGATCGAGTCCATGATCAGCGCGGTCCGCTCGAATCTGGCCGAGCTGACGAACCTGTTGCCCTCGTGGAAGGGACCGCCCCAGCGAGACGCGAAGCTGTTGCGCGCCAACGGTGTGCTCATCATGCGCTCCCTCGTGGACGGCTTCGAAGCCGAGGAACCGGCCGTGCGCCGCTACCTCACCAACCTGACCGACCGCATCCCCGCCGCCACGCTCGCCGTCGAGACCGATCCCGTTGCCGCGCAACGACTCGCCAGCCAGGTTGCTACCACGACCGGCCGGGAGGACACATCGGGCACGGACCTCGCCGCGCTGGTCGACGCGATCGAGCGCCTGGCCGCCCGGCCGGTCGTGGTGCAGGTTGGCGCAACCGAGATCGCCCGCGCGACCGCCGAAGGCCAGCACGCGTTGTCCAGGAGGTGATCGTTGGGATCGCTGTGGATCGGCCCGCCCGGACGCATGCGCGAAGTCCGGGACGCGGCAACGGAGTTCGACCGCTCCATCAGCCTCGGCATCGAGGAGTTCGCGGCGCTGTCGGGCGGGATCACCACCACCCGACTGGCCACGCCACCCCGACGACTGTCGCTGTCCTGGTCCGCGATGGCCCAGGCTGAGGCGCAGTGGGTAGAAGCGTTGGTGCGCAACGTGTTCGGACCCGGTCCGCTCGCGGTGATCGACCCTGCGTCACGCAACCTGCTGGAAGGCGGGCAGTCACAGGGCTACGGTCCCCGCTCGGCGTACCACGCTGGCATGTGGGGCACGCTCACCGAACGAGCCGACCGGGTCATGACCATCACCGACCCTCGCGACGGGGACCAGTTGGGCTACGACCACGCACACTGGTTCGGCTGGCCCGTCACGCCGGGCCTTCCGGTCCACGTCGCCACGGCGATACCTGACGGCCAGTGCCAGCTGGTGTTCTATGCGGCTGACGAGCTGTACCTCGGCGACGCCGGACCCGCTCCGACGCTCACGGCCATGCCGCCAGCAGGAGCTGCGTTCGCAGTTTTCCGGGTAATCCTGCGCGCGTGGACCGGTACGAAACTGGTCGGCCCGGCCGTGCTGCGCATGGGCGATCCGATCGAACCCGGCGACCTGGGTGCGCTCGGCAGCGGCTACCCCGCCATGACCGTCACCAGCTACACCGACAAGGCCCGTCCGCCGCACCGCGACATCACGCTATCCCTGGTGGAGGTGCGCCGTACTCCCCGCTAGCCCGAAACTCACCGCCGCCCTGACCGACGCCGAGCGCACCAACACCAGCCTGACCCGGCTCGCCGGCCGCGACCTCACCGACCACGTCACCTCGTGGACGCTCGATCGCGCTTACGACTCGGACCTGCCCGAGCAGATGCGCGCGGCCAACGGCAGCGCATCGGCCGAGCTGCGCATGACGCTGTCCGGATCGGACGACAAGACCGCCGCGCAGCTCTGGAGCCCTTACGCCCCGCACGCCACCGCGGACATCGCCCGGCCCCGCCAGTCGGTGACCCACGGCTGGGGCGTCGCGGGCGAGGCCCTGCCCAGCTTCCGGGGCATGGTCCGCGACCGCAGCGCCTCCAGCGCAACCGGGGTGGTGGACCTGTCCGCGCTCGACGGCGCCGAACGGCTCCGCGACGCGGCACGGCTGCCCGCGGCCGTGTCCGCGAACACCACGCCCATCGCGTCCGGGGTGTGGGTGGTCGATCACCTGCTGCGCAACGCGGGCATCCACACCAGCCCGCCACCACGCCCCGGCTGCATCCTCTACGCCTCCATGCACGGTGGCCTGGCCCCCAACATCGGCTTCTACCGCGACCACGTGCTCAACCTGCTGGACTGGCGGCGCGACCTCGCCCCGTGGGAGATCGCCCCGTTCCCCGGCTGGGGCCAGTACTCCGCCCGGTGGGACCCGCGCACCCGCACCACCGTTCCTGGCTCGTCGCTGCTATCGGAGTTCTGGGTGGACAACACCAACCTCGGCAGCGTCGGCGCGACCGTGCGCCTGAACCTGTTCTTCCAGGCCGACGCCCAGACCAATAACGTGCGCTTCAGCGTCGACTTCATCAACGGGACCATCACCCTCGGCACGGACGGCACCTCCGCCTCCATCACGACAAGCCGGTTGCAGACCAAGGGGCGCTGGCACTGCGGCGTCTACTGGGTCTTCCAGAGCTTCGGCATCCCGCGCGGCTACTTCTTCATGTCCGGCCCCAACGCACCGGACCCGTTCTACATGCTCGACATGGGCAACTTCCCGACCATGCCAGCCACCCAGCTCAACTACGTCGAGTTGGTCGCGGGCCTGCCGGTCGAGGCCGTGCAGGTGTCCACGATGAACACGTTCATCAACACCAAAGAGGACTGGGAACCGCCGTGGCAGCGCGGCGCGGTGCTCGATCACGTCGGCTCCCAGCTCAACGCCATCCCGCCCACCCAAGGCTCCGCGTGGGAGGTGATCACCGCCATCGCCAAGGCCGAACAGGCCACGGCCGAATTCGACGAGCTGGGCATCTTCCGATGGCGCAACAACAGCCGCTTCACCTCACCGGGCACGCCGGCGGCGACCGTGACCAGTGCGCGTGAGATCGCCTCGCTGCGCGTCTCCGAGGCGATCGACAGCGTCCGCAACGTCATCGACGTCCCGTACTCCGTCTACACCGCAGGCGCGACGAGTACGCGGTTCACCGAGACCGAGCCGAAGTGGATTCCCGCGTTCGGCACGCTCGTACTGCGCTACGACTACGACAGCTCCGAGTACGACAGCCCGCCGCCGATCGTCTACGTCAACAACCCGCCGTCCAACACTAGTCGCGTCCGGTTCTCCTTCCAGTCCAACGGCGCAAACGGTGTGCACGGGGCGGTGGAGTCGACCACTGAACGCGACGGCGACCAGCTGATCATCACCTTCCGCAACCGCACCGGAAACGACCTCTTCCTCACCACCAACACCGGCACCCCCTCGGTGTCGATCGCCGCGATCAAGCTCGCATCCGGTAGCCCGCAACGGTTCTCGATCCGCCGCTACGACCAGAACAGCCGCGACCGCTACGGCTCGCAGGTCTACGTCGTCCCCTCCACCCCGTGGCTCCAGATGTCCAGTGCGGCCGGACGTGTCGCGGACTACCTGCTGGCCGTCGCCGCCTCGCCGCTGCCGATCCTCGGCGACGTCGAGATCCTGCCGGACCCGCGGCTCCAGCTCGGCGACCTCGTGCGCGTGGTCGACGACGTCGGCGCGGCGCTGTCCACCCCGGCTTGGATCGTCGGCAACAAGATGAGCGGCGATGGCACCGGCCGCATCCGCCAGGTCTTGACCCTGCGCGCCACAACTAGCCCAGGTCCACCCGTTGACGCAGGACTGACACCCGACGCACAGGTAGACCCGAACGCCCGCGCGCAGCTCGTGCGCGAAGGCGTTCGGGTCCCGTAGTTAGCGGGTCTTCCTCGTTGCAGCCCTGCTGTTCTGGCTGACGGGCGCCTGCTGGATCGCCTGCTCGGAGACCTCGTGTGTAGGTGCGCCTGCTTCGGACTCACGGGTCAGTTCAAACGAGCCAAAAGCCTGACCCACGCTGAAGCGAGCCCTCAACGAGGTTTTTCCGTCGCGGCGGGACGCGCTCCACGCCCAAGCCCCGAACCCTGCCAAAACAATGCTGCCAAATACCAGCACAAACTCGATCACGGAAACTCCACGCACTACTAAGCCCGCCCTGAGCTGCGGCGACCTGGTGGCCATGGTGGATGGAGTAAGCCGGGCACGCATACTTCAGCTCAGGTTTGAAGCAGCCCAGCACAAGACTTGAATGCGATTCGTCAGCATTTTCTGTGGCTTCAGTGGCTCTGTGGCTTCAGTGGCTGCGTGGCTTCAGTGGCTGCGTGGCTTCAGTGGCTGCGTGGCTTCAGTGGCTGCGTCAGTTGTGTATGGGCTCGGCCTCCAGGGCCAGCGACTTGAGGTTACAGGACGAGTCCCGGTTGCGTCCCGCATCCGTTCGCCCCTACAGCGCGATGAGGGGAGGTACGTGGACCCCTCCCTACTTCTCCAGTTCGGTGTCGCTGGTGCGCTCGTGATCGTCGTGGGCTACCTGCTCACCGCCAACCACCGGCTGATGACCGCCAACCGCACTGACCGCGCCGACTACCTGGCCGCGCTCGCCGCCCGCGAGGCCGCGCACGCCGAAGAGATCAAGGGCCTGCGCGCCCGGATGGTTGTGCTCGAAACCCGCCTCGGCGAAGTCGAAGAAGAACTCGACCGCGAACGCGATCGCCGCCGCGCAGCCGAGGACATCGCCGCCGCCGTGCGCCGCCACACCTGACCCGTTCCTACTCACGCCACCCGAGGGCCGCCACCCTCGGGTGGCGGCCTTTCTGTTTTCTCACAACGGAAAGGCACTCTTGACCGACTACGGAATCGACATCAGTTCCTGGCAGGGAACCAACATCGACTGGCCCGCCGTTCGCGGCCACAACATCAGTTTCTGCTCGGTGAAGGTCACCGAGGCGACCGGCTACGTGAACCCGGCCGCGACCGCCCAGGTCGACGCGCCCGCGGCGTCGGCATCGCGACCGGCGGCTACCACTACGCCCACCCCGGCGACGTCTCCGGCCAGGTCAACCACTTCATCGGCCAGCTCAACGCCCGCGGCCTGCTCGGCTCCGGCTCGCTGTGGCCGATGCTCGACATGGAACACCACACCTTCGGCGACCCCAACGGGTTCGTCGCCGAGTTCATCCGCCTGTTCCGCGAGCGCACCGGCCGCCGCGAGATCGCCGTCTACGCCAACCAGTACTGGTTCACCCGCCGCCTGCGCCCGAACGAGTGGGCCGACGACCGCGTGGCGCTGTGGTGCGCGCAGTACAACGGCGACCCCGGCCGTGTCGACTTCGCCCACCCCCGCCTCGCGCTGCACCAGCATTCGCAGGAAGGCAACGTCCACGGCTTTCCCGGCAAGGTCGACCGCAACGTCACGATGGCGGGCTGGTCCATCGGGTCCCTGATCCTCGACGGCGCACCCGCCCCCGGCCCGGCACCACAGCCCAGCCCGCCGCCCGCCCCGTCCGGCTGGATCGACTACACGATCCGCTGGGGCGACACCCTGTCCGGCATCGCCGCCCGCACCGGCACCAGCGTGGGCGAACTCGCCCGCGTCAACGGCATCCCCAACCCCGACCGCATCCAGGCAGGCGCGGTCATCCGCGTCCCCGCAGCAGCCGGAGGCGGCGGGGGTAGCGGTGAGCGCTACCAGATCCGCCCCGGAGACACGCTCTCCGCGCTCGCCATCCGCTGGGGCACCACTGTGGCCGCCATCGCCGCCCGCAACGGCATCGCCGACCCGAACTTCATCCGCGCGGGCGACTGGCTCACCCGCCCATGACCCCCGACCCCCAGCCCGCCGGACTCGGCTCCGGCGGGCACTGGGTCATCTCAATCGCCCTCGTCGTCTGGCTGCTCATCAAGGCCAGCCGCGCCTTCGTGCTGTGGCTCGAAAGCCACGACGACACCCAACCTAAGGAGGAAACCCCGTTGCTCGACCCCCGTCCCCGCCCGCTGCGCACCGTCGCCTCGTGGGTCGGCCTGATCACCGCGCTCGTCTCCGGCCTCGTCGGCTCCGGCCTGATCACCACCGGCCAGGGCGACGCCATCAGCGGCCTCGTCACCGCGGTCCTCGCGCTGCTCGGCGCGTTCGGCGTCGCGCTCGTCGGCGAGCGCAAGGTCACCCCCACGTTCGACCCGCGCGACGACGCCGGCCGGGCGCTGCGCCCCTACGACCTCTAACCGGAAGGAGAGCGGCCGTCACGGCCACAACACCCCGGCGCAGGCCCGAGCGCATGATCACGCAGAACTCGGGCCTGCGCCGCTATGGCATCCACAACTTCAGCATCCCCGCCCTGGCCACCAAGCTCCCGGACGGACGCAACGTGCTGACCTGTCCGAGCGCGGGCGTGTGCGCGAACGTCTGCTACGCCCGCTTCGGCACCTACCAGTTCCCCGCCGTCAAGGCCAAGCACCAGCGCAACCTTGCGCGCTTCCTCGATGACCCACAGCAGTGGGAGACCGACCTCATCGCCGAGCTGGCCGCGCCCAAGTACCGGGGCGGAAAGCTGCGCGTGCACGACAGCGGCGACTACTTCAGCGACGACTACCTCGCCGCATGGCTCCGCGTCGCCCGCGGCGTTCCTGACGTGCTGTTCTACAGCTACACAAAGGAAGTCAGCCGGTTCCGGCGCCTGGTGGAACCGGACCCGCCGGCCAACTTCGCCTGGGTCTACAGCTACGGCGGCAAGGAAGACCACCTGCTCGACCCCGCAACCGACCGCGTCGCTGACGTCTTCCCCGACGAAGCCGCCATCACCGCCGCCGGATGGCACACCAACGCCAACTCCGACCTCGACGCCGTACTCGGACCCAGCCCGGTCGGCATGACCCAGAACAACATCCCGCACCTGCGCAAGGCCATCGGCTCGCGAACCTTCCGCGAGTGGCAGACCACCAAGCGCACCCGCGGACGCGACGTCTCCCGCAACACCGCACACAACTGATCCCCATCCGCCCTGCGCGAGGAGCGTCCTCCTCGCGCAGGCGCGGGGCCTCCTCGCGCCCACACCACCGAGGACCCACGTGAGTGCGCGCAAGCCCCGCTCTGCCGCCGGAATCACCATCGACCACATCGAGACCGTGTCAATGGACGGCGAACAGCGCGAAAGAGCAACACAAACACTCGCGACACTGATTGTCGAGTGGAACAACCTCCGGAATGCTGCGCCCGACCAAAAAGAGAATTGACCTGCAAAAAGTGCTACATTCCGGCCATGGATAAGCCCATTGCAGGCCGTGGCCGAGCCATGCCGAAAAAGGCGCAGGAATACGCAAATACCTTAGGCTTTTGGGGGAAGCTTCTTGTCTAGGCGTGCAACGACCAAGAGGGTGAAGCGGGCGTCGCTCGGCGACCTCAACACCGTGCGCGTGGGCATCTACGTGCGACGCAGCACCGACGACGAACATCAGCCGTTCACCAAAGAGGCACAGAAGGGGCGTCTCAAGCTCTTCGTCGGTTCTCAGCCCGGATGGGGAATCGTCAAGATCTTTGAGGATGACGCATCCGGTGCAACCACCAACCGCAAAGGCCTCCAGGAAGCGATGAAGTGGGCCAAAGCGGGAAGGTTGGACGTCCTGCTCGTCTACCGTGTCGACCGGTTCTCCCGATGCCTGAAAGATGTCGTGACGCTGCTCGACGAGCTGGACAAGGTTGGCGTTGCCTTCCGCTCCGCCACGGAGGCTTTCGACACCAGCGACCCGATGGGTCGAATGCTCGTCCAGATGCTCGCCACGTCCGCCGAGTTCGAACGCCAGGTGATCATCGACCGGGTCACAGCCGGGATGGAACGCAAAGCCGAGCGAGGCCAGTGGGGCAAGGGGCCGACACCGCACGGCTACGGCAAGGACCCCAAGACCCACGTCCTCCAGTCCGACGACGCCGAGTGCGGCGTCATCTCGCTGATCTTCGACCTCTACACCCGAGACCTCATCGGCTCACGCTCGATCGCCACCGTGCTCAACGACCGCGGTTACCGCACCCGCAGCGGACAGCCCTGGAACTACAAGCAGATCCTCGCGATCCTCCAGAACCGCGTCTACCTCGGCGAGATCCAGTTCCAAGACGTCATCAAGGAACACGCCCACAAGCCGCTGGTCGGTCCCAAGCAATTCGAGGAAGCCCAGCGTTTGCTCGAACTGCGCGGCGAGTCCTCGGCCCGCGCATCCACCGACTCGGACTACATCGTCTCCGGCCGGATGAAGTGCCCGAAATGCCACAAGGCGATGATCGGCACCCGCGCGAACGGTCGAAACAACACCTACCGCTACTACACCTGCTGGACCCGTAACCGGTTCGGCACGGACGCCTGCGACATGGACAGGCTCAATGCCGACGCCGTCGACGAGGTCCTCGCCGAGGCGGTCGCCAGCTTCTACCGCAGCCAGCACCAACTCATCCGAGACGCTGTCGAACTCGCGATCAAGCAGTTCGAGTCCAGCCACGACGCCCTCAAGTCCGAGCTCAAGGTCCTCGAAGCCGACCTCAGCAACGTCACCCAGAAGATCGACCGCTACCTCGACGCGTTCGAGGACGGCAAGGTCGAACTCGACGACGAGAACTTCAAGAAGCGGATGGAGGCGCACAGCACCGCCCAGAAGAGGCTCCGCGCACGCCGCGAGGAACTACTCCTGGAGCTGACCACCGAGCCCGCCATGCCTGACCGTGCCGTTCTCGACGAGATCACCGAGCAGATCGCCGAGGTGTTCGACGCCGGGAACAACAACCAGCGGAAGGCCCTGATGGAAGCCCTGGTCGTAGAGGTCAAGGTTCTGAGCCCGGACCGTTTGGTCCCGGTCTTCCGGGTGCCTCAGCCCTCTGAAGACCCTGAAGGGGCAGGTACCGGTCTTCCCGTACCTGCCCCCAGGGTTCGCGCAGAGAGCGAACCGGTGGGCCGCCAGGGACTCGAACCCTGAACCCGAAGATTAAAAGTCTCCTGCTCTGCCAATTGAGCTAGCAGCCCTCGCCGGGACAGCCTACCGATCTCGGCGACAGCATGTCCTCCGGGTTGCCAACCTCACGCCGGACGCAGCCCCACCGCAGCCAAACCCAACCAAGATCCAACGCAGAGAGAGGATCAGGCAAGAAGGAAGCGGGATCGTCGTACCGCCACCCCACCCAAAAAAGCTTCCATTGGAGGTGTCAGAAACGACGACAAGGAGCCAAGAAGATGCCGCTCGACCACTACGTCACCCTAGGCCGGTCAGGCCTGAAGGTCAGCCCGTTCGCCCTAGGCGCGATGACCTTCGGCGAGGACCCGGGATCTGCCGGCTGCAGCGTCGAGGAGTCCGAGAAGATCCTCAGGACCTACCTCGACCGCGGCGGAAACTTCATCGACACCGCCAACTTCTACACCAACGGGCACTCGGAGAAGATCCTCGGCGACTTCTTCAAGAGCCACGGAAACCGCGACCGGGTCGTGCTCGCGTCCAAGTTCTTCTTCAACATGCACCCCGGCGACCCGAACGGTGGCGGAGCAGGGAGGAAGGCGATACGGCACCAGCTGGATGAGACTCTCAGGCGCCTGAACACGGACTACCTCGACCTCTACTGGATGCACAACTGGGATCGGAACACCCCGATCGAGGAGACGCTCAGCACGCTCGACGACCTGGTGGGATCGGGCAAGGTTGGATACATCGGGTTCTCCAACGTGCCTGCTTGGGTGACGGCTCAGGCGCAGACGATGGCGCTGATCAAGAACTGGACGCCGCTGATCGCGCTGCAGGTCGAGTACTCGCTGCTGGCGCGGACGGTCGAGGGTGAGATCGCGCCGATGGCCAGGGACATGGGCATGGCGCTGGTGCCGTGGAGTCCGCTCAAGAACGGCTTCCTGTCAGGCAAGTACCGGAGGAACGCGCAGGTCAACGACTCGGAACGGGCGAAGTACGTCGCAGCCCCGACCGAGGCCGAGTTCGCCGTCATCGACGTGGTCACCGAGATCGCCAAAGCCTGCAACACGACCGCCGCGGCGGTGTCGCTGGCTTGGCTCAGGGCGCAGCCGGGCACCGTCGTGCCGATCATCGGGGCGCGGAAGCTGGAGCATCTGGAGAGCAACCTCGACGAGGTCGTGCTCACGGAAGATCAAATCAATGCACTGAGCCAGGTCTCGAAGCCTGACCTGAACTATCCCGCGCCGCTGCACGGTGCGCTCAGGGCGATGCTGCAGTTCGCCGGCACGACGGTCGACGGCGAACCGTCCAACATCTACCCGCCGCTCCTGCAGAGCAGCGTCCGGTACTGAGGTAGAGCCTGCTCCACCTCGAGAACGGAAGCGTGCGTGACTGTGCCAGAAGAAGCCAACTGAGAGCGTTTCCTCATCCACGACAGGGGAGGCAAACGATGAGGAAGACGCTGGTAGGAGTGCTGGCAGCGGCCATGCTGTGCACCGGAACGGCCGTGGCCGCGCCGGCCGGCATCATCCAGAAGCAGCTCGACGGGCTCACGGCGCAGTACGAGTTCCCGGCCGCGCTCGCGACCGTCACCGACGCCAACGGCAAGACAACGTCTCAGACCGCGGGCACGGCCGAACTGGGCAAACACGTTCCGGTGCCGAAGAACGGCCAGGTTCGGGCGGGCTCCAACACCAAGGCGTTCGTCGCCGCGGTGGTCATGCAGCTCGTCGCGGAAGGCAAAGTCGAGCTCGACAAGCCGATCACGCACTACCTGCCGGGAGCGATCAAGGACGATCGGGTCACCGTCCGGCAGCTGCTCAACCACACCAGCGGGCTCGCGAACTACACGCAGTACCTGGGGCTCGACAAGTTCGAGGAGGTGCGGCACCGCTACTACGAGCCGCGCGAGCTGCTCGACATCGCGAACGCGCAGGCGCCGACCAACGAGCCGGGCGCGAAGTTCAAGTACAGCAACACGAACTACGTGCTGCTGGGCCTGCTGATCCAGAAGACCACCGGCGGCCGGTCGCGGAGAACGTTGACCAGCGGGTCATCCGGAAGCTCAATCTGCGGGACACCTACTGGCCGAACCAGGGTGACCAGACGATCCGGGGAAAGCACCCGCACGGGTATGCCAGGACCAGCAACGGTGTCGAGGACGTCACCGAGCTCGACCCCTCGTGGGGCTGGGCGGCCGGTCAGATCATCTCCACCACCAAGGACCTCAACGCCTTCTACCGCGCGCTTCTCAAGGGCGACGTGGTGCCCGACGCTCAGCTGAAGGAAATGCAGAAGACCGTCGACACCGCGGGCGAGATGTGGCCGGGCGCCGAGTACGGGCTGGGCATCGCCAGCTCGCCGCTCACGTGCGGTGGCCGGTACTGGGGTCACGGCGGTGACATCCCCGGCTATGAGACGCGGGGTGGCGTCACGAAGGACGGCAGGGCGTTCTCCGTTGCTGTCACGGCATTGCCCGGCACGTTCCAGGACACGCCGGAGGAAGCCGGGAAGGCACACGACGCGATTCTGGCCACTGTGGACGCTGCTCTGTGTGGTGCCAAGTGATCGCCGTGGCGGCACTCGCCGCGATCTCCTTGCTGATACCCGGCCAACTGGACCAGATCGTCAAAGAGGGCACGCCCGGCGTGGAGGCCCACGCGAACGGGCGGGACTACGCGAAAGGCAACGCGCCGGTCAACGGGCGGGTGCGCGTCGGCAGCATCACCAAGTCGTTCGTGGCGGTCGCGACGCTGCAGCTCGTTGCCGAGAACAAGATCGAGCTGGACGGGCCGGCGAGCAAGTACGTGCCGTACGTCAAGGACGAGCGCATCACCGTGCGTCAGATCCTGCAGCACACCAGCGGTTTGCCGGACTACGCGCTGGCGATCGGGGTCAACAAGATCGGCGACATCCGGAACAGGCACTTCGAGCCGCACGAGCTGCTGGACGCCGGGCTGAAGCAACCACCGAGGTTCCAGCCGGGCGAGAAGTACGAGTACAGCAACACGAACTACGTCGTCGCCGGCCTGATGATCCAGAAGGTCACCGGCCGCCCGGTCGCGGAAGAGGTGCAGCGACGCGTCATCGACCGCGCCGATCTCAAAGACACGTACTGGCCGAAGCAGGGCGAGCAACGCATCCGCGGCCGGCATGCCCGTGCGTACGCGCAGACCGATCTGCTCGATCCGAAGTCGGCGACAGTCGACGCGACGGAACTCGACACGTCTGCCGCCTGGGCTGCCGGCGCGATGGTCTCCACGCCCGCCGACGTCGCGAAGTTCTACAAGACACTCCTCAACGGCGGACTTCTGCAGAAGCCGCAGCTCGACGACATGCGCAGGACCGTCCCCGTCGACGAGAAGAGCGCTTACGGGCTCGGGTTGGAGAGCACCAAGCTGAGCTGCGGCGGAGTCTCTTGGGGCCACGGCGGCACGATCCACGGCTGGGCTTCGCTGGGTGCGGCGACCGACAGCGGTAAGTCAGCGGCGATCACGCTCACCGCGTTGCCCGGCGCGTTCGGCACCGATCCGGCCAGGACGTTCCAGCAGGTGTTCGACGTGATCGACACCGCGCTCTGCAAGAAGTGACGATCAGTCGCGGGCGTATCGGAGCACCCAGAGCATGTCCTGCTCGGTGACCGGTCCGTCCGCGACGCACGCCATCAGCCAGTCCGTCAGCGAATCAGGATCGATGCCCGCCCCGATCAGCACCAGCTGCGTCGGGGCGTCGTCGACTCTCGTGAACGAGATGTAGGCGCCAACGGTGTGCAGCATGAACGTGCCACCCTCGAAACGCACAAAACCCTTGGCGCGGAACAACCCTTCAGGTCGCGCCTGAAGAAAGTCCATGAACAGCTTGGGATGCAACGGATCCGAAGACTCGAACGTCACGCTGTCGTACACGGCATGCGCGTGCGTCGAGTGGTCGTCCAGATCGTCGAACGAAAGCTGGCGCGGTCCCATGTCCGGCGGTCGCACCTCGAACAGCAACGCCGGATCGATTCGCCCGTACGACACCGGAAGCACCAGCACCGGTGAATCGAACGAAGGCAGTGAAGAAACCCGGTCGACCTTGTTCAGCACCACCAGGTCTGCCAACGCAAGGTCCCGGGAAAGGTCCGGCACGGCGGCGAACTCCACGGCGTCGACGACGTAGATCAGGCCGCCATAAGCCACGCCCGGCGCCTGCAGCACCATCCGGATCAGCGTCGACGGCTCGGCGAGCCCGGACGCCTCGATGACGATGACGTCCAGGTCGGCCGCGGCCAGCTTCGTGAGCATCCCGTCCAGCTCGGTGCCGTCGACCGCGCAGCACAGGCAGCCGTTCGACAGCGACACCATCGAGTCGACCTGGGCCGACACCGCGAACGCGTCGATGTTGATCCGCCCGAAGTCGTTCACGACGACGCCGATCCGCGTGCCACCGGACGTGCGCAGCAGGTGGTTGAGCAGGGTGGTCTTGCCGGAGCCGAGGAAGCCGGCGAGCACGACGACGGGAATCACGGTCCGCCAGGCTACCTACCTCAACGTGATCAGCTTCGCCAGCGCCTCGTCCAGGGGCATGTCGACCGACGAGGGGAACACGATCAGCTGGTCGACGCCGAGGTCCTCGTACTGCCGGACCACCGAGGCGTCCAGCGCGGCCGTGGCCACGACGTTGATCTCCAGCGCGCCGAGCGACTCCGGCCGCTCGGTGATCGCGGACAGCCTGCGGATCCGCTTCAGGTTCGCCGCCGTCTCCTCGGGCGTGCCGACGCCGATCCACGCGTTGCCGCGCACCAAAGCACGACGCAACGCCCCGTCGCTCGCGCCGCCAACGGCGATCCTGGCGTTCGAAGGTCGTGGATGAGCATCGACGCCGCTGAACGACACGTACTTGCCGTCGTAGGCCGGCGCGGGTGAGTGCCACAGCGCCCGCATCGCGTCGATGTACTCGTCCGTTCGGCGGCCGCGGTCCGCGAGCGGCACGCCGACCGCGGTCATCTCCTGGGTCAGATAGCCCGCTCCGACGCCGAGCGTGAACCGGCCGCTGCTCAGCACGTCCAGGGACGCCACCTGCTTCGCGAGCACCACCGGGTTGCGCTGCGGGAGGATCACGATGCCGGTGCCCAGCTCCAGCCGGGACGTGGCCGCGGCGACGAAGCTCAGGTTGATCAACGGGTCGAGCAGGTTCGTGTCCGGCTCGGACGGCGACGGGTCGACGCGCGGGCTGGGCAGCACGACGTGCTCGGCGGCCCACCACGACCGGTAGCCGAGCTGTTCCACCAGTTCGGCCAGTCGAAGAGTCTCGGCAGGGGCGACCGTGTCGCCCATGTTCAGTCCTTGAACCCCCATGTCCATGATCAGGACAACGATCGAGTGACGTCGATCATTCCGACCGAACTCAACATATTCCGCCCACCAGACATTCATACTGCGAGAAGGGGGGCGATGATGACCGAGTTCGTGGCTGCCGCGCTGGCTTTTCCGACGGTGCTGTTCAGCTTCCTGGTGCTCGTGGTGCTGGCGTATTGGCTCACGGTCGCGTTGGTCGGCATGGACTTCGACGCCCCGGTGCTGCCGATCTCCATCTCGATGTTCGTCGTGATCACGTGGTTCGCCGCGCTGGTCGGCACGGTGCTGACGCCGGAAGGCTCGCTCCGGTACGCCATCCTCGCCGGCGCACTGCTGGTGGGAGCACTTCTCACGAAGATCCTCAGCATCCCGCTGAGGAACTGGACCAAGCCGGAGAAACCCGCGTCCCGCAACGACTTCGTGGGCCGCACGGCGATCGTGAAGACAGCGCGGGTCACTGAGAACTACGGGCAGGCCGAGGTCACCGCCGACGACGGCGGCACGGCGGTCGTGCAGGTGCGAGCGGCACAGAGCACCGAACTGAAAGCGGGACAGACCGCGCTGATCTTCGACTACGACGCCGAAGGCGAGTTCTTCTGGGTCGTGGACATCATCACCACAGGGGGCTGACATGGGTGCGATCTCAACGGGCTTGATCGTGCTGATCGCGGTGATCGTCGTCGTGCTGATCCTGGCGATGATCACGTTGAGCAGGTTGTTCAAGAAGTGCGAGCAGGGCAAGGCGCTGATCGTCTCGAAGATGCGCAAGGTCGACGTGACCTTCACCGGCACAGTGGTCCTCCCGGTGCTGCACAGATGCGAGACGATGGACATCTCGGTGAAGACCATCGAGATCCGCAGGGCCGGCAACGAGGGCCTGATCTGCCGCGACAACATCCGCGCGGACATCCGCATCACGTTCTTCGTGCGGGTCAACAAGACCGTCGAGGACGTCATCAAGGTCGCGCAGGCGATCGGCACCGAGCGGGCGAGCCACGAGGCCACGCTGCAAGAGCTGTTCAACGCCAAGTTCTCCGAGGCGCTCAAGACCGTCGGCAAGCAGCTCGACTTCGTCGACCTCTACACCCACCGCGACGAG
This sequence comes from Lentzea indica, assembly GCF_012184385.1. Taxonomy (GTDB): domain Bacteria; phylum Actinomycetota; class Actinomycetes; order Mycobacteriales; family Pseudonocardiaceae; genus Lentzea; species Lentzea indica. The sequence goes on from NZ_VSRL01000002.1 coordinate 38,422, forward strand.
TTCCGGGACCGGATCGTCCAGGTCATCGGCACCGACCTCAACGGCTACAGCCTCGAGGACGCGGCCATCGACTACCTGGAGCAGACGCCGCTCAAGCAGCTCGACCCGGCGAACATCCTGGACGCGCAGGGCATCCGCAAGATCACCGAGCTGACCGCGATCGAGCACGTCAAGACCAACGAGTTCACCCGCAACGAGGAGAAGGAGATCACGCGCCAGAACGTCAGCGCGCGTGAGGCGATCCTCGAGCTCGAACGCCGTCAGGCGGACGCGGAGATCAGGCAGAAGCGCGAGATCGAGACCGCCCGCGCGCAGCAGGAGGCGGAGACCCAGAAGGTCCAGGCGGAGGAACGCCTCAAGGCCAACACCGCGTTCATCCGCACCGAGGAACAGCTCGGCATCCAGACGGAGAACAAGGCCCGCGAGATCGCCGTCGCCGAGAAGAACCGCGAGCGCGTGATCGCTGTCGAGACCGAGCGCATCGAGAAGGACCGCCTGCTGGAGGTCATCGCCCGCGAACGCGAGACGTCGCTGCGCATGATCGAGAAGGACAAGGAGCTCGAGCACGAGCGCCGCGCGATCGCCGACCTGGTGCGCGAGCGGGTCGCGGTCGAGAAGACCGTGGCCGAGCAGGAGGAGAACATCAAGCGCCTGCGTGCGGTCGAGGAGGCCGAACGTGAGCGGCAGCAGATCGTGATCATGGCCGAGGCCGAGGCACAGCAGTCGCTGGTCAAGGACATCAAGGCCGCCGAAGCCGCGGAACAGGCTGCGCAGCACAAGGCCCGCGAGGAGGTCGTGCTCGCTGAGGCGCGCAACCAGGCCGCCGAACTGGACACCCGCGCCAAGATCCGCCTCGCGGAGGGCACGCAGGCCGAGGCCCGTTGGACGAACTCCAGCGCGGACGGCTGACCCGGCTGCGCGCGCAGATCGCCTTTGCGCGCAGGCGCGGCGGTGATGCTCTGCCGTTGCTGTTCGACGCGGCCAACCGGCTGGAGCAGCTCGACGGCGGCCAGGCCCGTGAGGTGTACCTCGAAGCAATCGGGTCAGCGGTGTTCGCCGGCAGGCTGAAGGGGCGCGGTGCGCTTCTGGAAGTGGCCGAGGCTGCCCGCACCACACCACCGGGTCCGCGGCCACCACGACCGGTCGACGTCCTTCTCGACGGACTGGTCGCACGATTCGCCGACGGCTACGTCGAGGGTGCGCCGCTGTTGAACCACGCCCTGCGGGCTTTCCGGCAGGAAGCGTCACGCAACGCGGACGACATCATGCGCTGGCTGTGGCTGGCGTGGCTGACCGCGGCGGACATGTGGGACGACGAGACATGGCACGAACTGGTCACGCACGCGGTCCGGACCGCTCGCGAAACCGGCGCGCTCAACTTTCTTCCCCTGGCCCTGTCCTATCGAGCTGTCGTGCACATGCATGCCGGCGAGTTCGACCTCGCCTCGACGTTGATCGAGGAGTCCGACGCGATCTTGAAGGTGACCGGCAACTCGCACCTCGGTTACCCCCGGCTGGCGCTGCTCGCCTGGCGTGGCGATCCCGAAGCTGCTTCGGCGCTCAAGGCCGGTGCCCGGTGGGCGAGCACCTGGGGTGAGGGACGAGCCATCGGTGGGCGCTACTTCTTGAACGCGGTGCTGTACAACGGCCTTGGCCAGTACCAGGACGCTCTGTCCAGCGCCGCACGAGCGTGCGAGTACGACGATCTGGGGATTTTCGGTCTCGCGCTGGTAGAACTGGTCGAGGCCGGGGTCGGGGCCGGTGCTCCCGAGCGGCCGCCGGCGCCCTGAGACTGATCGAGGATCGCTCCACCGCCAGCGGCACGGAGTGGGCGCTCGGTGTGCTGGCATGGTCGACAGCGTTGCTGAGCGACGGCCCAGCCGCCGATCGGTTGTACCGCAAGGCCATCGAACACCTCGGGCGCACCCGCGTCGGCGTCTACCTCGCACGCGCCCACCTGGTGTACGGCGAGTGGCTCCGTCGCGAGAACCGGCGCGACGAAGCGCGCGACCAGCTGCGGACCGCACACGAGATGCTGGACCGGTTCGGCGCCAACGCCTTCGCGGAGCGCGCCCGCCGCGAGCTGCTGGCCATCGGCGTGGCGGTACACCAACGCGCGGCCGAGACGCGTGAACCCCTCACCGCGCAGGAAGCCCAGATCGCCCGGCTCGCCGGCGACGGCAGGACGAACTCCGAGATCGGCGCCGAGCTGTTCCTCAGCCCTCGCACCGTCGAGTGGCACCTGCGCAAGGTGTTCGCCAAGCTCGACGTCGCCTCGCGCAGAGAGCTCCGCGCGGCGCTGACCTGACTGGCCGGTCGCCTCCTGTCACAGCGCAGCGGCCTGCCCTGTCCTAGTTGCCACACGGCCACTTCGGACAGGAGCACGAGATGGGACAGTGGCGAGACAGAAGCCTGCCGGTCGTAGTCGGCATCGACGGGTCGTCCTCGGCCCTCGAGGCCGCCCGATGGGCCGCACGCGAGGCCGCACGCCGCAGCGCGCCGATGTACCTGGTCAGCGCCTTCAGCTGGTCAGGGCACAGACACCTCGGCGACCCGGCCTCGGCCACTACCGGGAGTCGATGGTGCAGGACACCTGGAACACGGTCGCCGCGGCTGCCGAGGCCGCCCGGCACGTCGCCGAGGGTGTCGAGATCTCCGAGCTGACCGTCGACGGTTTCCCGGTGCCGCTGCTGGTCACCGAGTCGCGCACCGCCGGGCTCCTCGTCATCGGTGACCGCGGCCTCGGCGGATTCACCTCGCTGCTGGTCGGTTCGGTCGCGATCAGGCTGGCCGCCCAGGCGGAGTGCCCGGTCGTCGTCGTGCGCGGCGAAGACTCCTCCGACACCGGGCCGGTCGTCGTCGGCATCGACGGCTCACCGATCAGCGAGGCGGCGCTGGAGTTCGCATTCGACGCGGCGGACGCGCGCGGAGTGCCCTTGATCGCGGTGCACGTGTGGAACGACTACGCGGTCGCCTTTGCCGTGACGGAGCCGGTGGAGTGGGACGCCGTCGAAGCCGAAGAGCATCGGCTGCTCGCCGAGCGGCTGGCGGGGTGGAGCGAGAAGTATCCCGATGTCGAGGTGCGGCGCGTGGTCGTGAGCGACAGCCCCGCTCACGCCCTGATCGAGCAGGCGACCGCCAGCTTGGCGCAGCTGATGGTCGTCGGGTCGCACGGCCGGGGCAGCGCGGCCGGCCTCGTGCTCGGCTCCGTCAGCCACGCGCTGCTGCACCACTCCCCCTGCCCGGTCGCGGTCGTGAGGCCAGATCCGAGCACTGACACGTCGACGTCGCAATGAGCCCTGTGCCATGAACCGCCGGGAGCAACGCGCACTGCGCGCCATCGAGAAGAACATCAAGATCGACGATCCGGAGCTGGCCGAACAGCTCCGCTCGTTCGGAGGTGGCGGAAGCGCGCGAAGGAAGTGGTACGCCGGGGCGCTCGCGGTGGTTCTGCTGTTGATCGGCGCCAACACGGGCTCCTCGGTGCTCCTTCTGGCAGGCCTTCTCCTCGTGCTGGCGCTCGGTCTCAAATGGACGTTTCAGGCAATGCACTGACCTGCCAGTTCCACCTACTCGTCAGGAGATCCAATGACCACCGCAGCCACGACCAAGATCCCCGGTTACCTCGCGGGTACCTGGGACATCGACACGGCCCACTCCGATGTCTCCTTCAGCGTCCGGCACATGATGGTGGGCAAAGTTCGCGGCCGGTTCGCGGCCTTCTCCGGGCAGATCGTCACGGGCGACAACGTGACCGACTCGGTCGTCACCGCGTCGATCCAGCCGGCGTCCATCGACACGGGCAACGCACAGCGCGACGCACACGTCCGCTCGGCCGACTTCTTCGACGTCGAGAACCACCCGCGTTGGACCTTCAGTTCCACCGGCGTCCGGATCGACGGCCACGGCCTCGTCGTCGACGGGGAGTTGACGATCAAGGGTGTCACGCGTTCCGTGCCGCTGGCGTTGGAGGTGAACGGCATCGGGCCGGACGACGGTGGCGGCACGCGCCTCGGTGTGTCGGCCACGACGACCATCGACCGCAACGACTTCGGCGTCGACATCAAGTTGCCGCTCGACGGCGGTGGCGTCGTGGTCGGCGACAAGGTGCAGATCAGCCTCGACATCGAGGCGGTGCTGCGCCAGGCGTGAGTGGCCTCAGTCGCCGTGCGGCAATGCATCCCGCAGCTGTCGCCGGGAAGTGATCGACAGCTTGGTGAAGACCTTGCGCAGGTGCCACTCGACCGTCCGCGTGCTGAGGAAGAGCCGGGCACCGACCTCCGGGTTGGACAGGCCTTCCCGGACGAGCAACGCGATTTGTCTCTCTTGCGGCGTCAGCTTCCCGCTCGACGACGCCTCGACAGAGCGCTCGCGGACTTTGTCCCCGTTGGCGAGCAACTCGCGGCGGGCACGTTCGGCGAACGCCGCCATGCCGATCGAGACGAACATCTCGTAGGCCGTGCGCAGCTGGAGTCGTGCGTCGGCCCGCCGCGACTGCGAGCGCAACCACTCGCCGTACAGCAGATGGGCACGTGCCAGCTCGGTGCGCAACTTCGTCCGTCCCAACCGCTCGATCGCATCGCGGTACAGCTCGTCCGCGGCAGCCCCATCGCTCAGCAGCGCCCGGCAGCGAGCCAGGACTCCCTGCGCCCAGTCCGTGTCGCACGGCTCCGTCGCGTCCGCCAGAGGTTCGAGTGCGCTGAGGGCGATCTGGTCGTCTCCGACGCGCGCCGCGGCCTCGATGAGCTCGGGCAGCACCCATACCGAGATCCACAGCTCGGCGATCCGGGTGCTGGCCTGAGCCGCCGCCAGCGCCTGCTCGTAACGGGCGAGGCCGTTGTACAGGACCGCGGCTGCCCAGTTCGCGGACGTGACGCCCATCAACTGGCCGTCCTCGCCGGCCCATTCGATGGTGGTGGCGATCAGCGCCGAGGCCTCTGCCTCCTTGCCCTGCATCACCGTCAGAATGAGCTGGGTGTGCGGCGCGAGGCGGACGCCGGTCACGGTGGCGATGGCTTCGGCTTCGGCGACGAGCGCGGCCGCGGCGCCGAAGTCCCCGGTCCACGTTGTCGCGATCCCCAACGAGGCGAGGTGGATGGGAAGCACGGTCAGAGCACCGGCACTACGCGCCACCTCGGCCGCCCTGGCGAACGTCTCGCGCATGGCCTGGTCATCCCAGACGGCAGGGCTGACGCCGTTGGCCACCCATCCCCACCGCAGCAGGTCCTGCGCGGGAAGCTCCGCGAGCGCGGTCGCTGCCCGCCGCAGTACGGGGACAGCGGCGGCCCGGCCGTCGGTGACGAGCAGCGCGTAGCCGTCGAGCACCAGGTCGATGGGGCGCGGAGTACCGTCCGGCGGCGGGAGGGCTCTTATCGCCCGGGAGATCACCACGGTGATCTTGCCCTCTGCGGCGACCAGTGCCGCGGCGCCCCAGGCGAGAAGGTAGGTCTCCCGCGCGAGATCCATGTCGAAGGGTTCGAGCCGCTGTGCGGCCGCCAGCAGCATGGACGGCGCCTCGTCGTTCAGGCCGGCCGCGAACGTGATGTGGCTCCGTACCAGGTGGGCTCGCACGCGGAGGAACTCGTCTTGCGCATCGCGTTCCGCGATGTCGACGAGTCTTCGTGCGGCAGCGAGATCTCCGGCCCGCAGGCTGGCGTCGGCGGCCGCGACGGCACGCTCGGCGCGTCGCGAGGTGTCGATCGTCAGTGCCACCGACCGCTGCAGGAAGGCGGCAGCGCGGCCAGCCCACCGCGCGCCTGCACACGGTCGGCGGACCGCTCGAGTTCCGCGGCGACGGCCTCGTCCGGTTCGGCGGCGGCGGACGCCAGATGCCAAGCACGGCGGTCCGGGTCTGTCTGCGGGTCGGTGGCCTCCGCCAACGCCAGGTGAGCGGCTCGCCGGTCCTCCTCCCTGGCGGCCCGGTACACGGCCGAGCGCACGAGCGGATGACGGAAGATCACCCGCACGTCGAACGACAGCAGCTCGTCCATCTCGTCGCCGAGTGCCGTCGCCGGTGTGACGCCGAGATGTTCGGCCGCACGCCACACCACGGTGGGATCGCCGACCGGCTCGGCGGCCGCCACCAGTAGAAGCAGCCGGCTGTGTTCAGACAACTCCTCGATCCGCGTCAGGAAGCTCTCTTCGATCCGGTTGGGCAACGCATCGGTGTGCAGCAGTCCGAACCCACCCGCCACCTGGGTCACGGTCAACTCGCGAGGAAGCTCCAGCAGGGCGAGCGGGTTGCCCCTGGCCTCAGCGAGTACCCGGTCACGGATCCCGTGGTCGAGCCGGGCGCGAGTCGCGGAGTTGAGCAGGGCCAGGGCGTCGGCCTTGCTCAACCCGGTGACCTCGAGCTCCGGCAGGCCGAACAGGTCCTGCGCCCGGTGGCGGGCGGCGAAGACGAAGGCGATCGACTCGGCCAGCAGGCGGCGGGCCACGAAACCAAGGACCTGAGCCGAGGCCTGGTCCGTCCACTGCGCGTCGTCCAACAGACACAGCACCGGGCCGCCCTCGGAGACGTCCGACAGCAGACTCAGCACCGCCAGTCCGACGAGGAAGCGTTCGGGCGGGCTGCCCGCCCGCATCCCGAACACCGTCTCGAGGGCGTCGCGCTGCGGCTCGGGAAGGTCCTTCATCCGACCCAGCAGCGGCACGCAGAACTGGTGCAGCGTGGCGAACGCCAGCTCCATCTCCGACTCGACACCGGCCGCGCGCAGCACCCGCATGCCCGTCGCCGAGCTCTCCAGGTGTTCGAGCAGTGCCGACTTCCCCACTCCTGGCTCGCCGTGGAGCAGGAGCACGCGGCTCTCCCCCGCGCGGACAGCCCTGATCATCTGATCGAGGGCGGCACACTCCGATCCCCGTCCGATCAGCGCCGCATGCTTCCGAACCGCCACCGGAGTCATCCTGGACTGGAATTTCCCGGTACGAAAGTTCTACTGCAGTGTGTCGTCGGTCGCCGTGATCACGCCGCGGCGGGTGCGGATCAACGCGATCACGGTGTCAGCGGTGCGGTCGAGGTGAGAGCGACCGTCGGGCAGTTCGGCAGTCGGGCTGATGTAGCTGTGCGGCCCGACGTGCGTGGCCGGATCGAGCCGCTGGGTGGTCACCTTCCCGGCGCGGCGCGCCTGGTTCCACCCGCTGCGGCGCACCAGCCGCCAGCGTTGGGGGAACAGCCACCTGCCGACGCGCTCGATCCGGTCGCCGGCACTCGTGAGCTGGTACAGGTGCTCCGCGTGGGTGATGTCGTTCGCACCGTTGTGAAACCCGCCGAGCGTGATCAGCAACAGCGGACAGCGCAACCGCGTGTGCAGAACGTCGACCGCGCCGGTGGCGACCTGGGCGCCACCGCTGTAGCTGAGCAGGACCACGGGGATCGCGCTGCCGACCTGGTAGCCGGCGAGCTGGAGCTGGGTGGCGATCTGGGTGCCGACGGCCCGGTTGTACAGGGGGCGGTACCGGTGGTCGGCGGCGACGAAGATCTGCATGACGTTGTGCAGGAACAACAGCAGCCCGGCACGGCGGCGCAGCCACGCCCACACCGGCCGATCGGCGAGCGGGTCGCCAGCGGCGAGTAGGGCTGCACCTGACCCAACACCCGCAGTTCTGGTGCGCCGGCCAGGAGCGCCTTGACCAGCTGGCCGCCGTCCCGGCTGTCGCGGACCCGGCGTTTGCCGATGCCGTCCAGGTAGACCAGGTAGGCATCCGGGGGACGCTCAGGGGCCGCACCGCGGGCATGGGGCACGCCCGCCGGGAGCTCGCTGGCAGGAGCCCGCCAACCGGCGCCGTAGATCAACAGCTCGTAGCGGGCCAGCAGGCCTTCCGCCAGCAGAATCGGCCCGACCGCGACGGCCCAGAGCAGGAAGCCGTTCACGCGACCACCTCCCGCACCTCGACCGCGGTCAACTGCCCGACCAGTCGTCGAACGGCCGCCACCGCGACACCGAGCCCGGCTCCGGCGACGGCCACGCATCCAGCGGCGCCCCACCAGCCCAGTCCGGTCGCCGTGGCCAGCGGGCTGACCAGGCCTGCTCCCACTCCCACCACCAGCAGCAGGTGAAGCAGGGGCCCGAGCAGCGGGAACGCGAGAACTGCCGACAGCACCAGCGGGGCGACCAAGCCCGGCGTCCACACCAGCACGTCGCCCGGTGATGGCGTGGACAGCACCACATCGGCCAAGGTCCACGCGGTCAACGGCCACAGCGCGAACACAGCAGCTTCGATGAGGCCACCGGTCATCAACAGGCCGACCACGGCCTGCCATGACGTGCCGGGTCTGCGCACCAGGAAGGGCAGGATGCGGCCGGCGGCCTCCGACAGCCCGGCGAACAGCAGCAGGACCACGACGACGGGCGACATCACTCGGCCCCGCTGTGTTGCGTGACCGGACGGGCCTCGCGCAGGTATCGCTCGAGTTCGTCGGCTGCGCGCCGATAGCCGCCCGCCTCGTGCTGGGCGGCCTGCAGGGTGCTCGCAGCCGCGCGGAACCGCGGGTCTTCGAGCAGCCGCCGTGCGAGGGCACGCACAGAGTCCTCCGCGACGTCCTGGGTCCGGATCGACAGACCGGCACCCAGTTCGACGACACGCCGGGCCACCAGCGGCTGGTCAGCGCCCTGTGGAACCACGAGCAACGGGACACCGGCGTACAGGGCCTCGTTGGCGCTGTTCATCCCGCCATGGGTGACGAACAGCGCGGCGCGGGCCAGCACGTCCGGTTGCGGCACGAAGCGGCGGGCGATCACGTTGGCAGACAACGGACCCAGTGCCGCGGGGTCGGTCTGTCCAGTGGAGACGATCACAGTGCCGCCCAGCGGAGCGAGCGCGGTGGCGAAGGTGCGCAGCAGCCCCGGGTCTGCGTTGAACACCGTGCCCAGCGACGCGTACAGCACCGGTCCCCGCAGCTCATCGACCGGGAACGACGGGTCGGCCGGACGAGCGCCGATGCTCGGGCCGACGAACCGGTAGGACTGGTCGAAGTCCTCGGCGCCGGACTGGAACGCGCGTGACGTGAACACCAGGTTGAGCGGCTGACGGATGTTGCCCAGGTCGAACACGGGCAGCTCGTGCGTGTCGAAACGGCGGCCGAGCTGCCAGCGCGACCGCAGGAAACTCCCGAAGTATCCAGGCCTTGCCCCACGCAACAGGTCCAGCGACGCACGGGTGGGGCTGGGTACCTGGCGGTTGAAGGCGAACGTGGTGTACGACGACGCCGCCGGCACGCCGAGTTCGCGTGCGGCGACCGCACCCCACACGCAGGCGTTGTCGTGGACGATCAGATCCGGCCGGGCGCGGCGCAAGTCGGTGAGCACAGCCGGCACCAACCGAATCGCGGTGCGCACGAGCCCGTCCACCAGCGTGATCGGCATCGGCGGATCCGGCAGGGGTTGGTCGCCTCCTGGATAGAGGTGCACCGCCGCGCCGGTCTCCTCGATCTCGTCACGGAACGCGGGCGACGTGTGATACGTGACGGTGTGGCCGCGCCGAACGAGCTCGGCCACGACCGGCAGCGTCGGGTTGACGCGACCGTGCATGGCGATGTTGAGGAACGCGATGGTGCTCATCGGCCGACCCCCGACACGAACGCGGCCGCCGTCGCGGGAGAAGCATCGTCCCGGTACAGGCCAGGCCCGCTGATCCGCAGCCCGTCGAGAAAGCGCGCCGACGTGCGAGACGCGGTGCTGATCAGTCGCCCGGAATGGCGGAAGTCCCACGGCGCCGGCCAGTCCTCGACGCCGGTCGGCAGCACGACGACAGGGATCTGCTCGGACACCTCGCGCAAGTCACGTTCGATCTGATGACGCAGTGCGAGCAGCCCAGCGCGAGCAGCGATCGCGCCGGCGCGTCGGCGCTGCAGAGCCGGGAACAAGGGCGAACTCTCCGGCCCGACCGCGAGCACCACCACGCTGGCCGCCCCGGCTTTCCGGGCCGCTCTCACAGGGACATAAGCGACGACTCCCCCGTCGACGAGCGTGCGGCCGTCGCGATCCACCGGGGGCAGGACGCCGGGAATGGCCGCACTGGCGAGCAACGCGGACTCGAGGTCTCCGTGGTCGAGCAGCACCTCGGCACCAGTGCCCAAATCCATGGCCACAGCGGTGAACGGGATCTCCAGCTGTTCGATCCGCGCCGGCAACCCCGCACGGGCGATCAACCGGCGCAGGCCGCGATCGGTGAAGATGCTGGCCCTGGAGGACAGATAGCCGAGCGGAAATACCTCCCGGCGACGCAACCGGGCCCACACGTTGTCCAACCACTGGGCGGCCTCTCCTGGGTGCCCGGCCGCGATCGCCCCGTTGAGGGCACCCACCGAGGTGCCGACGACCAGGTCCGGGACGAATCCACGCTGCTCCAGCGCGTGCCCAACGCCGACATGAGCGGCTCCCAGCACCCCACCGCCGCCCACGGCCACCGCCACAGGACGAGGAAGGGCGCGCAAACCCGCCGACGACGGGCGCGCCTCGCCCATCACAGCTCGACGCCTCTCGCGCCCTGGGCCGTACCCGCTGAAGCCAGACCTGCTCTGCGGCGACAAGTGCCCCTCATGACGTCCCGCCTTCCTCACCGCGGCGCCGAATCGGATTCGTTCACCAGCTAGGACAAGGCAGCCACCCGAAGTTGTGACAACAGGCCACGTCACGAAGTTCAGGAGCATCAGCGCGACGGCGATGAAGTCCGCGTCGTTGACCAGCGGAGCGTGCGCGAGGTGCTCGGAGATTTCCCCCATAGCGGGGTTGTTGTGCGACCGGCCAGAACTCCGCCCACCGGTTCTCCCGCCGGCACCATGGCCGGCGGTTTCACACCTGTCGACCTGTGTCGCGCGGGTTCTCGAGGATCGACGTCACTGACGCCACCACCCAGCGGGCGCCGGATCGATGCTTGTTGCGGCCTTTGGGGAAGATTCTCGCAAAGTGGCGCAAAATTGCGGGGGATGAGCAGCCAGATTGGTAAACCACACTATTCCGTTCCGGGATATCCTCCAAAGGAGTAGAAATGGTTTCTGGCGAATCGATCAGGCGCACCCTCGCCAAGGTGCTGGCCGCGAGTGCGATCGCGGCGGCGACGGTGGTCGGCGCGAGCGGGATCGCCTCCGCCGACGGGTGTGGCGGCCCGTGCCACAAGCCCAGCTGGGAGGACTGGGCGCAGGGTGACGGCAAGACCTTCAGCCAGGCGGTGACCAGCCTGGCCAACGCCCGGCGCGTGTTGTGCGGCGACAACGACACGATCAAGCTCACCAACCCGGCCAAGACGAACTCGAACGGCAGCATCACACTGCGCCAGCTCATCAGGTGCGACTGAGCGCTCCAGCCACGAACCGGTTGCCGGGACGAGACGAGACGTCTCGTCCCGGCACCGGCACGTTCACGCGCCATGCGCCGCCAGCGCGGCGACGGCACGGATCGTCGGGTGCCGGTACAGCTCCCGCAGCCGCACCGAGGCCAGCCCCTCGGCCCGCATCGCGGCACCGATCCGCACGGCGGCGAGTGAGTTCCCTCCGAGGTCGAAGAAGTCGTCGTCCAACCCGACCGGCACGCCCAGCACATCGGTCCAGATCCTGACCAGCTGCCCGGTGATGCCGTCGCCTGCCGGAACCGAGGTCACTCCGGCGTCAGGCGGGGGAAGGCGTTTCTCGTCGAGCTTTCCGTTGGTCGTCAAGGGAAGCACGTCCAGCGACGTCACGGTGGCCGGGACCATGTGCTCCGGCAGCACGTTCGCCGCGCGCCTGCGGACCCCACCGGAGTCACCGGACGCCAGCACGACGTACGCGTCCAGACGCGGGTTCGCCGGGTCGTCGCGTCGCACCACGACGGCGGCCGCGCGCACGTTCGGGTCCTCCAGCAGCACGGCGCGGATCTCGTCCAGCTCGATGCGGAAGCCGCGGATCTTGACCTGGCTGTCGATGCGGCCCAGGTGCTCGAGCGCGCCGTCCGGGCGCAGCCGGCCCAGGTCGCCGCTGTGGTACACGATGCCCTCACCACACGGATCGGGCCGGAAGCGTTGGGCCGTCAGGTCCTCCCGGCCGAGATAGTGCGAGGCGACCCCGGCGCCGCCCACGACGATCTCCCCCGCGACACCCGGCGGCACGAGGCGGCCGTGCGCGTCCACGACGTACAGGTGCCAGCCGGGCAGCGCGGGGCCGACCGAGCGGGATGCCGCCAGCGCGTCGGCACGGGTGATGGTCTGGGCAGTGACGTGCACGGTGGTCTCGGTGATGCCGAACATGTTGACCAGCCTGCAGTCCTGGTAGCGGTCGAGCCACGGCAGCAGCATCCGCGTGTCCAGCGGCTCACCCCCGAACACCACCAGGCGCACCGACCGGGCCTCCTCACCGGTCACGGCCAGCAGCTGGGCGAACGCCGACGGGGTCTGGCTGAGCACGGTGACCTTCTCGGCGGCCAGCAGGTCGCGGAAGTCCTCCGGCTCACGGGAGACGAAGTACGGCACCACGACCAGCCGGCCGCCGGTGAGCAGGCAGCCCCAGATCTCCCAGACCGAGAAGTCGAAGGCGCTGGAGTGGAACAACGTCCACACGTCGTCGCCGCCGAACCGGTACTCGTCACGGGTGGCGTCGACCAGGCTGATCACGTTGCGGTGCGGGACCACCACACCCTTGGGTCGCCCACTGGAGCCTGACGTGTAGATGACGTACGCCGGGTCGTCCGGCGAAGCGGCGGTCACCACCCGAGTCGCAGAGATCAGGACGTCCGACGTCACGACGCGCAGACCCGCAGAAGCCGGGAACGCTCACCCGCCGCACGTGGTGTCCTTCGTCGTGCCCATGCGGCCGATTCTGGTGATCACGATCAGCGAATCGCGGACATTCACTCAGGTGCGGAAGAAGTTGCGCGAACCTCTGGGCGAGCGGTGTGAGCCACCGTCCGGCCATCCGGAACATTGATCGCGGCCGAGAGCGGGTGCGAACCGTGGTGGACATCGGCCGCACCGCCGACGCCGCGCCGCAGGTCGCACTCAAGCCCACAGAGAACGACAGTCTGGGCTGTGGAAGAACCAGTAGACCTGCGCCTCGATCAACGCAAGCCCGTTTCCGACACGCATGTGCCCAACAGCTTCGGTCGTGGCCAGGTGCCGTCGCTGTGCGCGGCGACGCTCGCCGCGAGCCGTTCCGCGAGCCGTGTTTCGCCGGCGTCCGCCGGTGCCGGTTCCATTTGTCGACTCTTGATGTTAACGCGAACAACACGCATACTCCCTGCGGCCCTGCAACGACGCGAGGAGTCCAGAGCATGAACGCTATCGAGCTTCCCTGCCCCCACAGCCAGGTCTGTGTACTGCGCAGAGCCATCTCAAGGCGTCATACCTCTTCCTCGATTGCCGCAGGCACCTCCTTCGCATAGCGATTGTTAGCGCTCACTTCAGGCGCCCCTTCTGCCCCGACCGACGAAGATCGGAGCACACCATGGACCGACGAGCACGTCTGCTCGCGGTGTCATCTCTCATCGTCGCCTCGACGCTCACCCTGCCCTCGGCGCCGGCGTCCGCGGCCACGTTGCCCACCGGGGCGCGGTCGCTGGAGTCGGTGAACTACCCCGGCCGGTTCATCCGGCACGCCGACCTGCTCGGCCGCATCGACCCGGTGACCTCCGGCAGCACGGCATTGGCCAAGTCGGACGCCACGTTCACCGTCGTCTCCGGTCTGGCGTCACCGTCGTGCTACTCGTTCCAGGCGACCAACGGCCTGTTCCTGCGCCATCGGGACTGGCGGCTACGCCTGGAAGCCAACACGGGCACCCCGACGTTCCAGGCGGACGCGACGTTCTGTCCCACCGACGGTTCGGTGGCGGGCTCGGTGTCGCTCGTGTCGTTCAACCACCCGGACCGCAGGCTCCGGCACCGGAACTTCGAGCTGTGGGTGGACGCATACCAGGACACCGCGCAGTTCCGCGCCGACAGCTCGTTCCGGCTGACCGCTCCGTGGACACCGAAGACCAGCAAGGGGCCGGTCATCCCCGGTCTGTACGCCGATCCGCACATCACGTTCTTCAACGGCCGGTACTACCTGTACCCCACGACGGACGGCTATGCGAGCTGGTCCGCGCCCTACTACAAGGCGTTCTCGTCAGCCGATCTGGTCAACTGGACCGACCACGGCGTGATCCTCGACCACGGACGGGACGTGTCGTGGGCGGACAACTCGGCGTGGGCCCCGGCGGTGGTCGCCAAGAACGGCCGCTATTACCTGTATTTCAGTGGCGGTGCGGCATCCGGCAACACGGGCAAGCACCTCGGTGTCGCCGTGTCCGACTCCCCCACCGGGCCGTTCCGGGACGCGCTGGGCAAGCCGCTGATCCTGGCGGGCGCGTACGCCGGGCAGGCCATCGATCCCATGGTGTTCACCGACGACAATGGACAGTCCTATTTGTACTGGGGGAACGGTGCGGCGCACGTCGTCCCGCTGAACGCCGACATGGTCTCGTTCGACCCCGCCGCGGTGCGCACGATCACCACGCCGGGGTTCCGCGAGGCGTCGTTCGTGCTCAAGCGCAACAGCACCTACTACTTCATGTGGTCCGAGAACGACACCCGCGACGAGAACTACCAGGTCGCCTACGCGACCGGCCCTTCCCCACTCGGACCGTGGACCAAACGCGGGGTCGTGCTCCAGAAGCGCCTCGAGCTCGGCATCAAGGGCACCGGCCACCACTCGGTTGTCCAAGTTCCGGGAACCGACACCTGGCACGTCGCCTACCACCGGTTCGCCGTACCCACCGGCAGCGGCACCAACCGCGAGGTCACCGTCGACCGCATGACGTTCAACGCCGACGGCACCATCGCCCCGATCCTGCCCACCCTCTGACCCGAGGAGAAGAAACCGTGCGACGAACACTGGCGATGCTGGGCGCGACGCTCCTCCTGCTGATCGCCCAGTTCCTCACCGCTGTCGACCGCGCGTCGGCCGCGGACCCGTTCACCGGCTACCTGATGGCGCACTTCACCGGGGAGAGCGCGATCGGTGAGCAGATCTACCTCGCCCACAGCAAAGACGGTCTGCACTGGAACGACCTCAACAACGGCGCTCCGGTCCTGCTGTCCACTGTGGGCACTCGCGGTGTGCGCGACCCCGCGATCGTCCGCTCCCCCGCCGGCGACCGGTACTGGATCATCGCGACCGACCTGCGCATCGCGAGCGGCACGTCGTGGAGCGACGCGGCCAACCGCGGCAGCACCTCGCTCGTCGTCTGGGAGTCGACCGACCTCGTGAACTGGTCGGCGCCGCGGCTGCTGAACGTGGCCGGCGCCGTCTCCGGCGCCGGCGACGCCTGGGCGCCGGAGGCCATCTACGACCCGGCCTCCGGTGACTACGTCATCTACTGGGCGACGAACGCGACCCTCAACGGCGTCAAGAAGCACCGCATCTACTCCACGCGGACCCGCGACTTCCGCACGATCAGCGCGCCTGCCGTCTACATCGACCGGCCGGGCACCCAGGGCATCATCGACACCCAGATCGTGGAGTCACCCACCAGCGTCGGCGGCTTCCGCTACTACCGCGCCTCCGCGGACGGGCAGATCACCGTCGAGGGCAGCAACACGATCCTCGGCACGTGGACCAGGATCGGCGACCTGTCCCACATGGGCATCTCCAACGGCGCGACCGGCGGCAACGTCGTCGAAGGTCCGATGTGGATGCCGGTCAACGGCAGGACCGAGTGGACGCTGTGGCTGGACCAGTTCGCCACCGGCCGCGGGTACATGCCGATCACGTCGACCAATCTGGGCAGCACCAGCAACTTCCGCACGGTGTCGGACTACTCGCTCGGCGGCACCCGCAAGCGCCATGGCGGGATCATGAGCCTGACCTCGGCCGAGGAGAACCGCGTTCTGGCGAAGTGGGGTGTCAACAGGCCGATCAACCGCGTCCAGTCCTTCAACGTCCAGGACCGCTACGTACGTCACGCCAACCTCGACGTGCGCATCGACGCCAACGTGAGTCCCGCCCAGGACGCCCAGTTCCGGATCATGCCCGGTCTCGCCGACTCCGGGGCCGTGTCGTTCCAGTCGGTGAACTTCCCCGGCTACTACCTGCGACACCAGAACTTCGACTTCGTGCTCGCTCCGTACGACGGCAGCGCGACGTTCCAGGCCGACGCGACGTTCCGCCGAGTCGCAGGACTGGCGTCGTCGTCGTGGAGCTCCTTCCAGTCCTACAACTTCCCCGACCGCTACATCCGGCACTACGCGTACC
The DNA here is from genome assembly GCF_012184385.1 of Lentzea indica. Classification (GTDB taxonomy): domain Bacteria; phylum Actinomycetota; class Actinomycetes; order Mycobacteriales; family Pseudonocardiaceae; genus Lentzea; species Lentzea indica. The sequence continues at coordinate 54,620 of NZ_VSRL01000002.1, forward strand.
AACTGCGCCTCGACCCGATCACCGACGCGACCGGCCGAGGCGACGCCACGTTCGGCGTGACGAGCTGACCGCGCGAGAGGAACCGACGATGAAACGACTCATCAGGCTGCTCACGCTGGCGGCACTCGTCGTGGGCAGCGCCGCCGTTCCCACGCCCGCACAGGCAGCGACCGATTCCGCCTACGTGATGGGGTACTTCAAGGAGTCGCTGAACGGCTCGGGCAACGTCAACGCCGTCCACCTGGCCGTCAGCGACGACGGTCTGGAGTGGACACCGCTCAACGACAACAACGCGATCCTCACGCCCACCGCGGGCACCAAGGGCATCCGCGACCCGTTCGTGCACCGGCTCAACGACGGCACCTGGGTCGTGCTGGCGACCGACATCCCCGTCGGCGGCGACTTCGGCAAGGCGAACCCGAACATCCACGTCTGGACCTCGCCCGACCTGGTGACCTGGTCGGCCGACCGGCTGCTGAACGTCAACGGTGCCAACCCGAACTCCTTCAGCTGGGCGCCCGCGGTCCACTGGGACCCGTCGCGCAACGCCTACGGCATCACGTTCTCGACCGTTCCGCAGGGCTTCTCCCATGCGGTGATCGCCGTCGTCTACACCACCGACTTCGTCACCACGACCGCGCCGGTCGTGTTCTTCGACGGCGGATCGGCGGGCGTCATCGACTCGCACGTGATCACCGGCGTAAACGGGATGAACTACCTGTACTACCGGAACAACGCGACGACCTCGCTCGCCGGAGCCCGGTCGACGTCGCTGGCCCCGGGCAGCTTCACCCGCTACGGCCCCGCCGTCGGCGACAACCGGTGCACCGAGGCACCGACGTTGGTGAAGTCGCTGACCGCGAACAAGTGGTGGCTGTGGGGCGACACCTACTGCCCGAACGCCAAGTTCGACCTGTGGGAGGGCGACCTCGCCGCCGCGACGTGGACCAAGGTCGACCGCCAGTCCTACACGGCGCCGTTGAACGGCAAGCACAACACCGTCCACCCGATCACCGCGGCCGACCGCGACCGCTTGCTCCAGCGATACGGCGGCACCAGCTGGAACCGCGTCAAGTCGCTCAACTTCCCCGGCCACTACGTCCGGCACGCGAGCTTCGCCGGCCGCATCGACGAGCAACCGTTCGAGCCGTACCAGGACTCCCAGTGGCGGCTGAGGGCAGGTCTCTCCGATCCGGGCGCCGTGTCGTTCGAGTCGGTCAACCAGCCCGGCCACTACCTGCGGCACCAGGGCTTCGAGGTGAAGCTCATGCGCGACGACGGGACGTCCGGCTTCGCCCGCGACGCCACGTTCACCAAGGTCGCGGGTCTCGCGGACTCCGCCTGGTCGTCGTTCCGCTCGGTCAACCACCCGACCCGCTACCTGCGGCACTCGAACTTCGTGCTGCGCATCGACGAGATCACCACCGCCACCGGCCGTGCCGACGCCACGTTCCACGTCGGCCACTGACGCCCGACAGCGGTCCGGAGACCCCTTGGCCAGCACAGGTCAAGGGGTCTCATCTCGCGTCGATCGACTCTCCCACGCCGAACCTGTCGAGCGCCGCATAGACCTCGGGGCGTCTGATCTTCAGCACGAGGGAAATGCCGAGTCCAACGGCCACGGCGACCGCCAGCAGCCACGGCAGCAGTGTGACCGCCGGAGCCTCGGAGCCGGCGAGCGTCGGGAAGTTCGCCACCGCCAGCACCGTGACGGAGATCAGACCCAGTCCGCCGACGCCCGGTGCGACGGCGGTGCGCCAGATGCGCGGGTCGCGGCGGCGCCGGAAATACGCGACCACGGCGATGCCTGCCATGGCCTGCAGGGTGATCACGCCCAGCGTGCCTATGCCGGTCATGCTGGCGGTGAGGTCGGTCAGCGGATCGAGACCCGCCACGGCGTAGATCGCGGCGACCAGTGTGGCGAACCCGATCTGCACGCCGCTTCGGTGATCAGCCCGAGGACTTCGGCGTGCAGCGCGTCGATGGCCTGATCCCGATCATCAAGCTCAGCGAAAGCATCGACCGCATCGCTGGTGATCTGCTCGGCGAGCCGATCTGCCATGCCTGCGGCTACCGCGCCCATCTCGGTGAACGCGGACTCCAGCTCGACCGGCACGGCGCGGTCGGGGTGAGTGAAGCGAGCCGTGTCGGCGACGTGTGCAGCCAGGTCACCCATGCGCTCGATCTTCTCCGCGCAGTAGACCGCGGCCAGGATGGTCCGCAGGTCACGGGCCACCGGTGCCTGCAACGCCAACAGCGACTGGGCACGCGTCTCGCACTCCTCACGAGCCTTGTCGAGCTCGGCGTCCACACTGAGCACCTGTTCGGCCAGCTCCAGATCTGCCGTCAGCAGCGCTCTGTTGGCCCGGCGCATCGACTCCGCCGCCAGCACGCACATGTGAGCCAACTGCTCGCCCAGCTTGGCCAAGTCACCGTGGAAGCTCTCCCGCATACAGGAAGCTTGGCCAATGGCATCCTGCGTTGTTCTCCGGTCAAGGACCTGGCCGAACATTTGTCATCGGCCGCACGCGCCGGCGGTGAGGTCGCTGTGGCCGCCGAGGTACTTGGTGGCGGAGTGGATCACGAGGTCGGCGCCGTGGTGCAGCGGGTTCTGGTTGACCGGAGTGGCGAAGGTGTTGTCAACGACGACCAACGCGCCCACGGCGTGCGCCTGCTGGGACATCGCGGCGATGTCGAAGACGTCGAGGGTGGGGTTGGTCGGGGTTTCGAAGAACACGATCCGCGTGCGGTCGGTCAGCACGGAGGGGATCTGGTCGACTTCGCTGGCGGTGAGGAACGTGGTGTCGATGCCGAGCTGGGGCAGGTTCTCGCCGAGGAGTTCGAACGTGCCGCCGTACACGTCGCCGAGGCACACGATGTGCTCGCCGGTCTTGATGTGGGACAGGAACGTCGCGGCTTCCGCGGCCATGCCGGAGCCGAACGCCAGCGCGGCCTCGGCGTCTTCGAGGTCGGCAAGTTTGTGTTCGACGGAGCGGATCGTCGGGTTGAGGCCATAGCGGGTGTAGAGGTTGCCCTCCGAGCGGCCCTCGACGACGTCAAGGAGGTCTGCTGTGGAGTCGAAGGCGAACGTGGAGTGCCCGTAGAGCGGGGTGTGGATGGCGCCTTGGGGATCACGGACGTCACCCGCGTGGACGCACCTCGTGGACAGGCCGGCGCGACGCTCGGGCGTGGGGTTCGCCTCAGTCATGGGCTCCTGCTCTCTGTGGTGTCAGTTGGCTGCGGCGACGATGTGGTGTGCGGCGCGGTCGATCTGCTCGGCGGTGCTCCAGCGGCCCAGCGACAACCGCAGCGCGCCCAGGCCGCGGTCGCCGGGCATGCCCATGGCGGTGAGCACGGGTGAGGGCTGGTGGTTGCCGCTGTGGCAGGCCGAGCCGGTGGAGGCGGCGATTGCCGTTGTGGCGTCGAGCAGTTCGTGTCCGGCGATGCCGTCGATGCTGATGTTGAGGGTGTTGGGCAGCCGGGCCGTGCCGGGGCCGTTGAGGTGGACTCGGCCGGGCAGTGCGGTGGTGAGCTGGTGGTGCAGGCGGTCGCGCAGCGCACGGATGCGGTCGTGGCCGCCTGAGGCGAGGTCTTTCGCGGCGAGTTCGGCGGCGGTGCCGAGTGCGACGGCGAGGGCGACGTTCTCGGTGCCCGCGCGCAGGCCGTGTTCCTGGCCGCCGCCGTACACCAGCGGTTCCAGCGGTACACCGGGCCAGATGCACAGGGCGCCGATTCCCTTTGGGGCGTACATCTTGTGCCCCACCACCGTCACGAGATCGAGCTCGGTCGTGTCGAACGGGATCTTGCCGATCGCCTGGGCGGCGTCGGTGTGAAACACCACGCCGTACTCGCGGGAGACGCGGGCCAGTTCGTCGACCGGTTGCAGTGCACCGGTTTCGTTGTTCGCCGCCATGACGGATACGAGGACGGTGCGTGGGCTGATCGCCGCGGTGAGATCGGTCGGGTCGACCAGGCCGTCGCTGTCGACGGGCAGGAGCGTCACCTCGGCGTTGTGCCAGCGGCGCAGCGCCTCGCAGGCCTGGAGCACGGCGGGATGCTCGGTGGGTTGGGTGATCACGTGCGGCCGGTCCACGCCGGAGGCGAGCACGGTGCCGCGGATGGCGAGGTTGTCGGCCTCGGAGCCGGACCCGGTGAACACGATCCGCTCCGCTGACGTGCCGAGTAGCGCAGCGACCTGATCGCGGGCGTGGTCCAGTGCGGTGCGGGACTCTCGGCCGTAGTGGTGGGTGCTGGAGGGGTTGCCGAACTCCGCGGTCAGGTACGGCAGCATCGACTCGGTCACCGCGGGGTCGATCGGTGTGGTGGCGTTGTAGTCGAGGTAGATCGGTCCGTCGAGAAGTCCACGTGGGACGGTCACGCGCTGACCTTCCTGTTGGAGTGGGTTTCGTACATGCGCACGGCGACCACGATTCCGGACAGCGCGGTGAGTGCGGCGACCACCCACACCGCGGCGCGCAGGCCCCAGAGGTCGGCGACGATGCCGCCGAGCAGGGCGCCCACGGCGAAGCCGCCGTCGCGCCAGAGCCGGTAGACGCCGACGGCTCGCGCGCGCCACGCAGGGTGCGCGACGTCGCCGATCGTCGCCAGCAAGGTCGGGTAGACCATGGCGGTGCCCGCGCCTAGCAACACTGCCGCCACCAGCCACACGGTGAACGTGTCCGCGAGTGCGACGAGTGCGAGGGCGGCGGCTTGGAGGAGCATGCCGCCGGTGATGAGGTGTTTGCGGCCCCAGCGGTCCGAGAGCGGGCCGGTGACGAGCTGTCCGAGGCCCCACACGGCCGGGTAGACGGCGGCCAGGACACCGATCTTGGCGACCGAGAGGCCGGCGGTGGCGAACAGGATCGGGAACAGGCCCCAGGCCAGACCGTCGTTGAGGTTGTTCACCATCCCTGCCTGGCTCGCCGCGGACAGCGCGGGTTCCCGCAGGCTCGTGCGGGTGAAGATCTCCCGATCGCTCGGTATCTCCTCAGCGGCAGCGGGGTGCTGTGTCGCTTCAAGCCGTGCGTGTTCTCGGGTCTCCCGTACGGCGAAGACGGTCAGTCCGATCCCGAGGACCACATAGGACAGTCCGAGCAGGAACGGTGCCGGCCGTAATCCGTAGCGGGCGGCGAGGTATCCGGTGGCGAGCGCGGTGATCGCGACGGCGATGTAGCCGGCGGCTTCGTTGAGGCCCATCGCGAGGCCGCGGCGGGACGGCCCGGCCAGGTCGATCTTCATGATGACGGTGGTGGACCAGGTCAGGCCCTGGTTGACGCCGAGCAGCACGTTCGCCGCGACCACCCAGCCCCACGACGGAGCCCAGATCAGCATCAGTGGCACGGGGATCGCGGCCAGCCAGCCGGCCAGCAGCACCGGGCGTCGGCCGAAGCGGTCGGACCAGGTGCCCGCGAAGTAGTTGGTGGCGGCCTTGGTCAGGCCGAACGCGACCACGTAGGTGAGTACAAAGGTGTAGCCGGTCAGGCCGAACTCGTCCTTGGCCAGCAGCGGCAGCACCGCACGTTCCTGCCCGAGCACACCGCCGACCAGCGCGTTGACCGCGACGAGCAGGCTGAACTGGGCGAGGTTGGCGCGCAGGCCGAGTTGGAGGCTCACCGGCCGCTCTCCAGGCGTCCGCCGGTCGCGTCGGCCCAGTCCTGAGGTCCGCCGGTGAGTACGGCGACGCCGCGGTGTCCCGCCTGTTCGAGGAGGCTGGCGGCGCCCATGGCTCGTTCGCCGTGTCCGCACATCACGATCAGCGGTTCCTGAGGCACCTCGTCAACGCGGCCGGCCAGGTCGCCGAGTTCGACGTGCTGCGCGCCCGGCAGGTGCCCGGAGACGAACTCGGGCTCTTGCCGGATGTCCAGCACCGACCCGCTCACCTGATCCGGGCCCACCAACCTGGTTGTGGCCGTGGGAAGTTCCGCGGCAGTCCACGCATCCATCCCGCCGTCGAGCTCGCCCGCGAGATCGACGTAGCCGATCTTGGCCGCCTGCCAGGCGATCTCCGCCGGGTCCTGGTCGGCGCCGCGCACCACGACCAGCGGCCGGTCGTGCGGCGCCAGCCAGCCGAGCCACGATGCGAACACCGGCCTCAGCGGAATCGACAGCGCGCCAGGCACGTGCGCGGCGGCGAACTCGTCGACCGGCCGGACGTCGATCAATCGCGCGCCGTCGGCCAGAAGCCGCCGCACCGCACCAACCTCCAGCGGCGGCAGCTCAGGCGTCCCCACCACAACGCCCTGGCGGTTGATCTCGCCGAGCCGGCGGAAGTACGGCGGATAGCTGCCCAGCGAGCCGAGCAGCTCCTTCACGAAGGCGTCCTCGTCAGCCGCACGCAGCAACGGGTTCGTCGCCTTCTCCCTGCCGATCGTGCTGGTGCGGTCCGCGCCAGGCGGGGCGGAGCAGAAGGATCCGGCGCCGTGTGTGGGCCAGACGGCCACGTCGTCGGGCAGTTCGGCGAGCCTGCGCAGCGACGTGTACTGAGCGCGGGCGAGCTCCTCGGTTCGGTCGGGCGCGACGAGGTCGGTGCGGGCGGCGGCGCCCACGATCAGCGAGCCGCCGGTGAACACCCCGAGTGGACGGTCGCCGTCGAGCAGCAGGAACGACAGGTGCTCGTCGGTGTGGCCGGGGGTCCCTAGCGCCCGCAGGCCTAAGCCGCCGAGGTCGACTTCGTCGCCGTCGCGCAGCCCGCTGTGTGTGAACTCGCGGTGTCCGGCCGCGGAGGCGAGCACGCGGGTGTCCTCGGTCGCGGACAGCTGACGGGCGCCGGACAGGAAGTCGGCGTGCAGGTGTGTGTCAGCGGCGAACGCCACGCTCAGCCCACGTCGCTGCACCGCGCGGCCAACCTCCCTCAGATCGAGGCTCACGTCGACCACCAGCGCCCGGCCGTCGCCCAGATCGACCAGATACGCGGAGTTCCCCAGCCCCTCGTCGACAAGCGGAACTACCTCAGGCATGGCCATCGTCTCCTTCCCACATCCAGTGTTCTACACTATTCCAATGATGATTGGAGAACCATGGGTGACCGGGATGCCAAGAACGCGTTGTTCGACCAGTTCGCTCGGGTCGGCAAGGCCCTCGCGAGCGGCAAGCGACTGGAACTGCTCGACCTGATCGCTCAGGGCGAGCGCACGGTCGACGCGCTCGCGAAGTCGGCGGAGCTGGGGCTGACGACCGCGTCGGCGCATCTGCAGACTCTCAAGCAGGCCAACCTCGTGGTGACTCGGCGCGAAGGCACGAAGATCTTCTACCGGCTGGCAGGAGACGACGTCGCCGCGCTGTTCGCGCTGCTGCGCACCGTCGCAGACGACCGGCTGCCGGACGTCCGCACCGCGCGTGAGGCCTACCTCGGCGACGACACGGAAGCGGTCAGCCGCGAGGAGCTCCTCGAACGCGTCCGGTCGGGACGCGCGACGGTGATCGACGTGCGGCCCGCGGAGGAGTACGCCGCCGGGCACATCCCCGGCGCGGTGTCCGTTCCGCTGGACGAACTGGCGGACCGGCTGGCCGAGCTTCCGGCCGACCAGGAAGTCGTGGCGTACTGCCGCGGCGCCTACTGCGTGCTCTCCCACGACGCCGTCCGCCTGCTCACCGCGCTGGGACGAACTGCCCGGCGCCTTGCCGACGGCATGCTCGAGTGGCGCCTCGCCGAACTCCCCGTCGCGGTCTGACGCCCCGAAAAATGGACACCCTGATCACTCGTCACTCTGCCCAAAGACGCATCCTGACAGTGCTCGTCGCAGCCCAGATCCTCAGCGGCGCCGGCCTGGCCGCGGGCATCACCGTCGGCGCGCTGCTCGCCCAGGACATGCTCGGCGCCACCAGCGCGGCAGGTTTACCCGCGGCACTGTTCACCATCGGCTCCGCCCTCGCGGCTCTGCTGATCGCCCGCGTCTCCAGCCTGCGCGGCAGACGCGCCGGTCTCGCCGGCGGCTACCTCACCGGCGCCGTGGGTGCGCTCGGCGTCGTCATCGCTGCCGCCACCGATAACGCCGTTCTGCTGTTCGTCGCGTTGTTCGTCTACGGCGCGGGCAGCGCGACCAACCTCCAAGCCCGCTACGCCGGCGCCGACCTCGCCGCCCCGCAACGCCGAGGACGCGCGGTGAGCACGGTGCTCGTCGCCACCACGCTCGGCGCGGTGCTCGGACCCAACCTCGTCACGGCGACCGGCGAACTGGCCACGAGCTGGCACGTCCCGGCGCTCGCTGGACCGTTCATCCTCGCGGTCTTCGCCTACACCGCGGCCGCCATCGTGCTGTGGGTACTGCTGCGACCCGATCCACTTCTCACCGCCAGGTCCCTGCCCGCGATCCCCGTGGCCAGCCGCGACTCCCGCGGCGACGCGCGGCTGCTGCTGATCGGCACGACCACCATGGTGGTCATCCAGCTGGTGATGATCGCGATCATGACCATGACCCCGGTGCACATGCGCCTGCACGGTCACGGCCTCGCGGCCACCGGGTTCGTCATCGCCGTGCACGTGGCCGGCATGTACCTGCCCTCACCGCTCAGCGGCTGGCTCGTGGACAGGATCGGCAGGTTGCCCGTCGTCGCCGCCTCCGGAATCACCCTGCTCGCGGCCGGGCTGGTGGCAGGGCTCGCACCGGCCGAGTCCACTCCGTTGCTGACCCTCGCGCTCGGGCTGCTCGGGCTGGGCTGGAACCTCGGGCTGGTCAGCGGGACCGCGCTCATCACCGACGCCGTGCCGCTCGAAACCCGCGCCACCGTGCAGGGCCGCATCGACATGGCCATCGCCGTAGCCGGTGCGACCGGTGGCATGGCCTCCGGTTTCGTCGTCGCGAGCAGCAGCTACCCCGCCTTGTCGTTCGCGGGCGGCATCATCGCGCTCGCTCTCGTGCCGCTGGTCGTCGTCCGTCCCCGGCTCAAGGTCTGACTTTCTGACCGGGCGTGTCGAGTTCTGGTGGGGTTCGATCGTCTTCTACTGGATGGGATGAGCGATCTGGCGGAGGTGTGTGATGCGACTCGACGTGCTGGACCATGGGCACCGGCTGCGCGTCCGGCTGTTCTTCTCCTTCGCGGAGCTGACCTCGCGGGTGCCGATGTCCGACGTGCCGAAGACGTTGCTGTACCGGCCGGAGTTCCTCGGCGCGCCGCTGCTCGACCTGTCCGCCGAGATGATGCGCGGCCCGTCGTTCTGGACCGCCGGTGAGCGCGAGTACATGGCGATGTTCACCGCCCAGCTGCTGCGGTGCCCGTTCTGCATCGAGAGCCACACCGAGATGACCAGGATCGCCTCGGACGGTGAGATCGACGCGGCCGATCCCGGCTCGGCGCGTCCCGAGCTCACCGCGGTCCTGGCCCTGCTGGAGACGGTCACCACCGCGCCGGACGATGTGAGCGCGGCCGACGTCCCGCAGGGTGTTGGGCGCGAGGCGGTGCTGGACGCGCTGCACGTCAACCTCGTCTGGAACATCGTCAACCGCCTGGCCAACGCGTTTGGCTTCCAGCTGCACTCCGAGGAGCAACTCGCCAAGGGAACCCAGTCGCTGCACCGCTTCGGCTACCGCTTTCCCGGCTTCCTCACCGGCGGCACCAGTGGCGCCGCAACCGGTGATCGTCACGAACGGCTGGTCACCAACCTGCGCACGGCGGTGTTCGACTCACCCGGCAAGACCGACCCCGCGGCACGCCGCGCCGCCGCCGGCGGTGATCCTGCCGACGCGCCGTGGGCGGCCTACGCCGCGAAGGTCCGCGACTCGTCGTACCGGGTAGCCGACACCGACATCGCCGATCTGAAAGCCTCCGGGCTCAGCGAGGACGAGATCTTCGAGATCACCGCCGCCGCGGCCGTCGGCGCCGCGCTGCGCAGCTCGACGCGGACGTCGCGCCGTCCCGCAACGCTGATGGAAATTCCTCGCGGCCGATGTCGTGGCAGGCTCGGCGCCGATCGTCTTCTGGTCAGGAGGTGTCGAGCATGAAGTACGTGCTGATGTTCTGCGAGACCGAGCAGTGGGAGAAGGACTGGGAGGCGATGGACCAGGCCGAGCGTGACGCGGGCTTCGCCAAGGTCCAGCAGTGGATGGCCGAGCACGCGGACAAGATCACGCACAACCGCAAGCTCGCCGGCCCGGAGACCGCGACCACCGTGCGGCTGGAGAACGGCGAGCCGATCGTCACCGACGGCCCGTTCATCGAGGGCAAGGAAGTGGTCAGCGGCTACGTCGAGGTCGAGGTCGCCGACCTCGACGAGGCGCTGCGCATGGCCAGGACCTGGCCCGCCTGCCCGCTGGTGGAAATCCGACCGGTCTTGATGTGACCTCACCGGACGCGGTACTGGCCCGCGTGGTACGTGAGCACGCGGGCCGGCTGGCCGCGTCGCTGGTGTCGCTGCTGGGCGACTTCTCCGCCGCCGAGGACCTCGTCGCCGACGCGGTGGAGACGGCGCTGCGCCGCTGGCCGGTCGAAGGCGTGCCCGACCGTCCGGACGCGTGGCTGTTCACCGTCGCCAAGAACCGCGGGCTGGACGTGCTGCGCCGCCAGGCCCGTTACCGGGAGAAGCTCGCCCAGCTGCAGTGGCCCGTGCAGCCCGAGCCGGACGACCGGCTGCGGCTGATCTTCACCTGCTGCCACCCCGCGTTGTCCCGCGAGGCGCAGATCGCGCTGACGTTGCGGGTGGTGTGCGGGCTGACCACCGCGCAGATCGCCCGCGCGTTCCTCGTGCCGGAAACCACGGTGGCGCAACGGTTGACCCGCGCCAAACGCAAGATCACCGACGCGGGCATCCCCTACCGGATTCCCGCACCCGAGGAACTCGGCGAGCGGCTCGCTCAGGTGCTGCACGTGGTCTACCTGATGTTCAACGAGGGCTACCTGTCCAGCAGCGCGGACCGCGTGCAGTCACACGACCTCGTGGCCGACGCTGACTGGCTCGCCTTGTTGTTGCATGCGCTGATGCCGCGCGAGCCCGAGATCGCCGGACTGCTCGCCCTGATCCGACTGCACCGCGCCCGCGCGCACGCCCGCTTCTCCCCCGATGGCAACCTCGTGCAGCTGCAGGATCAGGACCGGTCACGGTGGGACCACCAGATGATCGGCGAGGCCGTGGAGTTGTTGACCCGCGCTGCCCGCCATCGCCGACCAGGCCCGTATCAACTCCAGGCGGCGATCGTCGCGTGCCACGCGGAGGCAAAGTCCTGGGAGGACACCGACTGGCCGCAGATCGTGATCCTCTACGACATGCTGCTGTGCCTCTCGCCGTCCCCGGTGACCCGGCTGCACCGCGCGATCGCGCTCCGGTACGCCGCCAGCGCGGAGAAAGCGTTGGCCGAGCTGGATTCCCTCGGCCTGGACCGCTACCACCTCTACCATGCCACGCGCGCTGAACTACTCCGCGACCTCGGCCGCGACGACGAGGCACGCGAGGCAGATCAGCGCGCGTTGGAGCTGACCGTCAACCCCGCCGAGCAGGCACTGCTGGAACAGCGGCTCAGGCCTTGACCGCCGCCACCCGCTCGACCATGCCGAGCTTGAGCCGTTCCTGCCGCTGCACCACGAAACCGGCCTGCTCCACCAACGGCAACGGCCGCCGGGTCTGGTAGTCGCCGCACATCCGCACGCTCAGCTTCTCCAGCAGCGACTGTACGAAGTGGACGACACGGTGCTGGCTGCCCACGTGGTCGAGCAACAGCAGCTTCCCACCAGGCCGCAGCACGCGGTGCATCTCCGCGATCGCCGCGCGCTCGTCCGGAACACCGCACAGGCCGAGCGTGCAGACCACGGTGTCGAACGACTCGTCCGGGAACGGCAACGCCTGCGCGTCTCCCTCGCACAACTCGACTTCACGCCCGAGCTCGGCCGCGCGAGTGCGGGCGATGCCCAGCATGGCCGGACTGAGGTCCAGACCGGTCAGCCTGACGTCCGCCGGGTAATGCGGGAGGTTGAGGCCGGTACCGATCGCCACCTCCAGCACGTCACCGGTCGCCTGCGGGCACACCCATTCGCGGCCGCCGCTGAACTGGATGCGTTCGAAGAACCCGATGTCGCGGTCGTAGCGCGGCGCGTAACGATCCCACACCTCACGGAGACCTTCGTTGCTGAGCTTCTTGCTCATGTCGATGACCCTTCCGGCAGCAGTCCACGCGTGAGCAGGCCTGCCAGCGTGGATGGAACGGCAGCGGTGTCCTGAGGCTCTTGCCGGGCGGGATCCCAGTGCAGGTGCACCGCCCACAACACGCAGGTCTCCAAGATCGTGCGAGCGACCAGCGGCGCTGGTCCGGGCAGCCGCAACGCCTTGCGCCGCTGGAGATACTCGGTCAGCACCACAACGAGACCCGAGCGGCCCTGGCCGAACCAGACGTCGGCCAGCTCCGGCAACTCGGGGGCGCAGCGGTCGACCAGCTTGATGCTGACCCGATGCCGGGACAGCATCTCGTACAGGTTCGTGATGATCTCGCTCAGCTCCACAGCGAGCGGGCCACGCCGTCGTTTCGACAACGCCTCGACCAGCCGCAACTGCTCGACCTCGCCCCGCAGCCGCTCGGCCACCATCGCGGCCAGCTCGCCATCCGCGGGCGCACGGACCGGCAGGTCGGTCACCTCGGGCAGCGGCTCCACACCGTCGGCAAACCGCAGCGCGGCCCCGAGCAGCGCGTCCTTGTTCTCGACGTAGCCGTAGACGGTGCCCTTCGCCACCCCCAGCGCGTCGGCGACGTCCTGCATCTGGGTCCGTTGAAAGCCCTGCGCGATGAACGTCTCGGCCGCAGCTGAGACGAGCTTCGGAAACATGTCCGCTGAACGAGTGCGTGGCACCCGCCCAGCATAAATGACCGACCGGGTCAGTCAACACTGTTTGCCGCCCGGATGGCACTGTGCACCACCAAGGCGATGCGATCAGCGGCCTGATCCGGATCGGGCTGACCGGCGTCGAGCCAGGCGATCACAGCCTCGAGGGTGACTGTCGGCACGTACTGCACCGCCCAGTCCAGCCATGGACCTTCCGGAATCACCGCGGCCAGCTCGCGCCGGGTGACCTCCGCCGACATCGCACGGATTCCGTCGACCACGTCGCGGAAGTCCGGCTCTCGCGCGGCATGCCTGAACAGCAACCGGAACCCGTCCGGATCTTCGGCGGCAGCGCGCAGCAGCGCAGAGATGCTGCCCTCGTCGAAGTCACTGGAGCCGACCGTTGCCTCAAGCCGGGCACACGCCCTGTCGAGCACAGCTCTGTACAGGTCGGCCTTCGAGTCGAAGTGCCGGTACAACAACACAGAGGTGACCCCGGCTTCGGCTGTCACTCCGTCAAGTCCGGTCGCCACGTATCCGGTACGGGCGAACGCGCGGGTCGCGGCGTCCAAGATCTGCTCTCGTCGTTGAGCACGCGGCATGCGCCGCACGTTCTGAGGGCCCGCCGCCACTGTTACCTCCACTTGTTTAGATCAGACTAAACAAGTAGCTTTGTTTAAGTCAACTTATACAAGATGACTTGAACAAGGGGGCACACGTCATGGTTTCTCCTGCTCAACTGCCGTTCGAGCAGCCCCAGCCGCTGCAGGTTCCTCCGCGACTGCGCGTACTTCAGTCCCAGGGCGCGGTCCACCGGGTCCGCACCGCGGTGGGCCACGACGCGTGGCTGGTCACCGACTACGCCCACGTGCGCGAGCTACTCGGCGACGACCGGCTCGGCAGATCGCACCCTGACCCGCAGAACGCGGCACGCACCGGCGAATCCGCCCTGTTCGGCGGCCCGCTGGGAGACTTCGTCACCGAGCACGCCGACCACGCCCGCATGCGCGCACTGCTGCAACCACACTTCTCCCCCAAACACATGCGCGCACTGCGTCCCCGCATCGACGCACTGACCGCACAACTGCTCGATCAACTGGCCACCTCAGAGACTCCAGCCGACCTGCACGCCGCGGTCGCGGTCCCGCTGCCGATCCTCGTGATCTGCGAGCTGCTCGGCGTGCCCTACGACGACCGCGACCAGTTCCGCGCCTGGACCGAGGCCGCTGCGAACATCAACGACCGCAGCATCTCCGAACAAGGTCTCGGCAACCTGTTCGGCTACGGCATGCGCCTCGTTGAGGCCAAGCGGCAAGAGCCGGGCGACGACGTGATCTCACGCCTGTGCGCGACCGACGGCGTCTCCACCGAGGAAGCCGCCATGCTTTCCATGGCACTGCTGTTCGCCGGCCACGAGACGACCGTGGTCCAGATCGGCATGGGCACGCTGCTCCTGTTGGCCAACCCCGATCAATGGAACGCCCTGCACGACGACCCCGGCCTCACCCCGAACGCCGTCGAGGAGATCCTTCGCGCGCCCGGCAAGGGCGGCGGCGGGATCCCCCGCTACGCCCGCACCGACATGGAGATCGACGGCGTCGGCATCAGCGTCGGCGACCTCGTCCTGCTCGACAACGGCGCCGCCAACCACGACCCGGCCGTCTTCGCCGAGCCGGACCGCGTCGACATCACCCGCCAGGCCGCCCACCTCACCTTCGGGCACGGCCTGCGCTACTGCATCGGCGCCCCACTGGCCCGCATGGAACTGCAAGCCGTGTTCTCCCAACTGATCTCATGCTTCCCCACCATGCGCCTGGCCGTTCCCGCGGAGGGCCTGACGGTCCGGAAAGACGTGCTGACCGGTGGGCTTACCGCACTTCCGGTGACGTGGGACCGCTGACTTCCCGCAGGGTGCGCTCGTGCTCCTCACGATCGAGGATCTCCCATGTTGCCTGGCCCATGGCGAGGACGCCGCGGGAAGGCAGGGCGACGCCGCCGATCATCGGGTTGTCCTTCAAGCGGACCGCGGTTCCGAGGTCGGCTCCCTCGAAGGTCGCGTGCGAGTCGTCGACGTAGTACATCCGCTCGGGCATGAGCTTTCCGTTGTGGCCGCAGGGCATGACTCCGGCCATCTTGAGGTGTCCCATGCCCAGTGACTGGGCCATGCGCTCGCGGGCGCGAACCAGCCGATCGGCCCGGCACCGCTCGTCAGCCCGACTAAGTACGCGGCACTCCCAAGCGCAGCACGAGACTCAGAACGTTGCCGACACGTCCTTCGAAATCCCCTGCCTGCGAGCCCGAAAAGGGCCCAAGAACCCTGACCTGCGACGACACCGACTGACACCGGGCGGCAGGCGATGCTTCCGGATCCTGCATGTGACGTGCGGTAACGGCACTCGCTGGCATTACCCGAGACCTCCACCAGGGTCGACCCGAGGACTCTTAATCAGCGGGTCCGGGGTTCAAGTCCCTGGCGGTGCACTCCGAAGAAGCAGGTCGAGATTCGTCTCGACCTGCTTCTTTGCTTTTCCGCACTCATTCTCCGGCCCCTCTTCAGGTGAACAAGCGGTCGAGGTCGCGCACGGACCCTGCTGAACGCGGCCACGACACGAGCGTGCCGGGCGCGGTGAGAGCCGGTGGCGCGGCCCGGCAGGAGTCGGCTCTTGCTGTCACGCGGCCCGAACAGCCGCACTACGCGAGCCGGACACCGTCGCGGGGCAGCCAGGAGCGGGTCAGTACGCGGAGGACGGCCGAGATGTGGACGGCCTTGATGCCGTCGAACGAGGCCAGGTCGCCGGTGAGCAGGTTCGCCAAGTGCTCCTCGTCGCGGAACGCCCCGTAGTAGATCGCCGAAGGCGTACCGGCCACTGTGGACACGAAGCGCGCGGTGGGATGACGGCCGAGTTCGGTGGCGATGCCGGTGATCGAGCGCAGCTCGGTCGTCAGCGAGATCACCGCCTCCAGCGGAAACCCGAGCACCGCCGGTTCGATCTCCACGCGTGGTGTCACGATGCCGTGCTCCAGCAGGTACTGGGTGATCCGGTAGGCGGTGGACTGGCTCAACTCCAGGCGCCGGGCGATGTCGGCGGCGCTGGCGCGCCCGTCCTGCTGCATCATGCGCGCCACCCGCAGTTCATCGTCGCCGAGCCGCACCCCTGCGACGCCCTGGACGGCCGGGCTCTCCGCACGCAACCGGGCTTCCTGCTCAGGAGTGAGCCGGCCGAGCCGCCAGGTGGCCGCAGAGGCATAGGAGCGCAGCGCGATGTCGGCACGAGTGGACACGATCCCGGGAATACCTCCCACGCGTTCGGTGATCAGCTCCGCGGTCTGGTCACGTGCGGCTGGTTGCAAGACGCCGTACACGTCGGCCTGGCCGGAGGTGATCGCGACGAACTCCGCTTCCGGTAGCACCGACACGGCGCGCGCCACCTCCGCGGCCGCACCGGGCCGGGCGGGTGCGGGTGGCCATCATCCGTTATGGACGGTCGGAGGCGGCCGCCGCCTGCCATCTTCGAGGGAACGGCATCTGCAGCGTTTGTGGTGCAATCGGCGCGTGTTCGGCGGCAGCGTGCAAGCGGTTGTCACGCAGGACGATTGCGCCGCTGCGGAGCATCGTGTCGACCAGTTCGACGGCGAGGGCCTCGGACGTCCTGCCCAGCAACCGTGCCGCGTCGGTCAGCCACGCTCGGGCGTGCAGATAGCTCTCGACCTCGTCGGCGGGAATGCCGTCGCGGATCATCAGTGCGAACGCGAAAATGCGGCGTGCGCCGTACCAGACCGCGCCGGCCGGGTCAGCTACGAGACGCTCGGCTCGACGCAGCGCGGTGACGAACGCCGCGCCGGGGTCGGCGGGGATCGGCCCGTGCGAAGGCAGCAGCACGCGCGGGGCGAGGTCGGCCAGCCGATGCAGGGACGCGAGTGCGGTGGTGGCCGCGTCAGGCCCGTCGAGCGCGAGGTTCACCCAGCCTACGTCGTAGTCCGACAGTGCGTCTCCGACCACGAGCAGGCGCTCCTCCGGTTGCCACAGCGACAGGTGGCCGGGCGTGTGCCCCGGCGTGGCGACAACCTCCCAGTCGGCGTCACCGAGCCGGAGAATCTGCCCGTCGTGCAGTGGTGTGTCGACGGTGTACGGGGCGACCGGCTGGTCGAGATACTCCGCCGCGCAGCAGCCGGGGTCGCGCCGGGCGAGTGCCTGTGCGTCCGGAGTAGCGGCGGCGATCGCGGCGCCCGTCGACTGCAGGCGCGCGTTTCCGCCGACGTGGTCGGAGTGCCAGTGGGTGTTCACGACCAAACTGAGGCGCGCGGTGTGTGCGCGAACCCACTCGAAGGTCTCCTCGGCGTGGCCCACGAAGCCACTGTCCACAAGGGCCGGTTGTCGGCCGTGCAGCAACAGCAGGTTGGCGTCGGGAAACGGTCTGCGCCACCACGTCGCCCAAGCGGGTAGCGCTACCACGATGCCGGCGAGCCTTTCAGCTGCTGCCAGTAGCGGCGGTGCGCGTGCCGGGCCTGGTCGCTGGTCATGCCGTCGGGCAGCTCGTCGTCGAGCGGGTCGGCGAGTTCGGCGATGTCGCGCAGGGCGGCGGCCTGGCACGCCCGTTTGGTGAACGCGTACTGACCGAGGCAGTCCTCGGGGGTCAGCTCCGCGATCGCAACCGCCCGGTCCAGCAACTCGTCGGCCGGTGCCAGGTCGTGCACCATGCCCAACGCGTGCGCCTGTGCCGGGGAGAAGGTCTCGCCGAGCAGACAGGTGCGGGCCGCGATCGGTTCGCCCCAGGCGTAGGCGAGCATCCGGACGTACACCGCGGGCATCGGGATCCCGATCGGCACTTCGTTGAGCCCGAACCGCGCATGGTCGGCGACGGCCACTCGGTGGTCGCACACGGCGGCGGTGATCAGGCCGCCGGCGAACGCGTGCCCGTTCACCGCGGCCACCGTCGGACGCGGATAGGTGAACAGGCGCATGTTCGTGGCCCGATACTCGCGGAACCAGGACGCGACGGCCGCGCGGTCCCCGGCGAAGAGCGGGAAGTGCTCGCCCAGGTCGAGTCCGGCGGAGAACCTGGCGCCGGTGCCGGTCAGCACTACCGGGGACTCTGCGTGGTCGCGTTCGAGCCGGTCGAACGCGTCGTGCAGGTCGGCGAAGAACGCGCGGTTCTGAGCGTTGACCGGGTTGGTCGTCATCGTCACCACAGCGACGCGCCCGCGCCGCTCGATCGTCCAGCTCATCGGAGTCCCTCCATCTCGAACGGGATCAGTGCAGGGTGGCCATGAACTTCCCCAGCCGCGCGATTCCCTCCTCGAGAACGCCCGGTGACGCCGCATAGGACAGTCGTACATGGGTTTCGGCGGTGTGCCGGCCGAAATCCCTGCCCGGGGTGAGGGCGACGTGCGCCTCGGCCAGCGCCCTCTCGCAGAACTGCCACGAGCTGAGTCCGGTGTGGCTGACGTCGAAGTAGACGTAGAACGCGCCATCGGGCGGGACCGGGACCGGTAGTCCGATCCGCGCCAGACCGTCCAGGACGAGGGCGCGCCGCTCGGCGAACTCGACCCTGCGCTGTTCGCAGACTGCCAGCGACTCGGGTGTGAAACACGCGAGCGCGGCGTGCTGAGCGGGTGTGGATGGGCAGAGGAAGTAGTTCTGCGCCAAGCGTTCCAGCACAGGCACCAGTTCCTCCGGGACGACGCACCATCCGAGTCTCCAGCCGGTCATGCCGAAGTACTTCGAGAAGCTGTTGACCACGAAGGCGTCCGGATCGGTCGACAGCACGCTGCGCGGTGGCCCGCCCTGGTGATCGCTCAGATCGAGGTAGATCTCGTCGACAATGCGCCACGCGCCACGGTCTCGGGCGAACGCGCAGATCGCCGCGAGCTCGGCCGCCAGCACGGAGGTGCCCGTCGGGTTCGACGGGGTGGCGATCATGACGCCGCGGGTCCGGTCCGTCCAATGCGACCGCACCGATGCCGAGTCCAACTGGAACCGGGTGTCGGCTGTGGTGGGCACGAGCGTGACGCGTGCACCGAAACTCTCGACGATCTGGCGGTTGCACGGGTACGACGGATCCCCGATGACCACCTCGTCGCCCTCGTCGACGAGGGCCGCCGCGGCCAGCACCAAGGCGGCCGAGGCGCCTGCGGTCACGACAACCCTGGCCGGGTCGACCTCGACCCCATGCACCTCTCGGTAGAACCCGGCGATCGCCTGCCTCAACGCGGGCAGCCCGAGCGCCGCCGTGTACGGCATGGGCGTTCCGTCCATGAGCCCGCCCATCGCGTTCAGCACGGCAGGGGGCGCTCCGAAGTCCGGTTCGCCGATGCTGAGTTTGACGACGTGGTGCCCCTGGGACTCCAGTGTCGCGGCCCGCTTGCCGAACTCCATCGCGTAGAACGGGGCGACCGCCTGCGCACGGCGCGAAATCCTCACTGTTCAGACCTTTCGTTCACGCGGATCAGCGGTTTCCGGTCGTGCGGCGGGGAGGAGGAACAGGCTGGCTGCGGCCACGAAGCACAGTGTGGCGGCGGTGATCCAGGCGGCCAGGTAGCTGCCTGAGCTTTCCCTGGCCAGACCGGCTGCCATCGCTCCCGCCCCGGCGCCGATCATGTGGGCGGCGAACACCCAGCCGAAGACGGTGGTGGCACGCTGCGGGCCGAAGTACTGCCGGCAGAGCGCGACGGTGGGTGGAACGGTGGCCACCCAGTCCAGGCCGTAGAACACGATGAAGATCCACAGGGACGGCTGCACCGAGGGGCCGAGCAGGCTGTGCACGGTCAGCAGCGACACTCCGCGAAACCCGTAGTACGCGACCAACAGGATCCACGGGCGCACGCGGTCGGTCAGCCATCCGGAGGCGACGGTGCCGATCACGTCGAAGATGCCGATCAGCGCCAGCAGTTCGGCGGCGGTGCCGGCGGGCATGCCGTGGTCGTGCGCGGCGGGCAGGAAATGGGTCTGGATCAGGCCGTTGGTGGACCAGCCGCACACGGCGAAGGTGAGCGCCAGAATCCAGAACGCACGGGACCGCATCGCCTCACGCAGCACGTCCAAGGTCTCCGCCACTGCGTTGCGCGTCACCGGAGGCGGTTCGACCGCGGGCACCGCAGCGTCGGCGCCGTAGGGTGCGAGCCCGACCTCGGTGGGGCTGTTGGCGAACGGCCAGAACAGCAGGGGGATGATTGCCACGGCGAAGACCGCCACCAGCAGCGACGCGGCGCGCCAGCCGTGGTGCTCGGTCAGGTGGACGATGGCGGGCAGGAAGGCCAGCTGGCCACAGGCGTTGGCGGCGGAGAAGATCCCCATGACCAGCCCGCGGTGACGGGCGAACCAGCGGTTGGCCACCGACGCACCGAAGACCAGGGCCATCACACCGGTGCCCGCCCCGACGAAACCTCCCCACAGCACCCACAACTGCCAGACCTCGGTCATCACCGCGGTCAGTCCGCTTCCGGCGGCCACGAAGGCCAGCGCAAGAGCGATCACCACGCGCGGCCGCAACCGCTCGAGCAACACCGCGGCGAACGGGGCCACCAGGCCGTAGACGACGAGGTTGAGCGTCACCGCTCCGGACAGCTGGGCGCGGCTCCACCCGAACTCCGTCTCGATGGGCTCGAACAGAGCGCCGGTCGTGGAGCGGAAGGCCGCCGCCGCGACCAGCGCCAGCAGGGTCACGGCAGCCACCAGCCAGGCGCGATGAAGACGCGGCCGGTTTCGCTGGACGGTGGTGATCACGTGGTCTTCTCTCTCGCGGGTTGCGCTTCCGCGGGAAGACTATGTTCGTTTCACCCGAAGATGTTTCCAACTTCTACCCAGAGGCGCTGCTTTCGGGGCAATATCTTCTTCATGGACGCCCTTGACCGGAAGATTCTTACCGAGCTTCAGCAGGACGGGCGGTTGACCGTGACCGATCTGGCCGCGCGGGTGAGGCTGAGCGTCTCCCCATGCCATCGGCGCCTCCGCGACCTGGAGAAGTCCGGCGCGATCCGCGGCTACCGCGCGGTCGTCGACCCGGCCGTCGTCGGGCTGAACTTCGAGGCGCTGGTGTTCGTCACACTGCGCTGGGAGGACCGCGACACCATCACGGACTTCGAAGAGGCGGTGGCCGCAATCCCCCAGGTGACCCAGGCTCAACGCCTCTTCGGCGAGCCCGACTACCTCCTGCGCGTCGTCACGACCGACCTGAACTCGTACCAGCAGCTCTACGACCAGCGGCTGGCGACGCTGCCAGGCGTCCAGCGGCTGACGTCCACATTGGTCATGAAGCACGTCGTCAACGACCGTCCCCTTCCCGAGTAGCAGCGCCTGGTGTGGACTCACGTCGTCCACACCAGGCCCGGCGTTCTACCCGGCGGCCGCCTTGAGGGTGGTGGCAGCGACCTCGAGGCCTTCCAGTTGGCCGAGTTCGGCGTCCTCGTGCTCGATGTTGACCGCCATGTCGGGGTCGACCTTCGCCAGGGCGCTCAGGAACCTGGCCCAGTACTCCTGGTCGTGGCCACGACCGACGGCGACGAAGTCCCAGGTGGAGTCCGCCGGCCAGCGGTTGAGCGTGTAGCGCCCACCCAGGCCGATCGGGTTCTCCTCGGCGGGGATGCGGGTGTGCCGGTCGTCCAGGACTCCGTTCACCTTGGCGGCGTCGTTGATCCGGGTGTCCTTCGCGGCCGCGTGGAACACCAGGTCGCCGAGATGCTCGATCGCTGCGATCGGGTCGATGCCCTGCCAGAACAGGTGGCTGGGGTCCATCTCAGCGCCGATGTTGGTCGCGGCCGTCCGTTCTACCAGGCGCTGCAACGTGGCCGGGTTGAACACCAGGTTGTGCGGGTGCATCTCAATGCACAGCCTCACGCCGTGCTCGCTTGCCAGTGCGTCCATGTCGCGCCAGAAGGGGATGGCGACCTCGTTCCACTGGTACTCCAGGGAGTCGAGGTAGGCGCTGTCCCATGGGATGACGTTCCACGCGGGCACGGTGCCACCGGCGTGCGCGGCGGGCAGGCCCGACATGCACACGATCCGGGTCACGCCGAGCAGTCCGGCGACCTTGATCGAGCGGCGCAGGTCGTCGGCGTCGGCCAGACCGACCTCGGGATCGGGGTGCAGCGGATTGCCGTTGCAGTTCAACCCCGTCAGCTCCACGCCGGTCTCGGCGAACACGCTCAGGTACTCGTCCTTGTCGACCTCGCCGCTGAGCAGTCCGTCCACCGGCAGGTGCGGCGTGGGGATGAACCCGCCGGAGTTGATCTCGGCGCCAGCCAGGCCGAGTGACTTGATCACCTCCAGCGCCTCGCGCAGTGGCCGGTCGTGCAGGACCGCCGTGTAGACACCCAGTTTCACCATCTTGCACAGTCCTTTCAGGCGGCCAGTTCCTTGGTGACGCGTTCGAACATGAACTTGCTGGACTCGATCGCGCGCTCCTCCCACGCGAACACGCACACGGTGGCGACGCCGTCGAACTTCAGGTCGCGCAGCGTGCCGAAGAACTCGTCCCAGTCGACCTCGCCCTGGCCGATGTCCAGGTGCTGGTGGATGCGCGCGGGCGTGCCGGGCGGGTTGAGGATGTAGCGCAGGCCCGAGGAGCCCTTGTGGTTGAAGGAATCCGCGATGTGCAGGTGCTGGAGTTTGCTGCCCGCGTACCGCATCATCTCGGCGATGTTCGCAGCGCCGTCAGACAGGTGGAACGTGTGCGGCGCGCAGTACAGGTAGTTCACCCACGGCTTGTTGATGGCGCGCACCAGGTCCACAGCAGGGTTGTTGAGCTCGCAGAAGTCGTCCGGGTGCGCCTCGAGGTTCAGCGCGATGCCCTCGCGTTCGAAGACAGGGAGCAGTTCGTCCATCGAGCGCCAGAACGCGGCCTCGCTCTCGGCGGCACGTTCGGGCCTGCCGTTGAACTCGGAGTTCATCAGCCGCACGTCCAGCTCGACGGCGACCTCGATCATCCGCCGCCAGTAGCGCACCGCGGCCTGTCGTTCGTCCTCGTCGGGGCTGGACCACTTGTAGAGCGGCAGGATGCTCGACAGCCGCACGCCGGTCTCGGCGAGCGCCCGCTTCAGTTCCGCCACCTTCTCGTCGTCGGCGCGCGGGTGCAGGAAGAACGGCATGAACTCGTCGCGAGGCGACAGTTCGACGTACTCATAACCGATGTCGGCGACGGTGCGCAGCATCTCGGCCATCGGCAGCTTGCGCAGCATGTACGGATCGAGCGCGATCTTCATGATGAGCCCTCTCACGTGCTCGTGGGGAAGTGGAACGCCGCCTCGACGGACCGTTCGACGTGCGGCCAGCGGCTGGTGACGACCTTGGGCCGCGTGTAGAACCGAACCCCTTCGGCGCCGTGGATCGCGCTGTCGCCGATGAGCGAGTCCTTCCATCCGCCGAACGAGTAGTAGGACATCGGCACCGGGATGGGGACGTTGACGCCGATCATGCCGACGGTGACGTCGCGCTGGAACCGCCTCGCCGCGCCACCGTCACCCGTGAAGATCGCCGTGCCATTGCCGTACGGGTTGGCGTTGACGAGAGCGATGGCCTCGTCGAGATCGGCGGCGCGCACGATCACCAGCACAGGCCCGAAGATCTCCTGCTGGTAGGCGTCCATGTCCGGGCCGACCCGATCCAGAATGGACGGTCCGACGAAGAAGCCCTGCTCGTGGCCGTCGACCTTCAGGCCACGCCCGTCGACGACGACAACAGCGCCCTGGTCGGCGGCCGTGGCGATCGCTCCTTCCACCCGCTCCTGGGCTGCCCTGGTGACCAGCGGCCCCATCTCGCTGTCCGGCCGGTGACCGGGCCCCACCCTGATCTGGCCCGCCTTTTGTTTGAGAACGTCGACCAGCGCGTCGGCGGCGTCACCGACGGCGACCGCCACCGAGATCGCCATGCACCGCTGGCCCGCCGAGCCGAACGCCGCGGCGGTGAGGTGGTTGGCCGCGAACTCCAGGTCCGCGTCGGGCAGCACCACCGCGTGGTTCTTCGCGCCGCCCAACGCCTGTACCCGCTTGCCGGACGCAGTGCCGCGCTCATGCACGTACCTCGCGATCGGCGTGGAGCCGACGAACGAGACCGCGGAGATGTCCGGGTGGTCGAGGATCGCGTCCACCGCGACCTTGTCGCCGTGCACCACGTTGAACACGCCCGGAGGCAGACCAGCCTCCGTGTACAGCTCGGCAACGAAGTTGGACGCTGACGGGTCGCGTTCGCTGGGCTTGAGAACGAACGTGTTGCCGGTCGCGATGGCGATCGGGTGCATCCAGAGCGGCACCATGATCGGGAAGTTGAACGGCGTGATGCCCGCGACAACCCCCAGGGGCTGCCGGAAGTTGTGGACGTCCACGTCGCGGGAGACCTGGTCCGAGAAGCCGCCCCGCAGTGCGTCGGCGATGCCGCAGGCGTACTCGACGACCTCGCGGCCGCGCACGATCTCGCCGCGTGCGTCGTCGATCACCTTGCCGTGTTCGGACGAGATGAGCCGAGCCAAAGTCTCCTCGTGCTCGACGAGCAGCTCGCGGAGCTTGAACATCACCCGCATCCGTTGCGAGAGCGAGGAGTTGCGCCACGACTCGAACGCGCCCGACGCCGCGGCCACCGCTTGGTCCACATCGGAGGATTCGGCGAGCAGCACCGACGCCTGCTGCCGTCCGGTGGCCGGGTCGAACACGGGTGAGGTACGAGTCGAGGCCGCCATCGTCGGGACCCCGTTGATCCAGTGCTTGATGGTCGTCATGGGTTTCCCTCACAGGTAGTGGCGCTGGGCCCGTTTGCGGGCGGCGTAGGTCTCGTAGGCGGTGCGGGTGGAGTCGAGCTCCGACACCTCGCTCACCGGCACGTCCCACCACGCCGAGCCCGGCGGGTTGGGTGCGAGCAGATCGGTCTCGACGTGGATGACGGTGGTGCGGTCATTCGCCCTGGCCTTGGCGAGCGCGGCAGTGAACTCGTCCAGAGTGGACGCGCGCAACACCGCGGCGCCGAGGCTTTCGGCATTGGCGGCCAGATCCACGGGCAGGACCGCGCCGTCGAGGAGGCCGGAATTCTGGTCGCGGAAGCGGTACTGCGTCCCGAACCGCTGGGAGCCGAGTGATTCCGAGAGGGCGCCGATCGAGGCGAAGCCGTGGTTCTGCACCAGGACGATGACGACCTTGAGTCCTTCGGAGACCATCGTGACGATCTCGGAGGACATCATCAGGTAGGAGCCGTCACCGACCAGGACCACGACTTCCCGGGACGGGTCGGCCATCTTCGCGCCGACACCCGCGGCGACCTCGTAGCCCATGCAGGAGTAGGCGTACTCGACGTGGTAGGCCTTGGGATCCCTGGCACGCCACAACATCTGCAGGTCGCCCGGCATCGAGCCGGCGGCGTTGATCACCACGTCGCGGTCGTCGAGGAAGTCGTTGAGCGCGCCCAGGATCTCCGTCTGCGCGGGCAACGGCCGGTGGCCGAGTGTGAAGCACTGCCGGGTCGTGTCCTGCCACTGCTGGGCGAGCGTCCGCGTGCGCTCGCGGTAGGCGTCGTCGACCTGCCAGCCCTGCAGGGCCTCGGTGAGCGCTTCGATGCCCAGGCGGGCGTCGGCGAGCAGCATCTCGGCCGAGTGCTTGGCCGCGTCCAGCCGGGCGACGTTGAGGTTGACGAACGTGACGTCCGGGTTGCCGAACACCGTGTGGCTGGCGGTGGTGAAGTCGCTGTACCGGGTACCGATGCCGAGCACCACGTCTGTGTCCTCGGCCAGGGCATTGGCGGCCGCGGTGCCGGTCGAGCCTATGCCGCCCACGGCGCACGGGTGGTCCCACGGGACGGCACCTTTGCCGGCATGCGTGTCGGCGACCGGGATTCCGGTGGCCTCGGCGAACGTCCGGAGCTGTTCGGCGGCCCCTGAGTAGACCACTCCCCCGCCCGCGATGATCAGCGGTGCCTTGGCCGAACTCAGCAACGCCGCGGCCCGCCGCACCGCCGAGGTCTCCGGCACCGGGCGGCCCACTCGCCAGACCCGGCGCCGGAAGAAGTCGACGGGCCAGTCGTGCGCCTCCGCCTGCACGTCCTGCGGCAACGCCAGCGTGACCGCGCCCGTCTCGACCGGGTCGGTCAGCACCCGCATCGCGGCCAGCGCGGCCGGGATCAGCTGCTCGGGGCGGGTGATCCGGTCGAAGTACTTCGACACCGGCCGGAAGGCGTCGTTCACGGTCACGTCGCCGGTTCGCGTGTCCTCCAGCTGTTGGAGCACCGGATCGGGACCACGGCTCGCGAACATGTCGCTGGGCAGCAACAGAACCGGAATCCGGTTGGTGGTCGCGAGTGCCGCGCCGGTGATCATGTTGGTCGATCCCGGCCCCGTCGACGCGGTGCAGGCGAAGGTCTGCAACCGGTCGCGCATCTTGGCGAACGCGACGGCTGCGTGCACCATGCCCTGCTCGTTGCGCGCCAGGTAGTACGGCAGCTCGTCACTCTGCTGGAGCAGCGCCTGCCCGAGCCCAGCGACGTTGCCGTGCCCGAAGATGCCCCACACGCCGGGGATCAGCCGCTGCTCGACGCCGTCGCGTTCGGAGTACTGGTTGGCCAGGAACCGCACCAGCGCCTGCGCCACGGTGAGTCTCATCGCGTCCCTCCGAACGGCAGCCGCGGGTCGACCGGCTGCGACTTCCAGGTGTCGCGCACCCACGCGTGCGCCGGGTCGTCACAGATCTCCCAGGCCCTGGGGCCGGGACCAGCCATGACGTTCAGGTAGTAGAGGTCGTAGCCGGGCGCGGCCATCGACGGCCCGTGCCAGCCGTGCGGGATCAGCACGACATCGCCGGTCCGCACCTCCGCGAGCACGTCGGTGGAGCCGTACACCCGCTGGTAGGCCATTCCGCCGCGGACGACCTCGAAGTAGTAGATCTCCTCGATGCCGTCGTGCCGGTGCGGCGGGTACGACGACCAGTTGCCGCCGGGGGTCAGCACCTCGCAGACCATGAGCTTGTCCGCCTCGAACGTTCCCGGCATGCAGTAGTTGTGCACCTGACGGGAGCAGGTCCCGGCTCCGCGCAACTCGACCGGAACCGCCTCCGCCGGCCCGTACCTGGCAGGCAGCCTCCGCCCGGCTGTGGCCGAGGGCAGCGCGATCCGGCCACGGCCGGTCACCGTCGCCTTGGCATCCCTTGGCAGGTAAGCGAAATCGGTGACCCCGTCGAACACGTCACCACGACCGGTCAGCTCGAACCGCTCACCGTCCACGGTGACCACGCAGGCACCGGACAGGGGCAGCACGAGCATCTCGGTGTCCCCGGTGGTGATCGTCTCGGCGCCGTCCAGTTCCAGGACCCGCAGCCGCGCGTGTCGCATGGTCATAGCAGTCCCACCGCGGTGTCCACGGCCTTCGACACGTCCCCGTCGTGCGGGTACAGCAGCGACCGTCCGACCACGAGCCCCTGCACGGTGGGCAGCGCCAACGCCTTGCGCCACGCGGCGAACGCGGCATCGGGGTCCGTCACGTCGCCGCCGAGCAGCAACGCGGGCAGCGTGGCGGCGGCCAGCACTCGCTCCATGTCGTCGACGACCGGAAGCTTCAACCAGGTGTGGGCGGAGGTGCGGCCCAGTCCGGACGCGATCGTGATCGACCTGATCACCGCGTCCGGGCTGAGGTCGTTGCGCAGCCGCCCGTCTGCCCAGCGGGACAGGAACGGCTCCACCATCGCCACGAGCCCGCGCCCGGCCAGGTCGTCGACCGCTCGGGCGGTGTTCTCCAGCATCGCCGGGGTGGCCGAGTCCTCGAGTGCGATACGGGTGAGCATCTTGCCGCCGTCGAAGCCCATCCGCTCGATCTGCTCGGCGTCGTAGCAGGCGAACCGGTCGTCGATCTCGAACACCGACCCGGCGAGGCCCGTGCGGTTCATCGAACCGAACACGGTCTTGCCCTCGAGCGCTCCGAGCAGCAGCAGGTCCTCGAGCACGTCCGCGGTCGCAAGCACCCCGGTGACACCAGGACGCTCCAGCGCCAGGCACAGCCGTTCCAGCAGCCTGCCGCGGTCGGCCATCGCCAGCGGGTCATCCCCCACGCCGTTGGCGCCGCGCGCGGGGTGGTCCGCCGCGATGATCATCATTCGCCCGTGGTCGCCGAGCGGAGACGCCGGACGCCTGCGGCGAGCCGCCGCTTCGGTGATCGCCCCGGGATCGGTCACCCTCGTGGTCACGATCCGGCGCACCAGCTCAGCCGTTCTCACGGAGCTTCTCCTCCACCTGTGCGCGAGTGGGCATCGCGTCGGAGCACGCCAGCTGGCCCGCCACGATCGCGCCTGCCGCATTGGCGAACCTGATGATCCGCTCGGTGTCCCAGCCGGAGAGCAACCCGAGGCACAGCGCGCCACCGAACGCGTCGCCCGCGCCGAGCCCGTTCACGACGTCGACCGGCAGCGGCGGTACCTCGACCTCGCCGGAGTCGTCGAGCGCGAGTACGCCCGCCGGCCCCTGTTTCACGACGGCAAGGCTGATTCCCTTGGCGCGCAAGGCTTTCGCGGCTTCCCGAGGGTCGCGCACACCGACCGCGTTGTCGCACTCGTCGAGGTTGCCGACCGCGACGGTCACGTGGTCCAGCGCCTCGCCGACGTACGACCGCGCCTGCTCCCGCGAGGACCAGAACATCGGGCGGTAGTCCAGGTCGAGCACCGTGATCCCGGCCCGGTCCCGCGCTCGCAGCGCGGCCAGTGTCGCCGAGCGGCTCGGCTCCTGACACAAGCCGGTCACCGTGACCCAGAGGATCCGCGCCGACCTGATCGCGTCGAGATCCAGTTCGTCGGCCCTGATGTCGAGGTCGGGAGCCTTGGGGAAGCGGTAGAAGTACAGCGGGAAGTCGTCCGGCGGGAAGATCTCGCAGAACGTCACCGGCGTCGGCAGGCCCGGTGACGTTCCGACGTGGCCCGTGTGCACGCCGAACCCCGCCAGCGCGGTGCGGACGAAGCGGCCGAAGGGATCGGCGCCGGTCTTGGTCACCAGGGCCGAGCTCAGGCCGTACCGGGCGGCCGCGACCGCGACGTTGGCCGAACTGCCGCCGAGGTACTTCCCGAACGCCGTCACGTCCTCCAGGCCGACACCGACCTCCAGCGGATAGACGTCCACCCCGGCCCTGCCCATCGTGAGCAGGTCGAACACTGCGCGAGCGGAGCGCATCCCAGTCACGCGCACACCTCCTCGTGGCTCGGACTGTCACGTGCAACTAGCACGATCTACCCGCCGTACTATGCGGCCGGACGCAGCTCAGCGCAAGGCTTGACAACCCCTGTGACGGGAGCCATAGTGACCCCACTAGATCGTGCTAGTAGCACGAGTGAGGACCAGCTCCCCACTGGTCGATCGGCTGGCCGATCGGCATCTGACCGCACGAACTCGCGATGACTTCGTAGCGCCGACCCTTCGCCATTACCGCCTGATGCACGAAGAGGTGCACGCACCATGAAGAAGAACCGCGCACTGACCGCTCTCGCCGTTGCGGCCGCTGCTCTGCTGACCATCTCGGGATGCAGCAGCAGCGGCGGCAAACAAACCCAGGAACAGGGCGGCTCCAACGGTGCCGGACAGGCGAACACGCCCCGGATGAAGATCATGGTGATCCACCACGCGCCGCCGGGAGACACGTTCTGGGACATCATCCGCAAGGGTGCGGAGGCCGCCGCAGCCAAGGACAACGTCGAACTGGTCTACGCCGGCAGTATCCAGGCCCCCGAGCAGGCCAACCTGGTGCAGAACGCGATCGACCAGAAGGTCGACGGGATCGCGGTGACGCTCGCCGCGCCCGACGCGATGGCCGCTGTCGTCAAGAAGGCCAAGGACGCCGGAATCCCACTGGTCGGCTTCAACGCCGGCGTGGACCGCTGGAAGAGCATGGGCCTGCTGTCCTTCTTCGGGCAGGACGAGAGCATCGCCGGCCAGGCGTTCGGCAACCGACTCAACGAGGCGGGTGCCAAGAAGGCGCTCTGCGTGATCCAGGAGCAGGGCCAGGTCCAGCTGGAGGCCCGCTGCGCCGGTGTGAAGCAGACGTTCAAGGGCACCAGCGAAGTGCTGTACGTCAACGGTCAGGACATGCCGTCGGTGCAGTCGACGATCCAGGCGAAGCTGCGCCAGGACACCAGCGTCGACTACGTGGCGACGCTGGGCGCGCCGATCGCGCTCGCCGCGGTCAAGTCCGTGGCCGACGCGAGCAGCTCCGCGAAGGTCGCGACCTTCGACACCAACAAGGAACTGGTGCAGGCGATCAAGGACGGCTCCATCCAGTTCGCCGTCGACCAGCAGCCGTACCTGCAGGGCTACCTCGCGGTCGACACGCTGTGGCTGCGCAAGACCAACGGCAACTTCCCCGGCGGTGGTGAACAACCGGTGCTGACCGGCCCCGCGTTCATCACCAAGGACAACGTCGACGCGGTCGCCCAGTTCGCGGCCAAGGGCACGCGGTGAGCCCAGTGACACAGGCACTCGACGCACCCGCGGCCCAGGGCACCGACCGGCACGCACAGCTCACGCGCCGGTCGGCGGGCCGGAGGTTCCTGACCCGCCCGGAAGTCGGCTCCCTGGTCGGCGCGATCGCCGTGTTCGTGATGTTCTTCGCCGTAGCCGAACCGTTCCGGGCCGCCGCGTCGTTGTCGACGGTGCTCTACGCGAGCTCCACGATCGGGATCATGACGGTCGGCGTGGCGCTGCTGATGATCGGCGGGGAGTTCGACCTCTCCGCCGGCGTCGGCGTGACCACGTCCGCGTTGGCCGCGGGCATGTTCAGCTTCCAGTTCAGCACCAACGTGTGGGTCGGCGTGCTGGTCGCGCTGGTCGTCTCGCTGGCCGTCGGCTTCGTCAACGGGTACGTGCTGGTGCGTACCGGGTTGCCGAGCTTTCTCGTCACGCTCGCGACGTTCCTGATGTTGCAGGGCCTCAACATCGCGATCACCAAGCTGATCACCGGCGGCGTGGCGTCGGACTCGATCTCCGACATGGACGGGTTCGGCCAGGCCCAGGCGATCTTCGCCTCGGCGGTCACCATCGGCGGGATCTCGGTGAAGATCACCGTGTTCTGGTGGCTGCTGTTCGTCGCGATCGCGACGTGGGTCCTGCTGCGGACCAGGATCGGCAACTGGATCTTCGCCGTCGGTGGGCAGTCCGACAGCGCGAGGGCGGTCGGCGTTCCGGTGAACCGCACGAAGATCGGCCTGTTCATGACGGTCGGCTTCCTGGCGTGGTTCACCGGCATGCACACCCTGTTCGCGTTCAACACCGTCCAATCCGGACAGGGTGCGACCAACGAGTTGATCTACATCGCGGCGGCCGTCGTCGGCGGCTGCCTGCTCACCGGCGGGTACGGCTCCGCGATCGGCGGGGCCATCGGTGCCTTCATCTTCGGCATGACCACCCAGGGCATCGTCTACGCCAACTGGGACCCGGACTGGCTGAAGTTCTTCATCGGCGCCACTTTGCTCGCCGCGACCCTGCTCAACATGTGGGTCCGAACCCGCGCCGCCAGGAGGTGACGACATGACCAGCAACACTGATGGCGTCGCGGTTGTCGAGCTGGACGGCGTCGGCAAGAACTACGGGAACATCTGCGCACTGAGCGGCGTCAGCCTCGCGGTCGAGGCATCGGAGGTGACGTGCATCCTCGGTGACAACGGCGCCGGGAAGTCCACGCTCATCAAGGTGATCTCCGGTCTGCACTCCTACGACGAGGGCCGTTACCTCGTCGACGGCGAGCAGGTGCGGTTCACCTCGCCGAGGGACGCGCTGAACCGCGGGATCGCCACCGTGTACCAGGATCTCGCGGTCGTGCCGCTGATGTCGGTGTGGCGCAACTTCTTCCTCGGCTCGGAGGTCACGAAGGGCACCGGGCCGTGGCGCAGGCTGGACGTCACGGCCATGCGCGAGACCGCCGACGCCGAACTGCGGAAGATGGGCATCGACCTGCCCGACATCGACCAGCCGATCGGCACGCTCTCCGGTGGCCAGCGCCAGTGCGTCGCGATCGCCCGCGCCATCCACTTCGGCGCGCGCGTGCTGATTCTCGACGAACCCACTGCAGCGCTCGGCGTCAAGCAGGCGGGCGTGGTGCTGAAGTACGTCGCCGCCGCCCGTGACGCCGGGCTCGGCGTCATCCTCATCACGCACAACCCGCACCACGCCTTCATGGTCGGCGACCACTTCGTCGTGCTGCGGCAGGGCCAAGTGGAGCTCAACGCTGCCCGGCGCGACCTCACGCTCGACGCGCTGACCCTGCACATGGCCGGTGGCGCGGAGCTCGAGGAGCTCCGACACGAGCTCGACCGGCTGGAAGCTACCTCGACGTCCCCGGCAAGCGCTGGCTGGAAGAACGGCTGAAAGCCACCGACAAGGCCGTGCTGGTCGTCAGCCACGACCGCGAGCTGCTGTCCAACGCCGCGACGCACGTCATCACGGTCGAGGCGCACTCCGCGTGGACGCACCCCGGCTCGTTCGCGACGTGGCACGCCGCCCGCGCGAAACGCATCGAGAAGCTCCTGGAAGATCATCGCCGCTGGAACGAGGAGCACGAGCGCCTCAAGGAGCTCGTCAGGACGCTCCAGCAGCAGGCGAAGTACTACGAGTCGATGGCGCCGAAGTACCGGGTCATGTGCGGGCGGCTGGAACGGTTCGAGGCCGCCGGTCCGCCACCGGAGATCCCGGCCGACGAGAAGGTCACCCCTCGTTTGAAGGGCGGCCGCACCGGCGTTCGCGCGATCACGTGCGAGGACCTGGAGCTCACCGGGCTGATGAAGCCGTTCTCTCAGGAGATCTTCTTCGGCGACCGGGTCGCGGTGCTGGGCTCGAACGGCTCCGGCAAGAGCCACTTCCTGCGGCTGCTCGGCGGCGATCAGGTGAACACGACCGGCGCGTGGAGGCTCGGCGCCCGCGTCGTGCCGGGCCTGTTCGCGCAGACTCACGAGCACCCGGAGTGGATCGGCCGCACGCTCGTGGACATCCTCTGGCACGGCGATGACCAACGCTCCGGCAAGGACCGGGGCGCCGCGATGTCCGTGCTGAAGCGCTACGGCCTCGACAAGGCGGGAGACCAGCGGTTCGAGAACCTGTCAGGCGGGCAGCAGGCGCGGTTCCAGATCCTCCTGCTGGAGCTGTCCGGGTCGACGTTGCTGCTGCTCGACGAGCCGACGGACAATCTCGACCTCGCGTCGGCGGAGGCGCTGCAGAACGCGTTGAACGACTTCGAGGGCACGGTCGTGGCGGTCACGCACGACCGATGGTTCGCCAAGTCGTTCGACCGGTTCCTGCACTTCCGGGCGGACGGTAAAGTGTCCGAAGTGGACGAACCGGTCTGGACGTAGTTTTCACCCGAATGAGCCCCTTCTGGGACTGAAAACAAGCCCTAGCTTCGATGGCATGACCATTTCCACCGCCTACAGCAGGGACCTGGGCGACGAGCTGCGCCGGTTGCGCGAGACCTGCACGGGGCTGACGGGCCGTGCACTCGCCGTACAGCTTGGATGGGATCCAAGCAAGGTGTCCAACATCGAGCACGGCAAGGCGCGCGCCAGCGAGATCGACCTCGTGCAGCTGCTGACGGTGTGCGGCAAGGACATCGACTTCTTCGAGGACTTCCGCCGCCGTTACCGGCACGCCTTCGACCTGTACTTGGCGCAGGTGCCGGAGAACCTCCGCACCCTCGCCATGATCGAGTCGATGGCCTCGAAGATCGTCACCTATGACGCTCTGACGGCACCGGGTCTTCTGCAGACGAGGAGGTATGCACGCGAGCTGCTGATCGCGACCGGGGTCGAGGAACCTGAGAACGTCGAGAAGTTCGTCGACCTGCGCACCGAACGCCAGGCGATCCTGCGGCGGCCATACCCTCCGAAGTGCACGTTCTTCGTACATGAGCTGGCCCTCCAGATACGACTTGGTGATGACCAGGTCATGGAGGAGCAGTACATGCGCATGCTCTTCAAGACGCACTTTCTGCGCATCGTGCCCGCGAAGTTCATGCCCGTTGCTCTCCGGTCGAAGACCACCCTGTTCGAGTTCAAGAAGGCGCCACCGGTGGCCTACGCGGAGACCGACCTGGCCAAGGTCTTCGCCCAGGACGGCGCCGCCGTCAAGAAGGCGGAGAAGCTCTTCGCACGGTTGGATGACATCGCCTTGGATGAGGAACAATCTCGGAGGAAGCTGGCGGAGTACGTCAGCGGACTGCGAAAGGATCCTCATGGCTCAGGACCGGACCTGGCGTAAGAGCACGTACAGCGGTGGCAGCGGCGACAGTGACTGCGTCGAAGTCTCGCTCGCCCAGGACGCTCTGGTGCGTGACTCCAAGAATGCGGGTGGCGCGGTTCTCGCGTTCTCCGCCGATGCCTGGCACGCGTTGGTCGGCCAGATCAAAGCTCCCAGCTGACGAAGGCGCCGTCGTCGATCGACCCGCCCGCCTTCTTGTAGGTGGCCTGCGCCGCCGCGTCGCCCGCGGCGGTACCGGTCCACATCGCGTAGCAACCCCGTTCCGCCGCAAGGGCTTTCAGCGCCTCCACCAGCGCAGTGCCGATGCCGCGCCGCAGGAACGCGTCGTCCACACCCAGCTCGTAGAGGAACATCTCGGTGCCTTTGTCCGGGTGTGTTGTCTCCACTCCGGACACGAACCCGGCCGGCTGGTCGCCGACGTAGGCGATCAGCAGATGGCTGTGGTCCTGGGCGAGGAACCGCGCGGTCGCCTCAGGTACAGGAGGCGCGTCGAACAGGTGCCCGGCGGCGAACACGTCGTCGGGGGAGGCGGCGCGGCGGATCTTCATACCGCCAGGCTAAGCAATTTTTCTGTTCATCTCCGTGCGGTACAACCGCTGGCGTGTCGGTTGACGCCTACTGCGAACGTCTTGGACCCGGTATCTGGGCCGAGCCGCTCAACGCGATCACGAACCTCGCGTTCCTGATCGGCGCTCTGCTCCTGTTGCGCAAACAGGCTCCGCCGAGCCTGAAAGCACTGCCGATCCTGCTCGCGCTGGTCGGCCTTGCCAGCCTGAGCTTCCACACGCTCGCCACGCCGCTGACCGGTGCCCTGGACAGCGCGTTCATCGCGGTCTTCGTCCTCTACTACGTGGTCGTGTTCGCGCACCACTACCGGCAGATCCGCTGGTCGCTGGCCTGGATCGCCGCACCGGTCTTCATCGCGTTCGCCATCGCCGTTGGTCTGCTCGTCCGCGTCGGACCGGGCATCTACCTGCCGGCGCTGATCGCCCTGCTGATCCTCGCCCCGCTCGCGGGCGAAGACTGGAAGTGGTTCGCCGGAGCGGCAGGTGTGTTCGCGATCTCACTGACGCTCCGCACGCTCGACGACCCGCTGTGCGGCCAAATCACGATCGGCACGCACTTCCTGTGGCACATCCTCAACGCCGTCACGCTGTGGCTCGTGTCGGAAGCGATCATTCGACGAGCGCGGGCAGCTTCCCGTTCTTGACGAGGCCTGCCAGCGTGGCGTGATCGGCCTCGGTCTGGTCGGCGTAGTCGAACGCGTACTTCGCGAACGCCTCGTCGAGGTCCTCGCCGCCGCCGTTCTGGAAGTACCCGGCGAGCAGCCGCGGGTCGAGTGAACGCGTGTGCGCGCGGGCCAGCAAAGCGCCGGCGAACCGGCCGTAGTCGTCGAGGTCGTCGCGCTTCAGCGTGGTCGCGTCGATCTCGCCCTTGCGGTTGCGGAACTGCCGCACGATGAACGGCCGGCCCTCGATGGTCGTCCAGCCCAGCAGGATGTCCGACTCCGCCTGCACGAGCCGCGCGCCGTGCACGATGCGCTTGCCCTCGTGCTTGGCGGGTTCGACGTCCAGGAACGGCTGCAGCGCCGAAGGACGTGCCTCCTTGGCTTGCAGGACGAGAGCCTCGGAACCGTTGCCGTGCAACAAAACAAGGTAGTTGCGCAGCCCGACACTGCCGGTGCCGACGACGCGGAACGCCACGTCCGACACGCCGTAGCGCATGATCAGGTTCGTCCGCGACTCGCGCAGAGTGTCCACGTAGGACGGAAGCGCGGCGATCACGGCTTCTTCCGTCGCAGGAGAAACGTCCGTGAACGTCGGCGGGTTCGTGATGAACCGCCACTTCTCACCGTCGTGCGCGGTCCACTTCGCGGCGAACCGGGCGCTGGTGTTCTTGCGCGACTTCTCCGCGGCCTTGGAGAAGTCGTTGACCAGGTCGTCGGCCTTGACCTGCGACAGCGTGGACTCGTCGCCCAGTGCGGTCCACGAGTCCATGAACGGGATCTCGGCGAGGTGCTTGATCACGGCCCGGTAGGCGCTCACGGCGTCCTCGGCGGCGTCGCGGCAGCCCTTGTCCGACACGCCGCCGACCCGGCCCGCGAGCACGAGCGACGCGACGAGCCGCTTGAGGTCCCACTCCCACGGCCCGGGCAGGGTCTCGTCGAAGTCGTTGATGTCCATGACGATCTGGCCCTCGGGCGTGCCGTAGAGGCCGAAGTTCGCTGCGTGTGCATCACCGCACAACTGAGCGTGAAGGCCGGTCGCGCATCCGGAGGCGAGATCGCCCGCCTGGAGACCGGCGGCACCGCGGAAGAACGCGAACGGGTTGGCGAGCATCCGCCCGACCCGCAACGGGATCAGGTGCTCCAGCCGCCCGTCGTTGCTGGCGTTCATGAACTCCAGCACGGACGGCCGCGAGGAGGCGAGCGAAGCGGCCCTGTGCGCCTTGAAGTCCACTGAGGACCGCAGCGCTCGACCCCGCGCGTAGACCTCGTCCGGCTCAATCCAGCGGCCCAGCGCAGCGGCGGCTTCAGTCCGAACCCGTTCACCCATACGAGTCATCATGCCCGCGGCGGACGAGCCAGGAGGCCCGTCCGCCGCATTTGTGACCTGGCCAGGCGGGAAATCACCCCAAATCGGGACGAACGACCTCCGCGATCGCCTGCACACCCATGTCGATCTCGTCACGCGTGATCACCAGCGGGGGAGCGACGCGCAGCGTGGTCGCCTGCGTCTCCTTGCACAGCACCCCACGTGCGGCCAGTGCCTCGGAGGCCACTCGACCGACCGGGCCGCCCGGCGCGATCTCGACACCGGCCCACAGCCCGCGCCCGCGCACCTCGGCCAGCCCGTGACCGACCAGCTTGCCCAACTCGGTGTGCAGGTACGCGCCCAGCTCGCGGGAGCGCTCCTGGAACTCGCCGGTCTCCAGCAGCCGCACGACCGCACGGCCCACGGCGCACGCGAGCGGGTTGCCGCCGAACGTCGACCCGTGCTCGCCGGGCTTCAGCACGCCCAGCACCGCGCGGGAACCGACCACGGCGGACACAGGCAGGATGCCGCCGCCCAGCGCTTTGCCCAGCGTGTAGAGGTCGGCGCGCACGCCCTCCTGGTCGAGGGCGAACAGCGCGCCCGTGCGGCCGAGCCCTGCCTGGATCTCGTCGTCGATCATCAGCACGTTGTGCTCGTCGCAGAGCCGGCGGATCCCCGGCAGGTACCCGGCGGGCGGCACGACGACGCCGGCCTCGCCCTGGATCGGCTCGATCAAGATCGCCGCCGTGCGCGGCGTGATCGCGGACTCGATCTCGTCGAGGTTGCCGTACTTGACGACCTTGAACCCCGGCGTGAACGGACCGAAGTCGGTGCGCGCGGCCTCGTCGGTGGAGAACGACACGATGGTCGTGGTGCGGCCGTGGAAGTTGGACCCGGCCACGATGATCTCGGCTGTGCCCTCCGGAACGCCCTTGACCTGGTAGGCCCACTTGCGGGCGACCTTGATCGCCGACTCCACGGCCTCGGCGCCGGAGTTCATCGCGAGCACCATCTCGGTGCCGGTCAGGGTGGCGAGCTCGCGGCAGAACAGGCCGAACTGGTCGTGGTGGAACGCGCGGCTGGTCAGCGTGACGCGGCCGAGCTGCTCGACGGCGGCGGCCACCAGGGCGGGGTGGCGGTGGCCGAAGTTCAGCGACGAGTAGCCGGACAGGA
Source organism: Lentzea indica (assembly GCF_012184385.1). Lineage (GTDB taxonomy): Bacteria > Actinomycetota > Actinomycetes > Mycobacteriales > Pseudonocardiaceae > Lentzea > Lentzea indica. The sequence continues at coordinate 92,249 of NZ_VSRL01000002.1, forward strand.
AGTCCAGGTAGCGGCGGCCTTCGACGTCGGTGACCCACGCCCCCTCGCCGTGCGAGATGACCACCGGCAGTGGGTGGTAGTTGTGGGTGCTCCACTCCTCGTCGAGGGCGACGTAGTCAGCGCTAGCCAAATTGGTCGTCCCAGCGGTCCGGTGGTCAGCGATGGCGGTCATCCTCCAAGGCTAAGGGTGCGAACAAGCGATTTCAGCCGCGAAGCGTTGCGAACGATAGTCAAACGTTGCGTAGATTCACTGAACAGTGGCTGATCTTTGCGCAAGCGGCGGGAACAACGGTTCATCGCTACGCTCCGATGATGGCGACTAAGTCGGTTCGTGAAGCCCTGCGACTCGATGAGGTGGATCTCTCCACCCTCGACCCGGCCGGCCGTCCGATCGGCCCCAGGAACAAGAAGGAGGCGGCAGGCGACCTCGCGGCCACCGGGGCCGAGCTGGACGACCTGCAGGAGGCGCTGTACGCGGAGAACTCTCGCGCGGTGCTGCTCGTGCTGCAAGGCATGGACACCTCGGGCAAGGGCGGTGTGGTCAGGCACGTCGTCGGCCTGGTGAACCCGCAGGGTGTGCGCATCGCGTCGTTCAAGAAGCCGACTCCCGCCGAACGGCGCCAGCACTTCCTGTGGCGCATCAAGAAGGTCCTCCCCGAGAAGGGGCGCATCGGGGCGTTCGACCGCTCCCACTACGAGGACGTGCTCGTGCCCAAAGTGGAGCGCCTGTTCACGGCCGCGGAGATTCGGGGACGTTACAAGGAGATCAACGCGTTCGAGAAGGCGCTCGCGGACGGCGGCATCACGGTGATCAAGTGCTTCCTGCACATCTCGCCCGAGGTGCAGAAGGAACGGCTGCTTGCCCGTCTGGACGATCCGAAGAAGCACTGGAAGTACAACCCGGCCGACATCGACGTGCGGTCGAAGTGGTCCAGGTACCAGGACGCCTACACGCAGGCGTTGAAGAACTGCTCTGACACGCCCTGGTACGCGGTTCCCTCCGACCGCAAGTGGTATCGCAACTGGGCGGTGAGCCGGCTGCTGCTCGAGACCATGCGCGAGATGGACCCGAAGTTCCCGCCGCCCGCCTACGACATCGAGGCCGAGAAGGCCCGGTTGATCAACAACGACCCGTTGCGCTAGACGCAATCTTCATTGCACCTATTGCCTAGTCGCGAAGATCTAGGCCACTGTGGGCTGCGCCGCCGTTGAGTATCCCGGAGGTGTGGACGTGGGTGTGGACCGGCGACGTTTTCTCGGAGCCATGGGTGTGGGAGCAGGGCTGCTGATGACCGGAGGAACCGCGGAAGCGATACCTGTGACCAGGAGAGTCTTCTTCGGTGCCTACACGACGTGGAGCGGTGGCGCCAAAGGCATCGGCATCGGCACCTACGACACGGCGAACGGCCAGCTGAAGACGACAGGCGTGATCACGGGCGTGGTCAATCCGTCCTTCGTGATCGAGTCGCGCGACGGCCGGTTCCTGTACGCGGTCAACGAGAACACCAAGGGCGAGGTCACCGCGATCAACGCGGGCTCGCTCAAGGTGATCAACAAGGTCGCGACGGGCGGCGCGGACCCGTGCCACCTGACGCTCGACCCGTCCGGGAAGCACCTGATCACCGCGGACTACTCGTCCGGCTCGTTGAGCGTGTTCCCGGTCAAGGCGGACGGCGGGCTCGGCGCGCGCACGCAGAAGGTGCAGCACAAGGGTTCTGGGCCCGACCCGGAGCGACAGAAGGGTCCGCACGCGCACCATATCGTGTTCGACCCGGCCGGCAAGTACGCGCTGGCGGTCGACCTGGGCGCGGACTCGGTGTTCGTGTACTCGTTCACCGCGGGCCAGCTCAAGCTCGTCTCGACGGCGAAGCTCAAGCCTGGCGCGGGACCACGTCACATCGCGTTCCACCCGAACGGCAAGACGGCGTACGTCGCGAACGAGCTGGACTCGACGATCGTGTCCTGTGCTTATGAGGACGGGAAGCTGACGCCGGGTCAGGTGCTGAAGACCGCGCCGCCCGCGACCGTGCGCAACTACCCGGCCGAGGTGCTCGCCTCCGGCGACGGCAAGTACGTCTACCTGTCGAACCGCGGGCACGACAGCGTCGCGCACTTCGCGGTCAACGGCTCGGAGCTGGCGCTGGTCGGCCACACACCGGTCGGCGGCAAGTACCCGCGGCACATCATCCTCGACCCGTCCGGGCAGTTCCTCTTCGCGGCCAACCAGAACTCGAACCTGGTGACGTCGTTCGCGGTGGATCGCGCGACCGGCAGGCTCACGCCGTCCGGGACGCCGCTGAAGACCGAGATCCCGGTCTGCGTGCTGCCCACACGACTGGGTTAACGCCCTTCTGGTCGACCGTCCACAGTGGTACTCCGGCCCTATGGGTCTTATGGCTGGAGTACTGGCAGTCGCTTTGCTGGCGCCCGTTCCGATCGCGCCGGAGTACGTCGCACTCGGCGACTCCTACGCGTCCGGGGCGGGCGCCGGTTCCTATCTGGGCGGCTCGTGCCGTCGCAGCTCGAACGCCTATACGGCGTTGCAGGGCAAGGATTTTCCGTCGTTCAAGTTCGTGGCGTGCAGCGGTGCGACCACGAAGTCGCTCAGGTCGCAGTTCAGGGCGCTCAGCCCGGCCACGACGCTGGTCACCATCACCGTTGGCGGCAACGACCTCGGTTTCGTCGACGTGATGACGACGTGCACGCTGAACGGCGACAGGGCCTGTGAGAAACGGGTCGGCAAGGCCAGGGACTTCGCCCGCGACCAGCTGCCCGCCCGGCTCGACGCCACCTACGCCACGATCAAGGCCGCCGCGCCCGGCGCACAGCTGGTCGTCCTCGGCTATCCGCGGTTGTTCACCCCGGACGACGGGTGCCGCACCCTGTCCAAGCGGAAGCGGCAGGCGCTCAACGACGCCGCGGACGAGCTGTCCGGGGTGATCGCGGCGGCGGCTGAACGGGCCGGTGCGCGGTACGTCGACGTGAGGGAAGCGTTTGCGGAACACGGCGTGTGCTCTGGAGAGCCGTGGATCAACGCGCTGGTCAGTCCGACCGACGACTCCTACCACCCGAACAAGGCCGGCCAGGCCGCGTACTTCCAGGCGTTGACTTCCGGCCGTTGGTAAGTTCAGACTTACTGTTCGTGGAGACTTACCAAGTGGCGTTCGCGGCGCTCGGCGACCCGACTCGCCGCGAGATCTTCACGCTGCTCGCGGCCGGGCCGCGCGCGGTGGGGGAGATCGCCGCCGAGCTGCCCGTGTCGCGGCCGGCCGTGTCCCAGCACCTCAAGGTGCTCAAGGAGGCACGGCTGGTCCGCGTCGAAGCGGAAGGCACCCGGCGGCGGTACTCCGTCGATCACACAGGGGTGGCCGCGATGCGCGACTACCTCGACGACGTCTGGGGTCAGGCGCTCGCGAACTTCGCTGCGGTGGTGGAGGAACAATGACAGAGGTACCCCAAAAGGAAGTGCGCCGATCGGTGCTGGTGAACGCAGGTGCGGACCATGCGTTCAAGGTGTTCACCGAGAAGTTCGTGACGTGGTGGCCGGCGGCGCACCACATCGGCGAGGCGGACCTGAAGGACGTCGTCGTCGAGCCGAGGGAAGGCGGCCGCTGGTACGAGATCGGCACCGACGGCGCCGAGTGCGAGTGGGGTGCCGTGAAGGCCTGGGAGCCGCCATCGCGGTTGCTGCTGGCCTGGCACCTCAACGGTGACTGGGACTACGACTCGGACCCGGCGCGGGCGTCGGAAGTGGAGATCACCTTCACGCCCGAGGGCGGTGGAACCCGCGTCGAGCTGGTGCATCGCGCGTTCGAGCGGCACTTCACGAAGCCGGAACGGGTCCGCGAGGGCGTCAGCGGTGAGGGCGGCTGGGGCGGAATCCTGCTCGGCTTCCAGCAAGCCTTCGTGTGATCATGCGGGCGTGAATTCGTTGAGGGAGGTCACGGCCACCCGGTACGTGACGCCGTTCCGCGAGGGCGGCTCCATGCCGGGCCTGGTCGAGGCCGACGACCTGGGCATGTACGTGGTGAAGTTCCGCGGCGCCGGACAGGGCGTGAAGGTGCTCGTCGCCGAGATCATCGTCGGTGAGCTGGCGCGGCGGCTGGGCTTCCGGATACCGGAGGTCGTGCTCGTGCACCTCGACCCGGAACTGGCGCGCGCGGAACCCGACCAGGAGGTGCAGGAGCTGCTGCGGGCCAGCGGCGGCCTCAACCTCGGCCTGGACTACCTGCCAGGCTCGTTCGACTTCAACCCGGTCGTGCGTGATCCCGGCGCCGAGCTCGCGACGAAGCTGCTGTGGCTGGACGCGTTGACGCTCAACGTGGACCGCAGCTGGCGCAACCCCAACATGCTGCTGTGGCACCGCGACGTGTGGCTGATCGACCACGGCGCCGCGCTGTACTTCCACTACTCGTGGAGTCCGGAGAAGCCTGCTACCCCAAAGAATCATTTGGGAGACTTCCGGTTCGACCCTTCCGACCATGCAATGCTGCCGAACGCGGGCTCCATGTCCGAAGTGGACGCCGAGCTGGCCGCGAAGATCACGCCGGACCTGCTCGACGAGGTGCTCGCGCTCGTTCCCGACGGGTGGCTGGAGGGTGACCCGGCCGAACTGCGGCAGCGCTACAAGGACTTCTTCACCTACCGCCTCGCCCACCGCGGCTGGGTCGACTCGCTGGAGGCCGCGCGTGCCGCACGTGTTTGAGTACGCGCTGCTGCGGGCGGTGCCGCGGCAGGAGCGTGGAGAGTTCATGAACGTCGGCGTCATCGTCTACTGCGCCGCACTGGACTTCCTGTGCGCGAAGACCTATGTGGACAGTGAACGGCTGCGCGCGCTGGATCCCCAGCTCGACGTCGAGATGCTGGAAACCAGCCTGAAGCACCTCACGAACTCGTGCGACGGCACGCCCGACGCCGGTCCGGTCAGCAAGACAACGGTTGGGCAACGCTTCCGCTGGCTCACGGCGCCGCGCAGCACGATCGTGCAGACCTCACCTGCGCACACAGGATTCACAGAAGACCCGTCGGCCGAGGTCAACCGGCTTTTCGAAGCACTTGTGCTGCCGCCCAGGTAGGTTTCCTCGCAACCTGAAGGGACGCGCTGCGTCCCTAGGTGCAAAGCGAAACTAAAGCGATCGGGGTTGGCGACACATGAGCGCTGGGTATCACCACGGCTACCAGCAGCCGCGGCGTCCCATGCCGCCGCAGCGGCCGATGAAGAAGAAGAGGCGTCCTGGGCGCGTCATTCTGGTGCTGCTGCTGGTCCTGCTGCTGGCCGCAGTCGGGTTCGGTTTCTACGTCGACTCGACGTTGAAGCGGATCGACGCGCTGCCTGACTACGAGGGTCGTCCCGCCGAGACGCCGGGCACCACGTGGCTGCTCGTCGGTTCCGACGCGAGAGAAGGCTTGACGCAGGAGCAGAAGGACGCGCTCGCCACCGGTGACGCGGCCGGCAGGCGCACCGACACCATCATGATGCTGCACCTGCCGGACAACAGCGCCGCCAAGCCGGTGCTGCTGTCGATTCCGCGTGACTCGTACGTCGCGATCCCGGACAACGGCCGCAACAAGGTCAACGCGTCGTACGCGTTCGGCGGGCCGCAGCTGCTCGCGCGGACCGTCGAGGGTGCGACCGGCGTGCGGATCGACCACTACATGGAGATCGGCTTCGGCGGGTTCTCCGACATGGTCGACGCGGTCGGCGGCGTCGACATCTGCCTCGACCAGCCGATCAAGGACCCGCTGGCCGGCATCGACCTGCCCGCCGGCTGTCAGGAGCTCGACGGGCCGCAGGCGCTCGGGTTCGTGCGGACCCGCGCGTTCGCGACCGCCGACCTGCAGCGCGTGCAGAACCAGCGGAAGTTCCTGTCGGCGTTGTTCGAGAAGGTCAAGAGCCCGGCCACGCTCGCCAACCCGTTCCGCGTCATCCCGCTGATGAACGCGGCGTCCGGCTCGGTGTCGGTCAACGAGAACGACCACGTCTGGCACCTGGCAAGCGTCGCGCTCAACATGAGCGACGCGACGAGCGGCACGGTGCCGGTCGGATCCACGCCGACGGTGCCCGGTGCGGGCTCGGTCGTGCAGTGGAACAAGGAGAAGGCCTCGCAGCTCTTCGACCTGATCAGCAAGGACGAGCCGGTGCCCGCCGAGCTGATCGCCCCTCCGAAGTAACTACTTGGCGGGCTCGGACGTGGGCTCCGAGCTGGTCAAACCGGCCTCCTGTGCGATCTCTTCGAGCTCGCGCAGGAGGTCGTCGTAAATCGGCGTCGTTGACATGGTGTTGCCCCCTCTTGCGGATCTTCCCCCGTTCAGGTGACGGGAGCTTACGCCTCTGTACCCGTTGTTCTTGCGCCTTATGCCATCACGACGCTAAATGTTGGCTAAAGCCACCTTGTGACCAGGCGTTATGTGGGACAGCCACATGTTGATCACGCCGCGTGACGCCTACCGTTTTGAGGCATGTCGAGTGTCACGGGTCACACCGCGCTGGTCACCGGAGCCGCGAGCGGCATAGGCCTGGCCTGCGCCCGCGCGCTGGCCGCGGAAGGCGCCAAGGTCCATCTGGTCGACCTCGATCCCCAGGTCCTCTCGTTCGCAGAGGAGCTCGGCGGGACCGGGCACGTGCTCGACCTGACCGGCCCGGTCGACTCGCTGCCCGCCGAGATCGACATCCTGGTCAACAACGCCGGCGTGCAGCACGTCGCGCCCATCCACGAGTTCCCCGCCGAGCGCTTCTCGGCGATGGTCGAGCTGATGCTGGGGGCGGCGTTCCGGCTCACCAAGCACGTGCTGCCGCACATGTACGCGCGCGGCTGGGGCCGGTTGGTCCACATCACCAGCGTGCACGGGGTGCGCGCGTCCGCGTTCAAATCGGCTTACACCGCCGCGAAGCACGGCCTGGAGGGGTTCTCCAAGGTCGCCGCTCTCGAAGGCGCGCCGCACGGAGTCACGTCCAACTGCGTGGCTCCCGGATACGTGCGGACTCCGTTGGTGGAGAAGCAGATCGCGGACCAGGCGAAGTTGCACGGGATTCCCGAGTCGGACGTTCCCGGGAAAATCTTCCTCCAACGCAGCGCAGTCAAACGGCTGATGGAGCCTTCCGAGGTTGCGTCCGCAGTGCTCTGGTTGTGCGACAACAGTTTTGTCACCGGTACGTCGTTGGCCGTCGATGGCGGCTGGTCAGCTCAATGAGGAGTTGTCGATGATCAAAAAGGTAGTGGGCGCTTCGCTCATCGGAACAACTGTCGAGTGGTACGACTTCTTCCTCTACGGTTCGGCAGCCGCGCTGGTGTTCAACAAGTTGTTCTTCCCGACCGCGGATCCGTTGAACGGCACGTTGCTCGCGTTCACCACGTACGCGATCGGGTTCCTCGCGCGCCCGTTGGGCGGCCTGGTCTTCGGCCACTTCGGCGACCGGTTGGGGCGCAAGAAGTTGCTGGTGCTGTCGTTGCTGCTGATGGGTGGCGCGACGATGCTGATGGGTGTGCTGCCGACCTATGCGTCGGTGGGTGTCCTGGCGCCGTTGCTGCTGACGTTCCTGCGGCTGGTGCAGGGCTTCGCGCTCGGTGGTGAGTGGGGCGGGGCCGTGCTGATCGTGTCGGAGCACGGTGACGCGGCGCGGCGCGGGTTCTGGGCTTCGTGGCCGCAGGCCGGTGTGCCGTGCGGAAACCTGCTCGCGACGGGCGTTCTCGCGGTGCTGGCCGCGGTGCAGTCCGACGCGGACTTCCTGGCGTGGGGCTGGCGGATCCCGTTCCTGCTCTCCGGTGTGCTCGTGGTGATCGGGCTGTGGATCCGGCTGTCGGTGTCCGAGTCGCCGATCTTCCTGGCGGCGCAGGAGAAGCGCGACAAGGCCGCCCTGCTGGAGAAGGCTGCTGTGCAGGAGAAGGCGCCGATCTTCGAGCTGTTGCGGCACAACTGGCGCGAGGTGCTGATCGCGATGGGCGCCCGGTTCGCCGAGAACGTGTCGTACTATGTGATCACAGCGTTCATCCTGGTCTACGTGGTCACCGGGCTCGGGCTGTCGAAGTCGGTGGGGCTCAACGCGGTGCTGATCGCCTCGGCCGTGCACCTGGTGGCGATCCCCGTGTGGGGCCACCTGTCGGACCGGTTTGGGCGGCGGTCGATCTACCTGGTCGGCGCGGTCGGCATGGGACTGTGGATCTTCGCGTTCTTCGCGCTGCTGGACACCAAGGACCCGGTGCTGATCACGGTGGCCACGACGGTCGGTCTGGTGCTGCACGGCGCGATGTACGGGCCGCAGGCGGCGTTCTTCTCGGAGCTGTTCGGGACGCGGGTGCGGTACTCCGGCGCGTCGATCGGTTACCAGCTGGCGTCGATCGCGGCGGGCGCGCTGGCCCCGTTGATCGCGACGGCGTTGCTGAAGGCGTACGGGTCGTCGTTCGCGATCTCCGTGTACGTGATAATCACGTGCGTGATCACCGTGGTCGCTGTCCTGCTGGCGCGTGAGACCCGTGGTGCGGATCTGGAGGATCGTGACAGGGTTGGGGTGTGACACGACGGCGTGAGGCCGAACTGGCGGCGTTGTTCGAGACCGCGTCCGAGCTCGCGGGCATGCGCGACCCGGACGCGGTCCTCCGCTCGATCGTGCGCAGGGCGCGCAAGCTGCTCGGCACCGACGTGTCGTACCTGTCGATGAACGACCCGGCCGGCACCTACATGCGGGTGACGGACGGGTCGGTCTCGCCTCTGTTCCAGAAGGTGCGGCTCGGGCTCGGCGAGGGCCTCGGCGGGCTGGTCGCGCAGACCGCGCGGCCGTACGCGACGTCCGACTACTTCGCCGACGCCCGGTTCAACCACACCAGGCCGATCGACTCCGCGGTGCGGGACGAGGGCCTGGTGGCGATCCTGGGCGTGCCGCTGACGCTCGACTCGAAGGTCATCGGCGTCCTGTACGCGGCCGACCGGACCTCGCGGGAGTTTCCGCCGGAGGAGGTCGCCCTGCTGTCGTCGCTGGCCGACCACGCGGCCATCGCGATCGACACGGCGTCGTTGTTCGCGACGATCCAGTCGCACAACGCGGCCATGAAACGGGCTGAGGAGGCGCACGACCGGCTCACGGACCTGGTGCTGCGCGGCGGATCCTCGGCCGAGGTGGCCGCCGCAGTGGGTGAGCTGCTCGGCGGGCCGGTCGAGGTGCTGGAGACGGTGCCCACCCTGGCCGTGCGGGCCAACGGGCGTGCAGTGCTGCTCGACGGCGTGTGGGTGTGCGCGGTGCTGGCGGGTTCCGAGCTGCTGGGCGGAATCGCGTTGACCGAGCGTCCGGACCTGTCGGACGTGGACCGGCGCCTGTTCGAGCGGTCGGCGGTGGTGACGGCGTTGTTGTTGCTGCTGCGAAGAACCGTCGCCGAGGCGGAGAACAAGGTCCGCGGCGAGCTGATCACCGACGTCCTGGACGGGCGGGACGCCTCAGGACTGCTCGCGCGGGCCCGGCGGGTCGGTGTCGAGCTGACCGATCCGCACGTGGTGCTCGTGGCGGACGGGAACCTGCCAGGGGCAACGCATTACGCGTCGGTCCACAGAGGACTGGCCGGGTCGCGTGGCCGTGATGTCGTGCTGGCGTTGCCGTCGTCGTCCACGGACGTCGCGCGCGAGGTGGCCAAAGCGCTGGACGCCACGGTCGGTGCGTGCGGTCCGGTCACGGGGCCGGTGGCGATCGCGGCCGCCTACGAGGAAGCGCGGCGGTGCCTGAAGGCGTTGCGGCAGCTCGGGCGGGAGAAGGACGCCGCGACGATGGACGATCTGGGGTTCGTCGGCGTGCTGCTGGGTGATCGCGCCGACGTTTCCGGGTACGTGCGATCGGTGCTGGGGCCGGTGCTCGACTACGACTCGGAGCGAGGCACGGAGCTGGTGCACACGCTGGAGGTCTACTTCCGCTGTGGCGCGAACCTGAGTCGTGCCAAAGCAGAGCTGCACCTCCACGTCAACACGGTCACGCAACGACTCGACCGGGTCTCGTCGTTGCTCGGCGACTGGCAGTCGCCGGACCGCGTGCTGGAGGTGCAGCTCGCTCTGCGGCTACTTCGGTTGCAGGGCTAGCACTTCCTCCGGCACGGCATCCCCTGCTGGCGCGTCGGAGTTGCCGAACGGCTTCGCGATCACCATGTAGACCAGGCCGATGCCGACCACGAGCACACCGCTCAGGATCACGACGTAGTTGTCGTACCAGGGCGCGCCGGGGGTGCGCGGCCAGATCATGTTGACCATCGCCGCGACGCCGTACGCGAGCGCCAGTACGTTGACGATCATGCCCCACCGGCCGAGCGTGAACTCGCCGGACGGCACCCATCCCTTGAGCCTCGCCCGCAGCGCCGCGAACACGACCATCTGGAAGCCCAGGTAGATGCCGAGCGTCGCGAACGACACGATCTTGCCCAGTGCGTCCGTGGAGAGCATGGACGCGAACACGATGATCATCGGGATGATGCCCGCGAGCGCCAGCGAGTACGGCGGGATGTGGCGCTTGTGGTTGAACTTGGCGAGCGCCTTGTGCCCGAAGATCATCTTGTCGCGGGCGTAGGAGTAGGTCAGCCGGGACGCGGCTGCCTGCAGGGACATCGTGCAGGACAGGAACGAGATCAGCACGACCGCGATCACGATCTTGTAGCCGACCGCGCCGAACGCGCCGGTCAGGATGTTCGTGACCGGGTCGGTGTCCTCGCCGCTGATGACCTTGCCGAAGTCCGGCACCGCGAGCAGCAGTGACAGGCACGCGAACGTGGCAGCTGCGCCGCCGATGTAGATGGTGCGGCGCATGGCCTTCGGGATGACCCGGCCGGGGTCCTTGACCTCCTCCGCGGTGTCACCGCAGGCCTCGAAGCCGTAGTACTGGTAGAGGCCGATGATGCCCGCCGCGAAGAACGCCGGCAGGTAGCTGCCGGACCCTCCCGCGCCGAAGCTGTCGAAGAGCACGCCCAGGCCGTGGATCCGGTTGTCGACGAGCAGCCAGATGCCGACCACGAGCGCGCCGACGATCTCCGCGGCGAACCCGAAGATGGCGGCCCAGGACAGCACCTTCGTGCCGGCGTAGTTGATCAGCGTGGAGACCACGATGATCGCGATCGCGCACAGCACCGTGTTGCCGACGGTGGCGGTGTAGCCGAGAAGTGTTGCCAGATAAGGGCCCGCGCCGTAGCTCACCGACGCGATGGTGACCAGCAGGGCGATCATGTACACCCAGCCGGTCATCCACGCCCAGCGCTTGCCCCACAGGCGGCGTGCCCAGGGGTACACGCCGCCCGCGACCGGGTACTGCGCGACGAGCTCGCCGAACACGAGCGCGACCAGGAACTGGCCGACGCCCGCGACGACGAAGCTCCAGATCATCGGCGGACCACCCAGGGCGAGGGCGGTGCCGAACAACGTGTACGTGCTGACCACGGGGGAGAGGTACGTGAAGCCGAGCGAGAAGTTCGCCCAGGGGCTCATGTCCCGCTTGAACTCCGACGTGTAGCCGAGGTCCTTGAGCCGATCTTCTGCCGTTGATGCCGTCACCACTACGTCCCCTTGATCAGGTCGGCGGCGCGTTCTCCAATCATGAGCACCGTGACCATCGGGTTCACGGTGGGCATGGTGGGGAACACGGACGCGTCGACCACGCGAAGGCCTTCCAGCCCGATGACCTTCAGATCACCGTCCACAACGGACCCGATCGCGCACGTGCCCGCCGGGTGGTAGACGGTGTGGGCCGCTCTTCTTCCGTACTCCGAAAGGGCTTCGTCGCTGGTGACGTCCGGACCGGGCGCGATCTCCCGCTTGAGCCACGACTTCAGCGGTTCCTGCTCCGCGATCTTCCGTGCGATCTTGAAACCGTCGATCAGCGTCTGCTCGTCGTAGCCGTCGGGGTTCGTGAAGTAGCCGAAGTCCAGCGCGGGCTTCTCGGTGGGGTCGCTGGACTTCAGCCACAGACGGCCCTTGCTGTGCGGCCTCGGGATGTTCGGCGTCATGCACACCCCGTGCTCCACCTTCGGGTAGCCGAGGCGTTCCGTGTTGGTGGTGAACGGGATTTGGTAGAAGTGGAACATCAGGTCCGGGCGCGGGTCGGACTCGTCGCGCCGGATGAACAGGCCCGCGTCGGAGTCCATCACCGAGTTCTCCGGCAGCGGTTTCGTGGTCTCCCAGACGATGACCGACTCGGGGTGGTCGAGCAGGTTCTCGCCGACGCCGGGCAGGTCGTGCCGCGGCTCGATGCCGATGCCGCTGAGATGCTCGGCGTCGCCGATACCGGAGAGCATCATCAGCCGCGGGGTGTCGATGGCGCCCGCGCACAGCAGGACTTCCTTGTTCGCCTCGACGTAGCCCTTGTCGGTGTGCACGCCGATCGCTCGGTCGCCGTCGAACTCGATCTTGCCGGCCCAGGTGTTGAGCAGCAGGGTCAGGTTCTTGCGGCTGTCCAGGATCGGGTGCAGGTACGCGGTGGACGCCGACGACCGCTGGTTGTTCTTCTCCGGGTGGTAGGCGATGGAGAAGAAGCCGACGCCGTCCTCGAACGGCCCGGCGTTGAAGTTGTCGATCTCCGGGACGTCCACGGCCTTCTGCGCGGCCGAGACGAAGTCCTTGGCGATCGGGTTCCTGTCCTTCTCCTCGACCGGGATGATGTTGAGCTGAACCTTGTCGTAGTACGGGCCTAGCGCGTCCCAGGTCCAGCCGTGGCCCCACTCGTCGAAGTCCTGCGGCAGCGGGTTGAAGCAGATCAGCGTGTTGTGGCTGGAACATCCGCCGAGGACCTTCGCGCGGCTGTGCCGGATGTGCGAGTTGCCGCGGGGCTGCTCGACCGTGGGGTAGTCGTAGTCGTACTCCGTCTCGAGCAGGTTGATCCAGTTGCGCAGGTTGAGGATCTTCTCGTCGCCGACGTCGGAAGGACCGCCTTCGATGACCGCGACCGTGATCGAGGGGTCTTCGGTGAGTCTCGCGGCGAGCACGCAGCCCGCCGTTCCGCCGCCGACGATCACGTAGTCATATGCGGTCACTTGGCGTCCTTTCGAGCGAACCAGTTCTGGGCTGCGGGCTTGAGGTTCTGGTAGACGTGCTTGGGCTCCGTGTACTCGTGCAGGCCGGCGGTGCCGAGCTCACGTCCGACACCAGAACGCTTGAAGCCGCCCCACTCGGCCTGAGGCAGGTAGGGGCCGAACTCGTTGATCCACACCGTGCCGTGGCGGAGCTTCTTGGCCACGCGCTGGGCCTTGTCGACGTCCTGGCTCCAGACGCCGCCCGCGAGGCCGTAGTCGGTGTTGTTGCCGAGCGCGATGGCCTCGTCCTCGGTCTCGAAGCGCTCGGCGGTGATGATCGGGCCGAACGTCTCGTCCTGGACCAGCCTCATGTCCTTGTGGCAGTCCGCGTAGACCGTGGGGCGGAAGAAGAAACCGTTCTGCAGCTCGGCTTCCTCCGGGCGCCTGCCGCCGGCGTTGAGGGTGGCGCCCTCCTGCTTGGCGAGCTCGACGTAGCTCTCGACCTTGGCGCGGTGCTCGGCTGAGACGAGGGGACCGGACTCGGTGTCCTCGTCGAAACCGTTGCCCAGCTTGATGAGATCGGCCCTGCGCGCGACCTCGTCGACGAAGTCGTCGTAGACGCTGGTGTGCACGATGAGCCTGGTGCCGGACGAGCAGACCTGACCGGCGTGGAAGAACGCCGCCGTGAGCGCGTAGTCGACGGCGATGTCGATGTCGGCGTCCGCGAAGACGATGTTCGGGTTCTTGCCGCCGAGTTCGAGCGCGACCTTCTTCACGGTCTTCGCGGCCGACGCCATGATCCGCTGGCCGGTCGCGAAGCTGCCGGTGAACGAGATCAGGTCGACGTCAGGGTGCTCGCTGAGCGGTGCGCCGACCTCGGGACCGGTCCCGAGGACGAGGTTCGCGACGCCGTCGGGCAGCCCGGCTTCCTGGAGAAGCTCGAAGAGCTTGATGGTGGTGAGCGGCGTGACCTCGCTGGGCTTCGCGACGAGCGTGTTGCCGGCGAGCAGGGCCGGGGCGATCTTCCAGGAGATCTGCAGCAGCGGGTAGTTCCAGGGCGCGATCAGGCCGCAGACACCGACGGGTTCGTAGTCGATGCGGCTGATGACGTCCGCAGGGGCGCCCTGCACGATCTTCGGGTGCAGCAGGCCGGCGAGGCCGCCGTAGTAGCGGAACACGGCGACGACGTCGTCCACGTCGATGCGGCTCTCCACCAGTGTCTTGCCGGTGTCGAGCGTCTCGGTGCGGGCGATGTCCTCCTTGTCGCGTTCGAGCAGGTCCGCGACGCGGTTCAGCACGGCGGCACGGTGCTCGGGGCTCGCGTGCTGCCAGTCGCCGTGGTCGAAGGCGTTTCTGGCCTTGGCGATCGCCTGGATCGCTTGTTCGCGGGTTTGGTCCTCGACCTCGGTGACAACACTCTGGTCGAAGGGGTTGATGATCTGCCGCACCGGCGACGCGCCTCCCTGTTCGTATGTCCACGTAGGACATTCGGGTGTAGCCGGTCGCCGGTGGCGGTAAACCGTGACGACCGTCTCCTACTTCAAGCTCCTGCGGAGCCTGGTGAAAAGCCGAGCGTTGCTGATCGCCACGATGCCGACAACGTCTTCGGGGTTGTCACCGTCTCGATAGGTCGCGACGAACTTCCTGTCCTCGATGGATCCATCTTCGACGCGAACGTCGTTCGTCGCCCGTCCGATGAACTGGATCCGCACGCCGTACTGATCAGACCAGACGTAGCCGCCGTTGGTGTGCGTCGCGACCGTCGCGCCCGCGAGCAGGTTGCGGGTGGCGACTTGCGCCTGTTCGGTCGCGCTCGTCCAGTGCTCGGCGCGATGGCCCGCGCAGTTCGCGACGTCGCCAACGGCGACGATGTTCTTCACGTTCGTCACGCCGCCCGCGTCGCACACGACGCCGTTGCCGAGACGGACCGGTCCGTCTCGGAGCCAGTCCGTCGCCGGGCGCGTGCCGATGCCGGCGACGACGACGTCGGCGTTGACGACACGGCCGTCCCCGAGATGGATACCGTGGTTGATTCCGCCATCAACGTTGACTGAATCAACATTGACGCCCGTGATCAACGTTGATCCGTGGTCGCCGTGCAGCTGTCCACATGCGGCACCCATCTCCGCGCCCAGCACGCGCGTGAGCGGTGCCGGGAGCGCCTCGACGACGGTGACGTCCTTGCCGAGCGCGCGGGCACTGGAGGCGATCTCGGCGCCGATGAATCCGGCGCCGATGACGCCGATGTGCTGCGCGCCGCCGAACGCGTCACGGAGCTTGATCGCGTCGTCGAGGGTGCGCAGGACGTGCGTGTTCGGAATTGTTCGCGGTATACCGCCTGTCGCGATGACGACGCCGTCGGCCTCGACCGTCGAGCCGTCGCTGAGCGCGATCTCCTGAGTGGAAAGCAATCCTGTCGCCTGTATACCGAGGCGCCACTCCGCTTCGAGGGCGTCGAGGTCGTCCTGGTCCGCGAGCGGCACCGCCTCGACCTTGCCGAGGAGGAAGTCCTTCGAGAGGGGAGGCCGGTCGTAGGGCAGATGGATCTCGTCGCCGATCACGACGAGCCGTCCGCCGAACCCCTGCTGGCGCAGTGCCTGCGCCGACCTCAAACCGGCGAGTGAAGCACCGATGATCGCGATCGTCCTCACGCCACGTCCTCGTTCACCTCGACATCGACATAGACCTCTCCATCCTTCACAAAGACGGGGTAGGTCTTCACCGGTCTTTTGGCGGGCAGACAAGTCGGCTCGCCGGTGCGAAGGTCGAAGCTCGCGGCGTGCAGCGGGCATTCGACGAAGCACCCTTCCAGCCATCCCTCGCTGAGAGAGGCGTCCTGATGGGTGCAGGTGTCGTCGATGGCATACAGGACACCGTCGGCGTTGAACACCGCGATCGGCGCATGAGGGCCGACGATGCGCACCGCCTCTCCCGGGGGCAGGTCCATGAGAGCGCAGGCGCGGATCATCGTCGGCCTCCGTTGCGTGACGCGGCACATGTTCCGAATGACGCAACACAATGTGCGGCTCCGAAGACGCGCCGTCAAGAGTTCGAGCGGGTTGTTTTGCCTGCCGGTTACTGTTGCGCGATGAGCAACTCCGACTCGGCAGCTCAGGTGCAGTCCGTCGACAGAGCCATCAGCGTGCTTGAACTACTGGCCCAAGGGGAGGCCGGTATCACCGAAATCGCAGGTGAGCTGGGCGTGCACAAATCCACGGTGTCCAGACTCGTGTCCGTCCTGGAGTCCCGCGGCCTGGTCGAGCAGCTGGGTGAGAGAGGCAAGTACGCGATCGGCTTCGGCGTGGTTCGCCTCGCCGGCGCCGCCACCGGTCGCATGGACCTGACCAAGCTCGGCCAGCCCGTGTGCCAGACGCTGGCCGACTCCTTCGGCGAAACCGTCAACATCGCCGTGCATGACGCCGGCGTCGCCATCAACATCACCCAGGCCCGCGGCTCGGCGGCCGTCTCGGCCGTGAACTGGATCGGCCAGCGCACGCCCCTGCACGCCACCTCCTCCGGCAAAATCCTTCTGGCGTACCTGCCGGTCGAGGAACGCAAGCGGCTCGTCTCGATACCGCTGGACTCGTACACCGAGAACACCGTTGTCGATCCTGATCGCCTTTTGGCCGAACTGGAGACCGTCGCGTCGCAGGGGTACGCGGCCTGCTTCGAGGAGCTGGAGCTCGGGCTGCACGCGGTGGCCGTCCCGGTCCGCGGGCATCGCGGCGAGGTGGTGGCGGCGATGAGCGCTTCCGGGCCGTCGTACCGGTTGTCCCGTGAGCGGGTCGAGCAGATCGTGCCAACGATGTCGGCGGCGGCGGCCGACCTCTCGGCACAGCTCGGCTACTTCGCGGGTTAGTGGCGTGGCCCGAAACGTTGGCGGTGAATTCACGCTCAGCAGGACGCCTCGCGGCACCGCCCCCACGCCCCCATACGACTCCGGTATGAGGACGTGGGGGCGGCACCACGATGCGCCCGTCTGACCGCGAATTCGCTCGGCAACGTTTCGAGCCACGCCACTAGTAGCGTGTTGCTGCTTAGCTGTGGTGCTTCTGACTGGGATGCTGTTGTCCGGCAGGCTCTTTCCCCTGCCGGACAAGGACTGTTGTCATGGCCTCGCAGTTGAAGCGG